>DATNOR010000104.1:0-24431 GCA_035601235.1 Gemmatimonadales bacterium
GCCCCGGCAAGCCAGCCGCCCAGCCGGCTCCAGTGCGGGAACTGCGCCCCGTCGAGCGGACTCGGGAAGTACGACCCGCCGCGGTTCCCGAAGCGGGCGTACGCCTCGTAGATCTGCAGGCCGCTCGTGATCATGCCCGCCAACACCACCACGGTCACCCAATGGGTGATGCGGACCATCCAATGGTGGCGGCGGACGAACGGCCGCGGGCCCTGCGCGTCGGTCATGGGGTGGCTCCGGTTCTCATCCACGCTACGGGCGCACGAGCCCTCGCGTAAGGGGTGATTAGCGGATTCTCACGTATCTCCAACGGCTTCCCAGGCCGACCCGCCCGTACTTAGCTTGCAGGCGCGATGACCCAGCCCGAACCGAGCCGCCCAGCCGTTCCCGAACGGATCAATGGACTGGCGGCCATTGCCGCCAACCTGGCGTGGAGCTGGAACCGCAACGCGCGCGCCCTGTTCCGCCTGCTCGATGCGGCGCTGTGGCGCCGCACCCAGCACAATCCCATCGAGCTGTTGCGCCGGGTCGATCCCGCGCGACTCGCCGCCTGCGCGGCCGACCCCGCGTTCCTGCGCTTGTACGACGCCGTCGTCGCCGCCGCAGCACAAAACGCCACGTCCGCCGGCACCTGGTTCGCCACGTCCCATCCCGAGTTGGCCACACGCTCGATCGCCTACTTCTGCGCGGAGTTTGGGCTGCACGCCTCGGTTCCCATTTATTCGGGCGGCTTGGGCGTCCTGGCCGGGGATCAGTGCAAGGCGGCGTCGGACCAGGGCATCCCGCTCGTCGGTGTGGGCCTGTTTTACACAAAGGGCTACTCCGACCAGCGGCTGCGGCTGGACGGCTGGCAGGAGGACGCCGAGGAGCGCTTCGACGTCGCCGCGACGCCGCTCGAGCGGGTGCGCGGGCCGAAGGGCGATCCCTGCCTCGCCACCGTGCGACTGTCGGGGCGCTCCGTGAGCGTGGGCGCCTGGCGTGTCATGGTGGGCCGCGTGCCGATCCTGCTGCTCGACATGGACCTGGAACAGAACGATCCGGCCGACCGCGGTCTGTCCCATCGGCTCTACGCCGGTGGACCGGACCTGCGGCTGCGGCAGGAATGGGTGCTGGGCGTGGGCGGCGTGCGCGTGCTGCGCACCCTGGGATACGATCCCGCGGCCTGGCACACCAACGAAGGGCACGCCGCGTTCATGCTCGTCGAGCGCGTGCGCGAGCTGGTGGCGCGGGGCACGCCGTTCGCGGACGCGGTCCGCCGGGTGCGCGCCACGAGCGTGTTCACGACCCACACGCCGGTGCCCGCCGGGCACGACACCTTCTCGCTCGAGCAGGTGGAGCAGTGCATCGGTCCGGTGTGGCAGGAGATGGGGGTCGCCCGCGAAGCCTTCACGCGGCTAGGGGCTCATCCGGTGGTGGATCACCACCTGTTTCACATGCCGGTCGCGGCCATCCGGCTGTCGGGCCGGGTCAATGCGGTGTCGCGCCGCCATGGCGAAGAGGCTCGCCGCATCTGGGCCCCTCTCTGGCCCGGGCGCGAGGTCGCGCGCGTGCCGATCGGCCACGTGACCAATGGCGTCCACATCGCCACCTGGATGGCGAACCGAGTCCTCACCCTGTTCGACGCGCATTTCGGACCGGATTGGCTCGCCAGGGTGGACGACGCGGCGTTCTGGGACAAGGTCTTGGAGCTGGACGGCGCCGCCCTGTGGGCGGTGCACAACCAGCTCAAGTCCCATCTCATGAGCAGCATCCGAGAGCAGGCGCGGCGGCGCTGGGCGGATCAGTGGAAGGAAGCGCTGCACCTTGTGGGGGCGGGCATCCTGCTCGATCCGGACGCCCTCACGATCGGCTTCGGGCGTCGCTTCGCGACCTACAAGCGGGCGGACCTGATCTTCCGTGACGCCGACCGCCTGCAGCGGCTGCTGGTGAACCCCTGGCGCCCGGTGCAGATCGTGTTCTCGGGCAAGTCCCATCCGGGCGACGAGCCCGGCAAGCAGGTGCTGCAGCGCGTGTACGCCCATACCCGGGAAGCGCGCTTCGAGGGCCGGATCGCGTTCATCGAGGACTACGACATGCATCTCGCCCACAGCCTGGTGCAGGGCGTGGACCTGTGGCTCAACGTGCCGCGAGCGCCGCTCGAGGCCTGCGGCACGAGCGGCATGAAGGCCGCCCTGAACGGCGTGCCGCAGCTCAGCACGCTGGACGGGTGGTGGGCCGAGGGTTACGATGGGCCGAACGGGTGGGCCATTCCGCCGGCGCCGGCCGGTCAGGACGTGGACGCCGCCGACGCCGAGCAGCTGTACCGGCTGCTCGAAACCGAGGTGGTGCCGCGATTCTACGAGCGCGATGCCGGGGGTGTGCCGCGGCGCTGGGTGGAGACGATGAAACACGCGCTGCGCACAGCGGGCGCGCGGTTCACCGCCCAGCGGATGGTGAGGGAATACGTGACCGAGTACTATCTCCCCGCGATGCGGGGCGAGCCGCCGGCGGACGACCCGCCGACCGCCTGACAGGAGGCAGCATGGGCGCGACCACACCAACGCCGAAACCGGGCCGGCAGCGCACCACGCGTCCTCGCCGGATCGCGGGCACGACGCCGCGGCCGCAGACGCCCGAGGGCCAGCGGATCGGGGTCGCGCACCTGACGGCCGAGTATTGGCCCTTCGCCCGCACCGGCGGGCTGGGTGAGGCGGTGAGCGGCCTCGCGACGTTCCAGGCCGCGGCCGGTCATCCCACCACGGTCCTCATGCCGCTGTACCAGCTGGTGCGCGAGACCACGCCTTCGCTCGAGCGCACGGGGTTGACGCTCACGGTCACTCTCGGTGGTCACACCGAACGTGCGTGGGTGTACGAGTCCCGAGCCCCGGGCCACGGACCCCGTGTCTTTTTCATCGAGCATCCCGACTTCTTCGATCGTGCCGGTATCTACGGCGACAACGGCGCCGACTATCCGGACAACGACCGGCGGTTCGCGTTCTTCTGTCTCGCCGCGCTCACGGCGCTCCCCGAGATCGCGCCCGCGACGCAGCTGCTGCATGCCCACGACTGGCACACGGCGCTGGCGCCCGTCTATCTGCGCACCGCGTTCGCCGGCCAGCCCTTCTACCGGGCCCTCTCGGTCGTGATGTCGGTCCACAATGCGGGGTTCCAGGGGCACTTCCCGCCGGAGACCGTGAGCGCGCTGGGTTTCGACGCCGCGCTGTACCACCCGGGCGTGTTCGAGTGGTACGGCCGGATGAACATGCTCAAAGGAGGGCTGGCCCACTCCGACCTGGCGGTGACGGTCAGCCCCACCCACGCGCGCGAGCTGTGCACCCCCGAGGGGGGATTCGGGCTGCACGACATGTTCATCGGCATGGGCGACCGGTTGAACGGCATCCTCAACGGGATCGATCCGCGGCTGTGGAATCCCGAGACCGACCCCGAGCTCACGGATCATTTCGCGCGCGAGGATATGTCGGGAAAGCGTCGCTGCAAGGCGGCGCTGCAGCGCGCCTATGGTCTCCCCGTCGAGCCGCACACGCCGCTGTTCGGCATGAGCGCGCGCATGGTGACGCAGAAGGGGCTGGACCTGGTGCTCGGGGCCGATCTGCTCGCCGGGTCGAACGCGCAATTCATTTTCCTCGGCGCCGGGGAGCATCGCTACCACGAGGCACTGGGGAATCTCGCGGCGGCGGCCCCCGATCGCATGGCGGTGGAATTCATGTTCACCGATCATTTGGAGCATCGCCTGCTGGCCGGCGCCGACTCCCTGCTGATGCCGTCCTTGTACGAGCCGTGTGGGCTCACGCAGATGCGCGCCCAGCGCTACGGCGCGGTGCCCGTCGCCCGGCGGGTGGGTGGCCTGTCGGACTCGATCTCGGACGGTGAGACCGGCTTTCTGTTCGACGAATACACGCCCGCGGCGCTGGGGCTGGCGGTGCGCCGGTCGGTGGACTGCTATGGCGACCGACCGGCGTGGCGCAAGATGGTGCGGGCCGCGATGACGAGAGACTTCAGCTGGGATCGCTCGGCCGAGCGGTACCTGGCGTTGTACGCCCGCGCGCTCGCGGTACGGTCCGCGGCGCTTTCCAGCTGACCGGGAACGCGATGGAGTTCGTCCTCGCGCTCCACAGTCATCTTCCATACGTCCTGAATCACGGCCGCTGGCCGCACGGCAGCGACTGGCTGTGCGAGGCGGCGCTGGACACGTATCTCCCCCTGCTGGAGCGGCTGGAGGAGCTGGCCGCCGAGGGAACGGCGGCGCCGCTGACGATCGGCTTCACTCCGGTGCTGGCGAATCAGCTGGTCAGCCCCACCTTCGCAGGCGAGATGGAAGCGTTCTTCGCGCAACGCCTCGCCGCCTGCGACGAGGCACCGGCGTCGCTGGCGACCACGGGCGACCAGGCGCTGCTGCCGCTGGTGGATTTCTGGCGGTCGCGGCTCACGCGTCTGCACACTCTTTTCCGGAAGATCGACAAGGACCTGATAGCCGCCTTCCGCCGTCTCCAGGAGCAGGGCCGCCTCGAGATCATCGGGTCCGCGGCCACGCACGGGTACCTGCCGCTCCTCGCCCGCGACGAGAGCATCCGGCTGCAGCTGGCGGTGGGCCAGCACGAGCACCGTCGTCTGTTCGGGGTCGCGCCGAAGGGCTGCTGGCTGCCGGAGTGCGCGTATCGCCCGGGGAAGAAGGGGCGCCGGGGCATCGAGCAGCATCTCGCGGACGCCGGGTTCCGCTACTTCTTCACCGACGCCCATCTCGCCCGTGCCGGCAGCCCGCTCGGCGCCTACGGCGACATCCCGCTCGGTGCCGAGCGGTTCGATGCGGAGCGGCACGACGACCCGGCGAAGCCCGGCCGCCGCACGGCGGCGCCGCGCTCGCCCTACCAGGCGTATCGCGTCTCCCGCGCCGGGCGCGGCGCCGTGGCCGCGCTGGTGCGGGATCCTCGCTCTTCCATGCAGATCTGGAGCCGGCACCAGGGGTATCCAGGCGACGAATGGTACCTCGAGTTCCACAAGATCCGCTGGCCGGGCGGCCTGAAGCTGTGGCGCGTGAGCGGACCCAACGTCGACCTGGGCGCGAAGCGAGCGTACGAGCCGCGCACCGCGCTCGATCGCGCCGCAGGTCACGCATCGCATTTTGCCCACCTGCTGGAGAGCATCGCGCAGGAGCAGCGGCAGGACGGTGCAGGTGTCATCGTCGCGCCGTTCGACACCGAGCTGTTCGGGCACTGGTGGTTCGAGGGCGCTGATTTCCTGGCCGCGATGTATCGCGCGCTGCGCGGCAAGAGCGTGCGGGCGGTCATGGCGTCGCAGCATCTCGAGGCCCATCCGACGCGCACCGCGTTGCAGCTGGCCGAAGGATCCTGGGGCGCGAATGGTGATCACTCCATGTGGCTGAACGACCGGACTGCGTGGACGTGGCAGCGGCTCGCGCCGCTGGAGGAGGCGTTCTGGAAAGCGGCGCCCGGCGCGCTCGCCTCGGCCGCCGCGCGACCGGTGCTGGCGCAGGCGGCGCGCGAGCTGCTGCTGGCGCAATCGTCCGACTGGCAATTCATCATCTCGACGGGCGCCGTGGTCGACTACGCGGAGCGCCGCTTCACCCAGCACTGCGACGACGCGGAGCGGCTGATTAAGGCGCTCGGCGGCGGAGGGCTCGAGGCGGCCGGGCACCTGGCGGAGGAGCTGGCGCGCCGGGACGACCTGTTCCCCGATGTGCTCGCCCAGGTGGCGGAGGCGCTCGCGGGTTGAAGCGATCCGTCGTCATCCACGGGCATTTCTACCAGCCGCCGCGCGACGATCCGTGGACCGGAACCATTCCCGTCGAGCCAAACGCCGCGCCGTTCCACGATTGGAACGAGCGGATCGAGCGGGAATGCTACGCACCGGTGGCCCCGTCGCTCGCTGCGATGAGCTTCGACTTCGGGCCCACGCTGCTCGAGTGGATGGAGCGGTACGCACCCGGCACCTACGCGCGCGTGGTCGCCGCCGGCCGCGCGGGCGGCGCGGTCGCCATGCCGTACCATCACCTCATCCTGCCCCTTGCCCCCCGGCGTGACAAAGTGACGGAGGTGCGCTGGGGCATCGCCGACTTCCGGCGCCGCTTCGGGCGGGAGCCGGAGGGTATGTGGCTGCCGGAGACCGCCGTGGACGACGAGACGCTCGACGTGCTCGCCGCCGAGGGCATCCGCTTCACGATCCTCGCGCCGCACCAGGTGGAGCGCGTCCCCGCGGGCGGGCTCCCGGGCTGGTATCGCACCAGCAGCGGCCGTCGCATCGCCGTGTTCACGTATGACGGCGCCATCTCGCACGACGTCGCCTTCGGTCCGTTGGTGCGAGACGCGGACGCGTGGGTCGCACGCCTCACCGCCGGGTCGAACGAGCTGGTGGCGGTAGCGACCGACGGGGAGACCTACGGTCACCATCACAAGGGTGGCGACGCCGTGCTGGCGCGGGTGCTCGACACCCTGAAGCGACGCGGCGACGTACAGGTCGAGAATTTCGCCGGCTTTCTCGCCCGCCGCCCGCCCGAGGAGGAGGTGCGGCTCGTCGCGCCCAGCTCGTGGAGCTGCCCGCACGGGGTGGAGCGCTGGCGCGCGGAGTGCGGCTGTCGCGCGGCGCCGGAGCGCGGGTTGCACCAGCGCTGGCGCGCGCCGCTGCGGGCGGCCCTGGACTGGCTCGCAACGGAGCTGCGCGCTCCGTTCGAGCGCGACGGCAGGCCGATGCCCCGCGAGCTCGAGTGTCACGCGCTGCGGATGTTCACGTCGTGCGGCTGGTTCTTCGACGACATCGCCGGGATCGAGTCGGTGATCGTGCTGCGCTCGGCCGCGCGGGCAATCGAGCTGTCGGGTCCAGATGCCCCGCGTCTCGAGGCGGGCCTGCTCGAGCGCCTCGCGTTGGCGCCGAGCAACGATCCCGCCGTGGGGTCGGGGCGTGAGCTCTATCTACAACGGGTGAAGCGATGAACCCGGTCGGCTTCGTGTTCGGCGTGCACCTGCATCAGCCGGTGGGGAACTTCGACCACGTCTTCGCCGATCATCTGCGCGACGTCTACCGGCCGTTGGTGCAGCGCCTGGCGGAGCGACGCTTTTTCCCGTTCACGCTGCATATCTCGGGTCCCCTGCTCGAGTGGCTGGAGGCGCATGACGCCGACTACCTCGACCTGATCGGGCGCCTGGCGGCGGACGGTCACGTCGAGCTCCTGCTGGCCGGATTCTACGAGCCGGTGCTGGCGTCGCTCGTCCCCGCCGATCGGGTCGAGCAGGTGGCGTGGATGCGCGAGGCGATTCAGCGCCGCTTCGGGGTCCAAGCGACGGGGCTGTGGCTCACGGAGCGGGTGTGGGAGCCGGATCTGGCGGCCCACCTCGCCGACGCCGGCGTGCGCTACGTGGTGCTCGACGACCGCCATTTTCTCGTGAGCGGCTTCGAGCGGGACCAGCTGCACGCGCCCTTCTTCACCGAGAGCGGCGGCAAGCGGGTCGCGCTGTTCCCGATCGACGAGCGGCTGCGCTATCTCATTCCTTTCAGGCCGCCGGCCGAGATTGCCGCGTACCTGCGCGAGCTTCGGTCCGCCGGCCGGCCGCTCGCCGTGTTCGTGGACGACGGGGAGAAGTTCGGCGGCTGGCCCGGTACCAAGGACTGGGTGTACACGCGTGGCTGGCTGGCGCAGTTCCTCGATGCCGTCGAGGCGCAAGTCGCCGCTGGAGAGGTGCGCCTCACGACGCCCGGCGCGGCACTCGACACGGTGCGGAGCGGAGGACTGGCCTATCTCCCAACGGCGTCGTACCGCGAGATGGAGGCCTGGTCGCTGCCGCCGGCGGCCGCGCGCCGGCTGGCCGTGCTCGAGCACGACCTGGGCGAGGCCCGCCTGGCGGGGCCGGACGGGGCGCTGGTGCGGGGCGCGCACTGGCGCAACTTCCTCGTCAAGTATCCCGAAGCGAATCGCATGCACAAGAAGATGCTCGCGCTCTCGGCCCTGTGCCGCGCGCGTGGCGACCCGCCGGCTGTGCGCCGCGCCATCGGCCGGGCCCAGTGCAACGACGCGTACTGGCACGGCGTGTTCGGGGGCTTGTACCTGCCGCATCTGCGAAACGCGATCTGGCGGAACCTGGCGCTCGCCGAGGCCGAGCTGCGGCGCGGTGAGGAGCTCGCGGTCGAGCGGCTCGATTTCGACGGCGACGGCGCGGAGGAGCTGTGGATTCATTCGGGCGTGTTTTCGGCGGTCGTGAGCCCCGAACGTGGCGGCGTGATCGAGGAATACACCGTGTTCGAGCCCGGCGTCAACTACGCCGACGTGTTGACCCGGCGGCGCGAGTCGTATCACGAGCCGGCTCCCGGGCACGCTGGCGGGGACGCGAGCCCAGCCGTGGACGGCACGCCGAGCATCCACGAGCTCGAGCAGATGGTGCGGCTGCAACAGCTGCCGCCGATCGATGGTGCGGACCGCGCGCTGTTCGTGGATCGCGTGCTCGCGGGTGACGTGACGCTCGAGGGCTATGTGGGTGGCGCGTTCGCGTCGATCGCCTGCTGGTCATCCAGCGTGTTCGACGCGACCGTGGAGCGATCGCCGCAAGCGGTGGACCTCTGCCTGCGGCCGGTGCCCGGCGCGTCACCGCCGGGGCTGGTCGAGAAGCACATCAGGCTCGACCGGTCGGGGGAGCTGAGCGTGCGCTACCGCTGGGACCCTGCGGCGCTCCCCCCCGACGCGTTCTTCTGTCCCGAGGTGTCGCTGTCGCGTGAGGTGGAGCTCGATCTCACGCCGAAGACCGAGGTGTGGAAGTTCCCTGTGGCGACCGTGTCCCGCTCGGAGCGCGGCTTCGAGGAAACGGTGCAGGGCTACTCCTACACGCCGCGCTGGCCGATCCGAGCCGGCGAGGGTCAGCTCACGGTGCGCCGGTCGAGTTAGACCTGCTACAAGATTGACGTGAGGGTGCAGGAGAAGCCCGGAAGGACGTCCTCGCCGTCAAGAGCGCCGTTCTCCGCGAGGTGCGACTCGGTCCCATCCTGTCTATAGACTCGAGCGACGCGTCGCTCGGGGTCGATGACCCAGACGAGGCGCACGCCTCCTTCGAGCCAATCGCCGACCTTGGCCAGCGTTTCACCGGGTCGGTTGTCGGGCGAGAGAACTTCGACGACGAGGTCCGGTCCGAGCGCGGGAAAGCCACGGGTTTGGGGGTCCGGGAGTCGCTCACGGCTGATGAACGCCACGTCCGGCGCGCGCACGGTGTCCGGATCGGTCGTGAGCTTGAATCCCGTGTCGCCGCTCACGACCTGGCCCGCTTCGGTCCCCTCCACGTGCTTCGACAGGAGGAATGCGAGGTTCATGGACACGCGCCCGTGTCGGTACCCGGCCGGCTCGCGGACTACGAGGATCCCACGGACGAGCTCCACACGCTTGTCGGGAATGCTGGTCCGGAGCAGCTCGTCGGCCGTCATGAGCGCCGGTGGCATACTAGGAACGTAGACGCGTTCGGCGGGCATGGCAACGGAATCTGGCGGCCCTCACTCAACCGTGTATCAACCGACTTGTTCGCAATTTTTGGGTACGGTGCGCGGGAATCTGGTTCGTTCCAACAGGACTCGCCCAATTATCGTTGCGCCGTGTCACCCTACGAAGACCTGGATGCGTTCAAGGCCTGCCATCAGCTCACGTTGGCGGTGCATCGCGTGGTCGAGATGCTGGAAGAGCGCGACGCGGCGCTCGCCGCGCAGCTGTGGACTGCGGCCTTGTGCGCCTCGAGTCGCATCGCTCGCGGATCGGGGTTCCGGAATCGCCGCATGTTCGCGGCGTGTGTGGACCGGACCCTCGCCGCCCTCGCCGAGATCTCGTTCTACCTCGAGGTAGGATGCGCGATGGACCTCATCTCCAAGGACGACCGACAGGAGCTGGAGAGTCTCGGTGGGCGCGCGTTGTTCTACTCCATGAAGCTGGTGACGTCGCTCGCGGGCGGGAGTCCCAGCGAAACGGGGCCCCCGTCGTAGAGGCCCGCGAGGACGACGATCAGCGAAGCATCATGGGCCTGTGCGCGTTGCCGGATCCCAATGCTCGTCCGCCTTGCCATCCTTGAATCGCCACATGTCGAACCAGGTCGTCGTGGCGTCCTTCAACGCGCGCACGTACGCCACCACGACCAGATCGCCCTCCGCCACCACCGCGACGACCTCCGTTTTCATCTTTGCCGGTATCGGCACGGGCTTCACCTTGCGGACCTCGGTGAAGTACTTCACCACACCATCGCGTCCGGACGCTGCGTTGGGGTTGTGCTGGATGTAGCGCTCCGTCAGGTACTTGTCGGCCAGCTCCCAGTGCCCCGCCTCGAGCAGGTCTCTTACGATGTGGTAGGCGGCCTGCTTGTTCGTGTCGAGCCTTGGATCGTTGCTATGAAACAGGGCCTCTGGATCGCTCGCGCCCACGACGGCTTCCTGTGCGTGCAGCGAAACCCCGCCGGCCAATAGAGCGGCGGCAAGTGGGAGGTAGAGACGGCGAAACATTCGTTCCTCCGGGTGGCATCGCACGCCCAAGGTGCGGCCGACGCGCTCGCCGGCGCAAGGGTAAGTGGACCTCTGGCAAATCCGCGCAGCGTACATTTCGGCTACCCCGTGTTCGAGGTGGAGCAGCCCGAGATGTGCAAGAACAGCGAGCGGTGGGTGTTCACGCTCCCACTTGATTTCAGTTGGGAATCAGGCTTCGTCGTTACTGACGACATGGACTTCCGGGACAAGACCGGTGCGGTGCGCCTCATCGTTCGTCGCCCGGGCATGATCACCGTCACGCAGCGCTACGCCTGGGACGGGTGCAGCCCGAAGGTTTGCGTCTTCGACATCCTGCTCGGGACGCCAGACGGCGTGGTAGACGCCACGACAAAGCAGCCGAAGACGTACTACGCGTCTTTGGTTCACGATGCGCTCTATCAGTTTCTGCTCGACGGCCTTCCCTTCAAGCGCTGGCAGGCCGACCGCTGCTTCCTTCGTCTCATGCGCGAGACCGGCTTCGCGCCCCGCTATCTGTACTGGCTTGCGGTGCGCCTGCTCGGATGGGCATTCGTGGCGCACCACAGGTTCAAGCGGAGGAATCGCGGTACGAAACGCCGCTTGGCGTCATGAAACCGCGCCGTTCCGCACTCCTCGTCGGGGCGATTGCCGCCGCGGTCTTCTGGCGCACCGCCTACCCCACGATCACGTGGTGGGATTCCAGTCAGTATTCGCTCGCGGCGGGCACGCTGGGTATCGCCGGACCACCCGGCTCGTTACTGCTCACGCTGCTCGGCTGGCCGGTCGCGCGGCTGCCGTTTGGCGCGTCGCCGGCGCACCTGCTGAACCTGTTCGCGGGCGTGCTCGCCGCGCTCGCCACCGGACTCGTGTACGTCGTGGCGCTCCGCGTGCTTGCCGTCACACGAACCGGCGGCGCGGATCGCGGCGCCGCTCCAGCCCTGGGCGCGGCCTTGGGCGCGCTCACGTTCGCGTTCAGCGACACGCTCTGGGATTACGCAACCCAGTTCACGCCGTACGTGCTGACCGCGGTCTTTACGGGACTCATCCTGTGGACCATGCTCTCCTGGTGGGAGGAGGCTGATCGTCCGGACGCATGGCGCCGGCTCGCCCTGCTTGGGTTGCTGTTTGGTCTCGACTTCAGCGTCCACCGCACGAACGCCCTGTTGCTCCCCGGCGCACTCGCCTGGATCCTGGTTCGCCATCCACGGACGGTGCGCACCTGGCCGGCATGGCTCGCCGGCGCGGGTGGTCTCGTCGCCGGACTGGCGGTTCAGCTGCTGATCATCCCCATCGCGGCGTTCACACGCTCGCCGTTGGGCTTCAACGATCCGAGCAGCTGGTCGCGCTTCTGGGGCTACGTGTCACTCGAGCGGCTGGGCGGCGGATTCCTGTTCCAGCTATTGCCGCGCAAGGCGGCCTTCTGGTCCGTGCAGGTCGCCGATCTGGTTCACGTCCTTGGCGCCAACTTCAGGGTCCTCCCGGCGCTCGCCGCGCTGGGTGGCCTCGCGCTGCTGTGGCGGAACCACCGGCGCCTGGCAGTGGCCTTCGCGCTCACGTTGTTGCTGCAGATCGTGACAACGGTGTTGTACTTCAACATCCCCGCGCAATTCTTCCGATCGTTCGACCGGCACTACCTGCCGGTGTGCGTGACGATCGCTGTCCTCGTCACATACGGCCTGGCAGCGGCGATGCAGCTAGCCGCCGATAGGGTGATGACCCGGCGCCGGGTCCTTGCCGGGGTCGTCGCTGCGCTGGCGGTCTTCGTGCCCGCCGCACAGCTGATGAGCAACTGGTCGGCGCGCGATGCGTCGGGCCGCTATTTCGCACGAGACTATGCCGCCAATGCGCTCGAAGCGCTGCCCTCCAACGCGATCTATTTCACGGCCGGCGACAATGACACGTTTCCGGAGATGTACCTCCAGGCCGTCGAAGGCGTGCGGCGCGATGTCACGATCATCAACCTCTCGGTGGCCAACCTGCCGGAGTTCGCGGAGTACATGCGGCGCCGTGACCCCTCCTTTCCGTTGGCGATGACACGCGAAGAGCGCGATGCGTGGTACGCGCGCGTGCGCATCGACACAACAGTCACTATCCCGGTCACCGGCACCGCGGAGCAGCTGGGCCTTGCCCCCCGCACCACGCTGCCCAGGTCCATCGCGGTCCAGGTGAAGCCTCAGCTTGTGTCGCGGATGCTCCCCGCGGAGATCACGCTGCTCGACATCGTTCGTGCCAATGCGTGGAAGCGCCCGCTCTGCTTCGCGATCACGGGTTCGCCCGGGCTGATGGCCTGGCTCAAGCCCTACGGGCGGCCCGACGGGCTATTCTGGCGCATCGTCCCGCTGGTGGACCCTCCCCCGGATGTACCGCTCCTGCGGGCCAATCTGCTGGCCCGCAACCAGTACCGCGGCTACGCGGACGCGAGGGTCCGTGTCGATGGCGTCTCCGCGACCATGGGAGTTCAATACCACGTCGCGCTCAGGCCGCTCCTCCTGGCGGAACAGGCCCACGGCGACATTGCACGCTGCCGGGAGGACGCGCGCACGCTCCTGGCGGCGGTGCCGCTGGAGCGATTGGCGTTGCCTGACGCCGGGGAGGGAATCGCGTCTCCTTGCGGTCACGATTGACGCTTCCGCAAGATGGCCCTCGCCGGTGCCGCCTCGTGCCCGCGAACCTTGAGCGGGAGCACGATCAAGTCGTAGTCACCCGCTTGCACGGGGCGCAGGTCCAGCCCCTCGACGATGGGAATCCCGCGCCCCAGGAGAATCTGATGCGTGCGCGGCGCCGGAGCGCCGAATTGCTCCGCCGAGATGTAGTCCACGCCCACCAGCACGACGCCCCCGTCGGCGAGCAGCTGCGCCGCGTCCGGGGCGATGTAGGCGAAGTCCCGGTGAAACTGGGATGAGTCCATCCAGCCGCGCAGCGTGCTGCGCGTCCGGAACAGCACTCGCTTGGCACTCCTCCAGTCGTGGCGGTTCAGCTCGCTCGCGTCGATCGCCTGGACGTCGTCGGGGATATCGATCACCCGCGCGGCACCGATCAGCGGCGCGAGCGGCACCTGGTCGATCGCTGCGCCGTTGGCGACGAAATGCATCGGCGCATCGATGTGCGTCCCGCTGTGCGCGCCGAGGGAGTAGACCGACAGCGTCACGATGTCGCCCTTTCGCATCTCCTTGAGAAAATCGAACTTCAAGGGCGCATCGCCCGCGTACACGGGGGTCCTCGCGGGATCGAGCGTCGCCGTGACGTCGATCCACCCCTCCGCGCTCAGGTCTTGCGTCCCGTTGTGGCGGGCACACCCTACCAGCAGGCCGAGCGACAGCCACCGCTGCAGCGTCTTTGGGACGGCCATTTTTCAAGAAACTCCTTGAGGAGCCAGAACCCCCAACATACAGTAGACCGCCCTGGACAGCGTGGCCCGCGGAGGTCTAATCTCTCGCATGCGCAATCGCCTCCTGGCCGCACTGTCCCCACTCTTCCTGGCCCTCACGCCCAACGCCGGCGCCGCCCAGACCGCCCTGCAGCTCCGCTGGGAGCTCACGCCGGACTCACAGGCGACCTTCACTCTCACGAACCACGACACCAAGCCCCTCCCCGCGAGCGGCTGGGCCATCTACTTCAGTGCGTTGCATTCGGCCGATTCGGGCAGCGTCGGAGCCGGGTTCGCCATCCAGGAGGTGCTGGGCGACCTGCATCGGATCGTCCCGGGCGCGGGCTTTGCCGGACTCGCGCCCGGAGCGACGGTCAAGATCCCTTATGTCACCCAACCGCTCCGGAATCGCAGCTTCGTTCCGTCGGGTCCGTACATCGTGTTCGACAGCGCGAAGGATGTCGGCGTCCCGTTGAGCGACTACGTCGCGGCGGCGTTCGAGCGCTCGCACGATGTGGTTACGCCCGAGGCCCAGTTCGCCCTGGACTCCGCGATCAACGACATCCCCGCGAGCGAGCTGCCGCCGGTCTTCCCGACGCCACTCGAGGTGACACAGGGGACGGGAGCGCTGCGCCTCACCGCGCTGCCGCAGATCGCTGCGGGGGCCGACCTCGTGAACGAGGCGACGTTCGCCGCCGAGTACCTGCGGCCGTATTTCCGCGCGGGAGGGAAGGCCACAGTCCCGCCGCTGCGACTCGAGTTGGGCCCGGTCGAGGGACAGTCGTCTCCTGAGGCATACGAGCTGGTGATCGATCCCGCGGCCGGTGTGCGGATCGTCGGTGTCTCGTCCGCGGGCGTCTTCTACGGCCTCCAGTCGCTGCGCGACCTGCTCCCCCCCCCGGCGCCGTCGCCGCGTAGTGAGCTGGTGTTACCGGCGATCCGGGTGGTGGACGCCCCCCGCTTCGGCTACCGCGGGTTCATGCTCGACGTCGCCCGCAACTTCCCGGCGAAGCCGGCGGTGCTGCGCACGCTCGATCTCCTCGCCCGCTACAAGCTCAACGTCTTCCACATGCACGTGACGGATGACGAGGGCTGGCGGGTCGAGATCGCGGGCCTCCCCGAGCTGACCGCCGTGGGCGCGCGGCGCGGCCACACGCTCGATTCGAAGCGATTCCTGCAGCCCGCGTTCGGCTCGGGTCCCCGCGTCGCCCAGCCGTGGGGCAGCGGGTTCTTTTCCCATGCCGACTACGTCGAGATCGTGCGGTACGCGGCGGCGCGACACATCGAGGTCATTCCGGAGATCGAGATGCCCGGCCACGCGCGCGCCGCGATCAAGGCCATGGACGCTCGGGCGGACCGGGAGTACTCACTGAGCGACCCGGAAGACCGTTCGGTGTACACCTCGGTCCAGGGCTACCCCGACAACGTGATCAACCCAGCGCTCGAGTCGACGTATCGGTTCATCGAGCGCGTGGTGGGCGATCTCGCGGCGATGCACCGCGAGGCCGGTGCGCCGCTGCGCCATATCCACATGGGCGGCGACGAGGTCCCGGGCGGCGTGTGGGTCGGGTCGCCCGCCGTGCAGGCCTACATGCAGGCGCACGGTCTCACGAGCGTCGACGATCTCTGGTTCGTCTTCTACGGCCGGATCGAGCAGATCCTCAAGGCGCAAGGCCTCGTCCCCTCGGGCTGGGAAGAGATCGCCGTGCGGAAGACACGCCGCGACGGGCGGCGCGCGGTCATCGTCAATCCGGGATTCGCCGAGCGCGGCTGGCGCGCCTACGTCTGGAACAACGTGCCCGGCTGGGGCGCCGAGGACCTCGCCTACCGCCTCGCGAACGGCGGGTACGACGTCGTGCTCAGCCCGGTGACCAACTACTACTTCGATCTCGCGTGGAATCCGAACCCTGACGAGATGGGGCTCGACTGGGGCGGCTTCATCGATGTGCGCAAGCCGTTCCAGTTCATCCCGTTCGACTACTACCGCAACGCGGGTGCGGACTCCGTGTTCGTCGGTAAAGATCGCCTCACCGACTACGGCCGGGCCCACATCGTGGGGATCCAGGGCAACTTGTGGTCCGAGACACTGGGGGGCGACGGGCGGCTCGACTACATGATGGTGCCGAAGCTCTTCGGGCTCGCCGAGCGTGCGTGGGCACCCCAGCCGGACTGGGCCAGGGAGCGCGACCCCGCACGGTCCGCGTCGCTGTACCGCGAGGCCTGGTCCCGGTTCGTTAACGTGGTCGGCCAACGCGAGCTGCCCCGGCTCGATCGGGAGGTCCCCGGGCTCGGTTACCGCATTCCCACCCCGGGCCTGAAGGTCGAGAACGGGATGGTTCGTTCGAGCGTGGAGCTGCCGGGCTTCACCCTGCGCTACACTACCGACGGCAGCGAGCCGACGGTGCGGAGCGCCGTGGTGCGCGGTCCGATCCCGTTGCGTGGGACGGTGCGCGTCGCCGCGTTCAGTACGACGGGCCGCAAGGGCCACACGGCCCTCCTCACGGCTCGCTAGCTTCCCGGGCGCGCCCCGATTCCATCCATGACCCCGGAGCTCGAGAGCGTCGCCGCCGCCCTCGCCGACCGCTACCGGCTCGAGCGCCCGCTCGGCCAGGGGGGGATGGCCACGGTCCATCTCGCCCAGGACCTGAAGCACCGGCGCAAGGTGGCCGTGAAGGTGGTGCGACCGGAGTTCGCCACGAGGCTGGGGGCCGAGCGCTTCCGGCGTGAGATCGAGATCGCGGCCGCGCTCAATCACCCCCACATCCTCGCCGTCCACGACTCCGGAGACGCGGCGGGCTTGCTCTATTACGTCACGCCGTACGTGGAGGGCCAGTCGCTGCGCGATTTACTGCGGCACGACCGGCAGCTGCCGCTCGAGGACGCGCTGCGAATCACGCGCGAGGTGGCTGACGCGCTCGACTATGCGCACCAGCGGGGCGTGATCCATCGCGACATCAAGCCGGAGAACATCCTGTTCCAGGCGGGACACGCCGTGGTGGCGGACTTCGGGATTGCGCGCGCCATCAGCTCCGCCGCGGGAAACGAGTCGCGCACCGCGCTGACGCAACCCGGCATGCTGATCGGCACCCCGGACTACATGAGCCCCGAGCAGGCACTGGCGGAGCGGGAGCTGGACGGGCGGTCCGACCAATACGCGCTCGCCTGCGTGCTGTACGAAATGCTGTCCGGGCGGCCGCCCTTCACCGGCACATCGGCCGAAGGGGTGCTGCTGCGGCACCTCACTGTCGAGGCGCCGCGCATCACCGATCTCGCCCCCAGTGTCCCGAAGCCGGTGGCCGCGGCGCTGGCCCGCGCGCTGGCCAAGGCGCCCGCCGACCGGTTCGGCAACATGGCGGCATTCGTCGCTGCCCTGACGGCTCCCGAGGCGCCAGTGGGGGCGCCGCCGCCCGCGCAACTCACGTCGTTCATCGGTCGCGAGCGCGAGACGGCGACCCTACAGGAACTGCTCCAGGGCACTCGGCTGTTGACGCTCACCGGCGCGGGCGGCAGCGGCAAGACCCGTCTCGCCCTCGAGGTGGCGAGCCGTCTGGGAGCCGGTGGCCAGTATCCGGACGGTATCGCGTGGGTGGAGCTCGCGCCGCTGGCCAATCCGGAGCTGGTGCCGCAACACGTGGCGGACGCGCTGGGCGTGCGGCGCGACGGCATTCGCGCGGCCGCGGATGCGCTGCTCGAGGCGCTGCGCGATTGGAAAGCGCTGCTCGTGCTCGACAACTGCGAGCATCTGGTGGAGGCGTGCGCCCGTTTGGCGGAAGCACTACTGCGCGGCTGCCCGCGCCTGCGCATCCTGGCGACGAGTCGCGAGGCGCTGGGAATCGGCGGCGAGCGGGCCTGGCTCGTGCCGGCCCTGGCGCTTCCCGCGGTCGAGGCCGGCAAGCCCGTCACCCGGGCGGTGGCGGCCGCGAGCGAGGCGATCCAGCTGTTCGTGGAGCGCACCCAGGCGGTGCGGCCGTCATTCGAGCTGCGGGACGACAACGTCGCGGCGATCGCGCACATCTGCCGGCGGCTCGACGGGCTCCCCCTGGCCATCGAGCTGGCCGCCGCGCGGGCGCGGGTGCTCGATCCCCAGCAGATCGCCGCCCGGCTCGACGACGTGTTCGGGTTGCTTTCGACGGGGAGCCGCACGGCCGCACCGCGCCAGCGCACGCTGCGCGGCACGATCGAGTGGAGCCACGCGCTGCTCACCGAGCCCGAGCGGATCCTGTTCCGCCGGCTGGCGGTGTTCACCGGCGGGTTCACGCTCGACGCGGCAGAGGCGGTGGCTGCCTTCGGCGCGATCGCCGCGGCAGAGGTGCTGGACTTGCTCAGCGGTCTCGCGGATAAATCGCTCATCTCGCTCGAGACAGAGGCGGTCGAGGCGCGGTATCGGATGCTCGAGACGATGCGGCAGTTCGCGCGCGAGCGGTTGGAGGAGGCGGGTGAGGCGGCCGAGCTGGGGCGCCGTCACGCGCAGTTTTTCCTCGCCCGTGCCGAGGCCGCGGACCCATTCCTCCCCGTGCACGCCGGGGGGTGGCAGGAGCGGCTCGGGCCGGATGTCGGGAACCTGCGGGCCGCAGCCGACTGGTTCGAGCAGGATCCCACGGCGGTGGAAGACAACCTGCGGTTTACCGCCGCGCTGCACTGGCTCTGGTTCGCGCTGGGGCGCTACCGGGAAGCCCGCCGGCGCCTCGAGACGGCGCTGGAGCGGAGTGGCGGCGCGCGTACCCGGGCCCGAGGACGGGCGCTCGCCTCGCTCGCCACGTACCTCGCGTTGCAGGGCGACCGGCTGGCGATCGGTCCGGTCGCCGAGGAGAGCGTGGCTACCTTGCGGGAAACAGCCGGCCCATCGCTCGATCTCGTGTGCGCGCTCGTGGCGTTGGGGCAGGCACGCTTGCTCGCAGCCGACTTGGAAGGCGCGGCTCGTGTGCTGTCCGAGGCCACAGCGGTGGCGCGGGCGGTGCGGCCGCGTTACTGGATCACCTACGCGCTGTACTGGCAGGGCTACGTGGCGCAGGCCCGCGGCGACCTCGTGGCGGCGCTGGCAGCGCTGGACGAAGGAGTCGCCCTCGCGCTCGAGGATGGCTACCACGCGCCCATCGCGCACCTCGCCACGCTGCGGGGCCGGCTCGCCCTGGCCGAGGGAGACACCGAGGGCGCGTTGCCTTCATTTGCCCTCGGGCTCTCGCGGCTCAAGGTCACCAAAAACCACTGGTCGACGATCATCCTGATGGAGGACCTGGCACGGATCGCGGCCGCGCGCGGCGATGCCGAGCGGGCCGCCCGCGCGCTCGGCTCGGTGGCCAACCTGCGCGAAGAAGCGGGGGCCGCTCCCCTGCCCGTCGAGCGCGAGGCGATGGATCGTCTCGCGGGATCGCTCCGTGTCACACTGGGCGAAGCGGCCTTCGCGACCGCATTCGAAGCAGGGCGAGCACTGAGTTTCACCGAGGCCCTGGATCTGGCCACGACGCTGCTCGGTGAAGCGACGCCGAAGGGGGCGGAGGTGGTGGAGGAGGTGCGCGCGGCCGGCGCGCCGCTGCTATCGGTGACTGCCCTCGGGCCGCTCCAGATCGTGCTCGACGGCGAGCCGCTCCCCGCCGCGGCATGGAAGAGTGCCCAATCGCGCGAGCTGCTGCTCTATCTGTTGTGCCACCCGGCGGGGCGCACGCGGGAGCAGATTGGGCACGCGCTGTGGCGCGACGCCTCGCCCGCGCAGATCAAGAGCAACCTGCACGTCACGCTGCACGAGCTGCGGCGCACCCTCGGCCGGCCCGACTGGATCGTGTTCGAGGAGGAGCGCTACCGGGTCAACCCGAGATTTGCGGTGGAGTTCGACGCACGCCAGTTCGAGGCCGAGGTGCGGTCGGCGCGGGTCGCGCTGGCCAAGACCGGGGATGCCGCGCCGCTCGAGCGCGCGTTGCAGCGTTACAGGGGCGAGTTCTTAGGCGAATCGGGGCTCGCGGTCGGGGACTGGTACTTGGAACACCGCGAGCGGTGGCGGCGGTTGTATGTCGAAAGCGGGGCTAAGTCGTTGATTTAGAACGCCGGGCGTTACCCGTCCGCGGGTGGGGCGCATCTTCACCCTACCACCCCAACGGAGGCGCCTCCATATGCGCGACTCCGCACCTCATCGACTGACGGAACGACGCCAAGCAATTCTGCGCCAGGCGAGCGCCGCCCTGCGGGGCCGGCCGGTTACACTGTGGCGTATGGCGAACGGCGGCGCGGTGGCCGAGCTGGTGAGCCAGCCGAATCCGCCGCGCGACGCGATCGAATTCGACGTAGCCGCCGCGCTGCGGTTCCTGGGCCTTACGGGATCCGAGGGGACCCGCTGGGTCGCCTGCCGCCTGGAACCGGAGCACTGGCAGGTGGCCCCGGTGCGGCGCGACTTGCCCGCGCCGCCGCCCACCGGCGTCGAGCGCCGCAGTCCGGAGCGACTCACGCTGGAGCTGGCCGGGCTGTTACTCGGCGCGCTCGAGCGGCTGTGGACCGTCACCGACCAGGCGACGGTCTATCTGTGTGCCGCGCTCGCCGTGATCGAGGCAGCCGTCGATCGCGTACGGGACGTGCGTGGCCTCACGACCGGGGCTCGCGCGCACCTGCTCGCCGACCTCGCGATCATCGCCGACGCGATTGAAGGGGCGTTGAACGCGTCGTAATATCCGGACATGAGCGCAGCTACGCTGGTGACCATCGGATCCATTGGCATCGCCTGTCTCGCCTGCGGGTGGCCGGCTCGGCCGTCCGCTCGCGAGGCGGCGGTCGGGATCGACTCGTTGAATGCTCGTATCGTGCGGGCGTACCGCAATCACGATCCGCAGGCGTATGGGGCGCTGTACACCGACACGGCGGTGTTCGAGTGGCCCGCGTTCAACACGGTGCGGGGCCCGAGCGCGCTGGCGGCGATGGCGCGCGAAAACTGGGCCTCTCTCAAGGACATGGATCTCCGTCTGACCGTCTCCAGCCGGCGCGTCGCGCCCGACCATGCGACGGAGTTCGGCGCGTTCGAGCAGTCCTGGCGCGACTCGAGCGGCGTGCGCAGAACGGAGTACGGCAGGTACGTCGCGTTCCTGCTGCGGCAGCAGGATGGCAGCTGGCGGATGGACCGTTTCTTTGGGTTCGAGGACTCGACCCGGCCGCGCTGATTATGGCTCGACCAGGTGCACTCGCCCGTCCTTGTTGCTCAACTTCAAGGAGCCCCCACCCGAACATACAGATCCGCCGACCACTTGAGCGTTTCGCGACGCTCGGTCCTCGAGAACCCATGCTCTTCGAGCAACGCGTCCATCGCCCGTGCCGAGTGCACGAAGCCCCGGAAGGGATTCCCGAAGAGAGCGCGCGCGCGATTCTGCATCCCAACTGCCGCCCGCACATACCATCGGTCGCGCGGATATGAGACCGCGAGGAGGCGACGACAGTGCTGCAGTGCCGCCTCGAGCAACGGTCGGTAGGCCGGGTAGCAGCACACCACGCGATCCATGGTCACGACATCGGCGGCCATGACGTCTGCGGCGACGGCGACAAAGTCGCCGTGCACGAGGTCGAACCGCTGGGAGACGTTGCGGCGACCGGCCTCCGCGCGAGCCGCCGCCAGGTAGGCCGGTGCCGCCTCGACGGCCGTCACGCGCTCGGCGCCCGCGGCCAAGAGCTCGAAGCCGAGCGCGCCGATGCCGGCGCCGACGTCGAGCACGGTCTTCCCGTTCCCGGCCCTGAGAATGGCATCCCGCAGCCGGCGGGTCGTCGCATCAGCCCCTCGCGTCCGGTAGCGCTGGAGATCGCGTTGGGCGGTGGCATCACTGAACTGACGCTGGTTGGCGGCCCAGAAGGTGGAGCAGCACGAGCTCACGTGGTCACGCCGCTCCCGGCGCCGTCACGCAGATGACGATGAGAATTGAACGACCGGTGTTCATGGGGCCGGCACGCCGTAGCCACGGGCCATTCCGGTGGCTGCCAGTACCATGAGTACCACGAGCCCGGTCTGTATGAAGCTGATCCGGGCGAACCGGCTGGCCGCTCGAGTGTCCGGCACACCGCCGCGCGCCGCGACGCGGCGCCACTGGATCAGCGCGATCATCGGACCCACCTCGAGCATGAGGATCGCGGCGAGCAGACCCATCTTTGCCCAGAAGAAGTGATTATGGAGATAGTAGAAGCTGCCCTTCTCGAATCCGCCGAAGGCGCGCGCCAGGCCGGTCCCGATCCACAGGATCGCCGCCACGCCCCACCAGGTGTCGGCGTAGAACGCCCGGCGTAGTCCCGCGGCATCGAGCTCGCCGGCGAGCGCGCGACCACGGGCCCAGACCGCGCCCAGTCCGACGCCGAGGGCCAGGACGTGGACGGCAGCCAAGAGCCATCGGAGCGTCATTGGGTGTCCCGCCGCTCGGCGCCGGCAAGCGGGCCCCGAGCGAATGCCGTCTTCGTGAGCTCGTAGACCACGCTCTCCCGACCCTTCGCGTCAGGGGCGACGTGGAGATACACGGCGCCGATCTTCTCCACCGCACGCCGCGACCGCCGATTATTCGGCCCAATCATGAAAATGACCTGATCGACGCTCTTGAAGGCGTGTTCCAGCATCAGGCGCTTCATCTCACCGTTGTACTTGCCGCCCCAATACCGCCGCGCGAGAAACGTCCAGCCAATCTCCACGAGACGATTGGTGGCGTCGATGCCGTGGTAACGCGACGAGCCGATGATCTCCCCGGTCGCACGGTCGATGGCCACCAGCGCGCCCCCAGAATTCAGGGCATCGACAAAGAATTGGCGGAAGACGTCTTCTTTGTGCCGGTCGGAGTCCGGATGCTGCTCCCAGATGAGCGGATCTGACGCGACGGCAAACAGCGCCGCCCAATCGGCCTGACGCAGCGGCCGCAGCTCGAGGAGCTCGCCAGTGAGGATCGGCTGACGATCGAACATTATTGATCGGAAGCTACGCCAGGCTTGTATGTACTCACGACGACGCCGTTTGGCGTCGTATTGCTGCTTACCAACGTGAGTTGAGTCAACGTCCCCCGGTCAGGAAATAGCCGGTGCCCCGACCCCAGAACGATGGGATGTATGAGCAGCACATACTCATCGATAATACCGGTCGGCATGAGCGACCGGACCAGGTCGCCGCTTCCCATGACGAGGATGTTCTTCCCGGGCTCTTGCTTGACCGAGCCTAGGGCCTGTCGCGTGTCGCCCGCGAGGAGCACGGAGTTCGTCCACGGGAGGGGATCCCGCAGTGTACGTGAGGCGACGTACTTACGGACGTTGTTGAGCCACGGAGTGAACGGGCTGTCGGTTCGCTTGGGCCAGACGTTGTAGAACTCCTCGTAGGTGCGTCGACCGAGGAGCAAAGCGTCCGCCGCCGCGAATACCTGCCCGGCGTGCGCCATCGCGCCATAGGGCGCCGCCCACCCGCCGCGCGTGAAGCCACCGCGCTGGTCTTCGTCGGGGCGCGCGGGCGCCTGCATCACGCCGTCCAGGCTGAGGTTGGTGCAGACCACGACCTTACGCATGATCGCTGGCGTTGCTGCGGGTGTTTCTCCACACAGTTTGGAAGGACGCGACGGCCCAAGCGACGGGACCGAAGCATCTGTAGTCGCTAGGCGGCGCGAGGCACCTTGCGCGCCCTTGCCTTGCGGCGCCCGCCCTGCACGATCGCCAAGTACTCCTGCGCCGCGCGCAGCGCCCGGCGCTTGCCGCCATGGCCCGCGTCGCCGAAGAACTTGCGGTGCCGCGGCGCGTAGCTGCCGTCCGGGCGCTTGGAGAAGCCGGCCCGCACGAACCAGCCGTGCGTCCGGGTGGATGGTTGGTCGATGCGGCTGATACCGCGCCGACGAATTGGTCGGATGCGACTCTTGCTCATGGAAGCTCCAGACGGAAACGGTGTCGTGAGGTTGCGCGCCTGCATGAAGAGAAGCGCCATCGCGGGCCGCCGCAAGGCGGCAATCAGCAGCTACCGCTTCAAGGCCTTCATTTCGTTGCCGCCTTGGCGCAGCGTGAGGGAACTCACCTCCCCTTTATCGTTCTTCGCAAACTCGATTTGGGCGTCCACTGCTTTCAAGAAGAAGCTTGTCTCCGACTCTGGGAACAGCGGCAGAGCGGGCTGGTTCGTTGCTTGGGACATCAGCCGGTTGCCCTCCAGCGTGATGACGATGCTGAAGGTGGGCGCCAGCTGGTAGGTGCCGACATACTGCCGCAGAACGTCTGTCGAGACCGTGATCTCCTTCCGTTCGGAGGGCAGGACGACTTTTTCTCCGTGCAGCAGCGACATGAGTTGCCCGGCAATCTCGCCTGGTGCGGCTCCATTGAGATTGCCCAACACGATGACGGCGAGCTTGCCATCAGGATCGTAGGCCAACTGGGTGTTGAACCCCTCGATACCACCGCCGTGCTCGAGGACCGTGTACCCGTGCGTCGTCCGCACGGCGAGGCCGTAGGCGTAATCGTTCTTGAACGGCGTGGTCATTTTCTTCAAGGAGGCTGTCGTGAGGACCTTGCCGCCAAACAGCCCCTGCTCCCACCGCCACAGGTCCTCCGTGGTGGAGTAGAGTGCACCCGCCGAGAAGGGGATGCTCATGTCGATGTAGCCCGCATTCACGGGGCCGTTTGCGCC
>DATNOR010000105.1:0-2713 GCA_035601235.1 Gemmatimonadales bacterium
GCCGTGCGCAGCGCCAGGTTGCCGAGCAGCACCATCTCGGTGAGCGGCCCGGCGTGGTCGGGGAAGTTCGAGCCCGCGGGTGTCCCACCCTTGCACGCCGCGATCCACTCGGCGTACACGCTCTCCAGCCGCGGGTACTTCTGCGCCGGCGGGTGAGCGGTCATCTCCGCCTGACGGGCCTCGTCGAGCAGGCGCGGGTCCTCGCCGTAGATCCCGGCCACGAGCTTGCCCTGGTCGCCGATCCACAGTTGGCCACTCGTATCGAACGGCCATAGCGCCGGGTCCGTGACTTCCTTGGGGCGCGGCGGGTACAGGCTGCCGTCACGCCACACCACCTTGACTTCGGGGCGATTGCCCTTGGCGGCAAAGGTGTACGTGATGCGCGAAACCGCCGGCGCGGTCTCGCCGAACAGCTTGGTCGACTCGGGCTCGATGCGGGTGGGGTAACCCAGGCCCAGAGCCCAGAACGACGCGTCCATCGAGTGGCAGGCGATGTCGCCCAGCGCGCCGGTGCCGAAATCCCACCAGCCGCGCCATTTGAACGGCGCGTACGCCGGATTATACGGGCGCGCGGGCGCCGGACCGAGCCACAGGTCCCAGTCGATCCAGGGCGGCGTGTAGTACTCCTCGAGCGGCCGCTCGATGGCCTGCGGCCAGATCGGCCGGTTGGTCCACAGTTGGATCTCGCGCACCGTGCCGATGGCGCCCGCCTCGACCCATTCCCGTATTTGGCGCGTCCCTTCGCCGGCGTGCCCCTGATTCCCCATCTGGGTGGCGACCTTGGTCTTGCGCGCGGTCTCCACCAGCTGGCGCACCTCCCACAGCGTACGCGCCAGCGGCTTCTGGATGCGCGTGTGCTTGCCCAGCTTCATCGCCATCATCCCGGCCACCGCATGCACGTGATCGGGCGTCGAGACGGTAACGGCGTCGATGTTCTTCGCTTCCTTCTCGAGCATCACACGAAAATCTTTGAAGCGTTTGGCTTTGGGGAAGGCGGCGAAGGACTGCGCGGCCTGGTGCTCGTCCACGTCGCACAGCGCGTAGATGTTCTCCGTCTTCCCCACGCCCTTCACGTCGTTCGCGCCCATCCCGCCCACACCGATGCAGGCGATGTTGAGCTTGTCGCTCGGGGCCGTGAGACCACGACCCAGCACGTGCCGCGGTACGATGGTGAAGGCGACGCCGGCGCCCACGTTGCCGACGAACTTGCGTCTCGAGATGCGTTTGCGTGCCATGATGCGATCTCCTTAATCGGCCGCCACGGGCTGGGGCGCGCGCGCGCCTCCCGGGCGAAAGAGCAATGCGAAGAGGAGCAACACCACCGCGGCGAACCCGGCGGGCAGCACCCAGAAGCTGGGCCAACGGTCGAGCGTGAGACTGGCCGCGCCCCCCAGCATCCGGTTGTACACGTTCCCCGCCACCTGCGCGCCGATCAGCATTCCGATGCCGTAGGTGACCAGCACGAGGAAGCCCTGGGCCTGGCCGCGCACCGCGGGGGTCGACTTCTTGTCCACGTAGATCTGCCCGGTGACGAAGAAGAAGTCGTAGCACACGCCGTGGAGCAGGATGCCGAGAGCGATGAGCCAGAAGACCGCGCCCGGCGCCGCGATCGCGAACAGGGCGTAGCGCAGCACCCAAGCGGCCATGCCCGCCATGAGCATTCGCTTCACGCCCAGTCGCGCGAACATGAGGGGCATCAGCAGCATGAAGCCAGTCTCGGATATCTGACCGAGCGTCTGGGTCGCCGCGATCTTCGTGACGCCGGCGCTGCCCAGGAAAATCTGGGTGAAGTTGTAGTAGGCCGCGAGCGGGATGCACAAGAGCAGCGAGGCGGCGATGAAGACGTAGAAGGGGCGGTCGCCCAGCTGTCCCAGCGCATCGAGGCCGGCGATGCTCCGCAGGGAAACCCGTTGTCCGGCCCCGGGCGGCGGCGTATGGGGCAGCGTGAAACTGTACAACCCGAGCAACACGCTGGCGATGGCGGTGGTGTAGATCGGCATCGCCGTCTGCTCCGGGATGAGGCCCGTCAGCGGACCGAGCAGGAGGCTGATGAACCACCCGGCGATGATCCACCCGATGGTGCCGAACACCCGGATCAAGGGGAACTGTGTCTCCTGTGACTGGATGTGATGGAACGCCAGGCTGTTGGCGAGACCGAGCGTGGGCATGTAGCACAGGTTGTAGAACAGCAGCAGCAAGATGAACACGAGCGGTGCGCCCGTGGCCCGGGGCACGGCGAACATCACCACGCCCCCCACCAGGTGGAGCACGCCCAGCACTTTCTCGGTGGCGAAGTAACGGTCGGCGACGAGCCCCAGGAAAAACGGCGCCACGATGGCCGCGATCGGGTTCACCGTGTACGGCCAGTGCGTCAGCGTCTCCATCCCGTGATGGGTCATGTACACGGCGATCGTCGTGTACCAGGCGCCCCAGATGAAGAACTGGAGGAACATCATCGTCGACAGCTTGGCGCGGATGGTCACGGCAACACACGGATCTTGATGTTGCGGAACGCCACGCGGAACTCGTGCTCTTGCAGCCCGATGTAGCCCTCGGCATTACGGCCGTAGCGCGGGTGGGTGGCGAACTTGCTCGCTTTGACCTTCGCCTCCCAGTCCGGGCTCCCCAGCTCGTATGCGACGACCTTCACGCCGTTGAGCCAGTGCTCGACGTGATTGCCGTTCACCACGAGACGCACCGCATTCCATTGACC
>DATNOR010000106.1:0-27678 GCA_035601235.1 Gemmatimonadales bacterium
CCGTCACGAATGCGGTGTTGAGAGCAGCATGGCCAGAGGGGTGTGGAGTGCCACGCCGTCCCGCGTCTGCGGGTAGCTCCTACTGAACCGTATCGATGGGGTGCTAACCTGCCCACCGCTCCGGCGGGTGTCAAGGCCGCGAGAAGCGCGCTCTGGTGCGGGGTCTCGGGCCAGCGCATCGTTACGAGGAGCCACGTTCTCATGCGCACCGTCCGCTTGCTCGTCCCGCTGCTGCTGCTGCGCGCGGGCGTCGCCGCACAGACGCCCGCCGATCCGCGGCTCGACCGTCTCAAGACGGCAGTCGCCCGCGCCATCGATGCGCAGGCGACGCTCGCGCAGCAGATGGTCGACCAGGTCTACTCCTTCGGCGAGCTCGGCATGCAGGAGGTCGAGACCTCGCGGTACCTGGCTGGGATGCTCGAGCGCAACGGCTTCGCGCTCGAGCGCGGCGTGGCCGGGATCCCCACGGCGTGGGTGGCGCGCTGGGGGAGCGGCAAGCCCGTGATCGCCCTCGGCTCGGACATCGACTGCATCCCGCAGGCCAGCCAGAAGCCGGGTGTGGTGGCGCACGATCCGATCGTCGCCGGCGCGCCCGGCCACGGCGAGGGACACAACAGCGGCGTACCGCTCAACATCCTCGCGGCCCTCGCTGTGAAGGACGTCATGGCGCGCGAGCGCATCCCCGGCACCATCCTGCTGTGGCCGGGCGTGGCCGAGGAGCAGCTTGCGAGCAAGGCGTTCCTGGTGCGCGCCGGCGTGTTCCGCGACGTGGACGCGAACCTCTTCGCGCACGTGGGCGACGAATACGGCATCTCGTGGGGCGACGAGCCCGCGCTGGCCCTGATCTCGGCACTCTTCAAGTTCAAGGGGCAGAGCGCCCATGCCGCCGGCGCGCCCTGGCGCGGCCGCAGCGCCCTCGACGGCGTCATGAGCATGGCCAATGCGTGGGAGTATCACCGCGAGCACATGGAGCCGGCGCAGCGCTCGCATTACGTCATCACCGACGGCGGTGACCAGCCCAACGTCGTCCCGAGCACCGCCGCCATCTGGTTCTACTTCCGCGAGCGGGACCCCGAGCGCGTGACGAAGATGTTCGAGGACGCGAAGCAGATCGCGCGCGGCGCCGCCCTCGCCACGTTCACCACGCTCGATACCGTGCAGGTGATCGGCTCCGCCTGGCGGCCCCACTTCAACAAGCCCATCGCCGAAGCGATGCATGTCAACGCGGCGCGCGTGGGCATGCCCCCGTGGGACGACAAGGATCAGGCCTTGGCGCGGGCGGTGCAGCGGATGATGGGCCAGCCCGACAGCGGGCTGCACACGTCCGTCGCACCGCTCCGCTCCCCCGAGGAAGCGGCGAAAGCCAGCAGCGGCACCGGCTCGGACGACATCGGCGACGTGACGTGGACCGTGCCGTCCGTGACCCTGTATTACCCGGCCAACATCCCCGGCACGCCCGGACACAGCTGGATCGACGGCATCGCGATGGCGACGCCGATCGCGCACAAAGGGGTCCTCGCCGGCGCCAAGGTGCAGGCGATGACCGTGCTCGATCTGCTGCTGCGGCCCAAGCTGGTTCGCGACGCCAAGGACTACTTCACCAACGTGCAGACGAAGACGACGCAGTACCGTCCCCTCATGGCCCCGACCGATCAGCCGGCCACGTGGCTCAACGCGGAGAAAATGGCGAGGTACCGCGACCAGATGCGGCAGTACTATTACGACGCGGCGAAGTTCGCGACCTACTTGCAGCAGCTCGGGATCACCTATCCCACCCTACCTACGACGGAGGCCCCGGCTCCTCGCCCGTAGCGAGGCGCCACACCTCGTCCGCGAGCCATTCCAGGCGCTGCTGCGCGTAGTCCAGCTCCGCCGGCGTCATCGCCTTGGCGCGCCGCACGATCTCGCGCGTGTGGCCGAGCAGGTCCTCCAGTACCTCGCGCAACGGCCGATTGCTGCGGCGCTCCCCTGCGGCTTCCCTCGCCCGGCCCGCCCCACCGGTCCGCCCCACCCGCGCCCGCGGGCTCATGCGCTCTGCATCCCCGGCGCGCGCTCCTCCGCCTTGCGGAGCTCCCCCGTCGTGGCGCGCAGCGTCGACGCGATGCCCCGTTCGGCGAGATAGCTCTCCACCAGTCGCAGGCCGAGGTAGTAGCCCGACCGCTCCGGCAGCATGCGGCCGCCCATCATCCGCGCCGCCGGGCTCATCCCCCCCGACAGGAAGCGCAGCCGCAATCCCAGTCCCGACTCGTCGAGCAGCGGCGTTGCCGCGCGCCGCAGGAAGGCGTCGAGCTCGCGGATCCGCCGGTATTGGCGCCGCGTGTAGCCAAAGTACTCCCACGGCTCGAACCCCGGTGCCACCGCCTGAGCCCCGGCCACCGCCACGCCCTCGTTCGCGAGCAGCTCGCGCAGGCTCGCCCGGCTCCCGGTGTCCCAATAGTCGTAATGCCCGCGCAGGTCCGTCACCAGGCGCCGCAGGTCGGCGCGGCTCGAGGGCGAGGTGTAGCGCACCGCGTGCGCCACCTCGTGCGCAATCCACAGCGGCAGCAAGTGCGGCGCGAGCCCCATGCCGTAGGTCTGCGGGTTGGCCCGGCCGGTGAAGTGCTCGAGACACACGAACGCGATGCCCCGCCCCCCCACCACCAGCTCGCCCGCGTTGGCGGCGCCGACGCCGACCATCAGGTACAGGTCGACGGGGCAGTCCGCGTCGAACTGCTCGAGCGACCGGCCGAGGGCCTCGTCCGCGATCGCGGCCACGTCCACGTCCTCCAGGAGCCGCTCGAGATCGGCGCGCTCGGCGCGCAGCGCCGCGGCGATCACCCCCTCCGCGTGCGGCGAGGTCGGGTCGAGGACGTAATTGTGCCAGTAGCTCTGCAGCACGGGCTTGTGCCGGTCGAGATACTCGTGATAGGCCGCGGGGGGGTCGGGCGCGGCGAGCACCGCGAGGAACTCCGGCACGAGGTTGACGAGCATGGAGCGGCCGGACCCAATTTGGGAATCGCCGCCCCCGGAGACAAGCGCGCGTCCGCCGCCGGCCGCTCGCCGGCGCGTGAGGGGCGCCTTGACTTTTCAGGGTCCGGCTTTCAGCCGTTGTCGCTCAGGAGCGGCTGCGCATCTTGCGGCTCATCTCGGCGAGGAAGCGCCGCTCCGCCGGTGTGAGGCTCTCGATCCCGCGCGCCGAGATCTTGTCGAGCACCCGGTCGATTTCCGCCTGCGCCGGATCGCGCCCGGCCCGTGGCGGTTTGGGGGCGGCGCTGGCGCGCGCCGCGCGGGCGGGATGTACCAGCACGCTCGGCTCGGTCGCACGCCGCAGCTGGCGCTCCGCGCGCGCCAGGCGCCAGTCCGCCACCTTCAGGTACAGGAGGCCCGTCGCAAACCCGCCCAGGTGCGCGAGGTGCGCCACGCCGTCGTTGGCCGGCAACAGCGCGAGCAGCAGCGAGACCGCTACCGCGAACGTCACCAGCCATTTCGCGGCGATCGGCTCGGGGAGCGGGAACACGGAAATCGGCTGATCGGGCCAGGCCCACGCGAACGCCAGCATCACGCCGTACACCGCCGCCGAGGCGCCTACCACGAGCTGTACCTGCTGGAATGTCATCGCCAGCGCGAACGACAGCGCGGCGCCCCCCAGGCCGCACAGCCCGTAGTACGCGAGGAACGCCCCTCCGCCCATCCGCTCTTCCACGGGGGGCCCGAACACGAACAGCGCCAGCAGGTTGAACGCGAGATGCAGGAAGTTGGCGTGGATGAACGTGTACGTGACGAACGTCCAGGGCCGCGCCAGCGCGTCGAGCGGGGCGAACCCGAACGTGGCCACGAACCACGGGTTCACGAAGATCGTCATCTGGAGCAAGAAGACGATCAGATTGGCGACGATCAGCCGCCGCACCCATGGCGTCATACCGAACATCCGCTGCGGGACCATCCCGTAATTATCCCCCGCGCGCGCTCCCCGAGTTCCCCCCGCCCGCCAGACGGCAGATCCGCTCGCACAGCTCGGGGAACTCGATCCCCGCCGCTCGGGCGGCCTGGGGCAGGAGGCTCGTCCGCGTCATGCCGGGAAGCGTGTTGGCCTCCAGACAAAAGATGTCGCCCTCGGGGCTCAACCGGAAGTCAACGCGCGAGTATCCCCCGAGCTTGAGCGCCCGGTGCGCCGTGAGCGCCAGCTCCTGGAGTTGACGCGCCAGGGTCGTGTCGAGTTTGGCGGGGAAGATCTCCTCCGACATCCCCGGCGTGTACTTGCACTCGTAGTCGAACAGCGCGTGCTTCGGAATGATCTCTCCCACCGGGAGCGGCACATCCCCCAGCACCCCGACGGTCAGCTCCCGCCCTGGGACGAACTGCTCGGCCATGACCTCGGCATCGTAGGCCCGCGCCAGCCTGACCGCGGCGTCCAGACCCTCGGCGTTGCGCACCAGCGACATGCCTACCGAGGACCCCATTCTCGACGGCTTCACGATCACCGGCCAGCCGAGCGCGGTGGTCACGTCATCGGGGGCCACCGGGGGAGGCACCATGAACCAGGCGGGCACCGGCACGCCCGCCGCCCGGAACAGCCGCTTGGCGAGGTCCTTGTCCATCGCGAGCGCGCTGCCGAGCGCGCCGCTGCCGGTGTAGGGAACGCCGATGACGTCGAGCACCGCCTGGAGGGTGCCGCCCTCGCCGCGGCCGGCGTGCAGGCAGAGGAGCAGCACCTCCGCGTCGTGCACCGCCGGCAGCGACGCGAGCCCGTTCGACAGCATCGCGCGTTCGCGCTCGTCGAGCTCCGCCACCGCCGGCGGCTCGCGTCCCACGGCGGTCGTGAGCAGGCGCCGCTCGTCGGCGGGGCCGAGCAGGCCGGTCACGGTGTCCACGGCCGTCACGCTGTGGCCCCGTCCTCGCAGCGCCTCGACGATCTGCGCCGCGCCGGCGAACGCGACGGCGCGCTCGGCCGACGCGCCGCCCGTGAGCACCGTGACCCGCATCACTGGATTCCGGCCAGCTGGTGCAGCACGTCGTAGCGCGTGACGATCCCCGCGATCTTCCCGTCGCGCCGCACCAGCGCCGCCGGCGTTTCGCGCGAGAGCAGCGTGGTGAGCCGCTCCACGGGAAGATCCGCGTCGACGACCGGGTACGGCGCGTCCATCACTTCCTGCACCGGCCGGTCGAGCGTGGCGCGGTCCTCGAGCGCGCGCGCCATCAGGACCGGCTCGGCGACGGCGCCCACCCCGTCGCCGCCGTCCAGCACCGGCAGCTGCGACACGTTGTACGTGCTCATGAGATTCAGCGCCTGGCGCACCGTCGCGGTGGGCGGGACCGAGATCAACGGGGGAGCCCCGGAGTTCCGCGCCTCGAGCAGCCGCGCCACCGACACGCGCTCGGCGTCGAGGATCTGGTTCTCGCGCAGCCATTCGTCGTTGAACACTTTCGAGAGATAGCGCTCTCCAGTGTCCGCGAGCACCGTGACCACGAGCGACTGCGGGTCGTTCACCCGACGCGCCACCTCCAGCGCCGCCACGAGGTTCACCCCGGTCGAGCCGCCGGCGAACAGACCCTCCTCCCTCGCCAGGCGACGCACCAGCAGCATCGCGTCTTTGTCGGACACCGTGATCCACTCGTCGATCACGTCCCAGTGCAGCGAGGTGGGAATCTTGTCCCCGCCGATGCCTTCCACCTTGTAGGGACGGCCTTCGGTCATCCGATGGGTGCGCGCGTAGTCCGAATAGATCGAGCCGACGGGATCGCCCGCGATCACCCGGATGGTCGCGCGCTGCTCCTTGAGATAGCGCCCGGCCCCGCTCACCGTACCCCCCGTTCCCGGAGCGCACACGAAGTGGGTGATCCGGCCTTCGGTTTGCTCCCAGATCTCCGGGCCGGTCGTGCGGTAGTGCACGTCGGGGTTCACCGGGTTGTAGTGCTGGTCGGCGAAGATCGCGTTCGGGTGCGCTGCCGCGATGGCGCGGCCCTTCATGATGTAGTTGTCCGGGTGGTCGGCCGGGACCGCGGTCGGCGTGATGATCACCTCGGCCCCGAGCGCGCGCAGCAGCCGGGCCTTCTCCTGCGACATCTTGTCCGGCATCGTGAAGATGCAGTGATAACCCTTCACCGCGGCGGCCAGCGCCAGCCCCACGCCGGTGTTGCCCGACGTCGCCTCGACCACCAGTCCGCCCGGCTTGAGCCGTCCCTCCCGCTCCGCGGCCTCGATCATCGCGACGCCGATCCGGTCCTTGACCGAGCCCCCGGGGTTGAAGAATTCCGCCTTGGCGTAGACGGGCGTGCGGATGCCCTGGGTGACCCGGTTCAGCCGGATCAGCGGGGTCCAGCCGATCGTCTCGAGAACGTTCCCAGACGGCTTAGTGTGGGGCGGCATTCGTGTCCGGCTTCGCGGGCGCGCTGTCCGGGACCGGGCGTGTCGTGTCGGCGGGAGGCGGAGACGAGTCCCGCCGTACCGCCGTGGTGTCGCGTCGCGGCGCCCGCAGGGGCGCCGCGGGAGGGGTCGCGACCGGGGCACGCACCGGCGCGGGCCGCGGCTTCACCGTGTCCGGCTCCCCTTTGCGCACCGATCCCCCGGCCTGCGGGTGGTGGAACTCGATCGGCTGCAGGAACGCGGTCGCGATCGACAGGCCGTGACGCCGGGCCGGCGTGAACCGCAGCCGGCGGGAGCCGGAGAGCGCCGCCGAGTCGAGCGCCGGGTAGCCGCTCGATTCGGCCACGCGACTCGACTCGGCGGCGAGCCGCCCGGTCGAGTCCACGAACAACCGCAGCACCACGTCGCCTTCCACCTTCTGGTCGTACAGCCGGGGAGGATACTGGATGGGCGAGTCGCCGTTGAGCGCCACGGGTGGCTCGTGATCGGGCGGCCCGCCCGAAGGCTCCCCGTCCCCCGCCTGGTCCCCCGACCGCGACTTGCCGCACGCCGCCACACCCAGCGCCACCGCGCCGGCGAGCGCGCACCGCCACGCCCTCACGCTCCCTCCTCCACGCGCTGCTTCTTCCAGGCGGCGAGGCGATTCAGGGCCTCGAGCGGCGACAACGCGTCCACGTTCAGGTCGTCCAGCTCCTGCAGCAGCGGGTGGGGGGGCGGGGGCGCCGGGACGAACAGGCCGAGCTGCGCCGCGTCGGGTGGCGGGGGCGACGCCTGGCGCGCCACGTGATGCCCGGCCTCGAGCAGCTTCAGGACCTGCCACGCACGCCCCACCACCGGGGCCGGCAGGCCCGCGAGCCGGCCCACGTGAATGCCGTAGGACCGATCGGCACCGCCCGGCTCGAGCCGGTGCAGGAACACGATCTCATCGCCCGCCTCCCGCACCGCAACGTTGAAGTTGCGCGCGTGGGCCAGCTCCTCGGTGAGCTGCGTGAGCTCGTGATAGTGCGTGGCGAAGACGGTCTTGCACCCGATCGTGTTGTGGAGAAACTCGGTGACCGCCCACGCGATCGCCACGCCGTCGTAGGTCGAGGTGCCCCGTCCGATCTCGTCGAGCAGTACGAGGCTCCGCGCCGTGGCGCCGTGCAGGATCGCGCTCGTCTCGCTCATTTCCACCATAAAGGTCGACTGGCCACGCACCAGATTGTCCGACGCTCCCACCCGGGTGAACAGCCGGTCCACCACGCCCACCAGTGCGCGCCGCGCCGGGACGAACGCCCCCATCTGTGCGAGCAGCACGCACAGCCCGACCTGGCGCAACAGCGTAGACTTCCCCGCCATGTTCGGACCGGTGAGCAGGATCACCCGGCCCCCGACGTCCAGCAGCACGTCGTTCGGGATGAACGCCTCGCGCGCCATCATGCGCTCGACCACGGGATGGCGGCTGCCTTCCAGGGCGATCGTGAACCCATCGTTCACCTCCGGCCGCACGTAGCCCTCGTGGTGCGCCACGTCGGCGAGCGCGCTCCACACGTCGAGTCCCGCGAGCACCGCCGCGGTTTGCTGCACCCGCCCGATGGCATCGGCCACGCGGCATCGCAGCGCGTCCATCAGCTCCGCTTCGCGGGTCGCGATCCGCTCTTCGGCGCCGAGCACCTTCGCCTCGTACTGCTTCAGCTCGGGCGTGACGTAGCGCTCCGCGCCGGTCAGGGTCTGACGCCGCTCGTAGTCGCCGGGCACGCGATCGCGGTGCGGGTTCGTCACCTCGATGTAGTAGCCGAACACCTTGTTGAACCCGACCTTGAGCGAGCCGATCCCGGTGCGCTCACGCTCGCGCGCCTGCAGGCCCGCGATGTAGTGCTTGCCACCGTCGCGGGCGTCCTTCAGCTCGTCGAGCTCGCGATCGTAGCCCGCGCGAATCGCGTCACCGTCCGACGCCTGGGCCGGCGGCCGCTCCACGAGGGCGCGTCCTAGCTCTTCGCCCACATCCTGCAGCAGGTCGAAGCGATCGGCTGCCTGCTCGAGCAGCGCGGCGCGCCCGCGGGCCTCGAGTCCATCGAGCGCGCCCCGGACGTCCGGGAGACGCAGCAGCGAGTCACGCAGGGCGCCCAGCTCGCGTGGCGTGGCTCGCCCGAGCGCGGCACGACCGGCCAGGCGCTCCAGATCGCGCACGCCGTCGAGCGCCTCCCGCAGCCGCTCGCGCCCGCGCGCGTCGCCCGCGAGCACCTCCACGGCGTCGAGCCGCGCGTTGATCGTCGCCGGCTCGACCAGCGGGGCCAACAGCCAGCGTCGCAGCAGCCGCGCGCCCATCGGGGTCACGGTGCGGTCCAACACGTCCAGCAGCGTCGTGCCCTTCTTTCCCGGCTCGACGCGCAGCGGCTCCACCAGCTCCAGGTTGCGGCGCGTCATCTCGTCGAGCGGCAGCAGGTCGCCGCGCCGCACGATGCGGGGATGTGCGACGTGCGGCAGGCCACCCGGCTTGAGCTCGCGCGCGTAGCGCAACAGGGCGCCGGCGGCCCCGAGGGCGGGGCGGTCTTGGGCCTCGACGCCCAGCCCGTCGAGCGAGGCCACGCGGAAGACGCGCGTCAGGTCCTCGCGCGCCAGCTCGGCATCGAACTCCCAGGCCTCGCGCTCGGTCCGCGCGGCGCCCGCCACCGCGAGCACCGTGCCGGCGGGGAGGACGACCTCGGGGGACTCGTAGCGTGCCAGTACGGCCGGCAGCTCCTCCACCGCGGCGGTCTCGAGCAGCAGCTCCCCCGTGGTCAGATCGAGCGCGGCCACGCCGGCGGGGGCGCCGCGCGGATCGACCGCGAGCAAGAAGTTGTTGCGGCGTCGCTCGAGCCAGTCGTCGGCGAGCACGCTGCCGGGCGTGACGGTTTCCACCACTTCGCGCCGCACCAGTCCCTTGGCGAGCTTGGGGTCCTCCACCTGCTCGCAAATCGCGACGCGATGCCCCTGGGCGATCAGACGGCGCAGGTAGTCGCTGGCCGCTTTGACCGGAACGCCGGCCAGCGGCACCTCGGCGGCGCCGCCGTTGTTGCGGGAGGTGAGCGTGAGGCCCAGCTCGCGGGCCGCCAGCTGGGCGTCGTCCTCGAACATCTCGTAGAAGTCGCCCATCCGAAAGAAGAGAATCGCGTCCGGGTGCCGCGCCTTGATCTCGCGGTATTGCTGCATCAGCGGCGTGTCGGCGTCGACCCGCGGCGGCGTCACGGCTCCTCCACCACGAACGGCTGCCCTCCGAGGCGGGTCTTCAGGCGCCGCTGCACCTGCGCCGCCTCGTCGTGCGTCGAGTAGCGCCCCACGCGGACCTTGAAGAGACCGCTCGTGTCCCGCACCACCCGGGCGTCGAAGCCCATGACCTTGAGACGGGTGAGCATCTCATCGACTTGCGACGCGCTCTTCACCGCGAGCACTTGCACGGCGTAGGTCGCGGCGGGCGCAGCGGGCTTCGTCTGGCTGTCGCCGGCCGTCGCGGTCGTGCCGGCGGCCGGGCCCGCCGGGACCACGGCGCAGCGGGGAGCGTAGAAGGTGACCTGATTCTTGAACTCGACGTCCGCGCCGGCCCCGTCCAGCGCTTCGCGAATGAGCGCGCAGCCGTGCACATCGTCCTTCATGTCGAAGTAGGCGCGCGCGCCCGCGAAATCGGCGCGCGGACGGAGCGGCGAGTCCGGGTAGTCGCGCCGCAATCGCTCCGCCGCTTGGGCGGTCGCGGTCAGGTCCCCCTGGGCGAAGTACAGCTTGGCGAGCGCGACGAGGGCCGAGTCCGCCCACACCGACCGTCCGTACTCGACCACCACACGCTGCAGGTTGGTGGCGATCAGGCCCGCATCCGGCGCGAGCATCCCCGCCGTGAAGAGCGCGCCCGGGTAGAGCGAATCCTGCGGCGACAGCCTCGCGAGCAGGCGCCGCATCATGGCGCGCCCCGAATCGGGACGGGTCTGGGCGACGCGGAGCGCGACGGCGCGGAGGGTGTCCGGCTGCTGGGCGGACAGGCGGACCGGCGGACGGGCGGACAGGAACAGCGCCGCCGCGACCAGTCCGGCAGTCCGCCGGTCCGCCCGTCCGCCGATCAAGCCGCCCCCTGCAGCGCCCCGCATGACAGCACCAGCTGGGCAATCGTTCCCGCCTCGTCGGTCAACGTGCTCGACTTGAGGGCCTGGTCCGCGTCGCGGGCGAGCCGCAGGGCCCGCTCCAGCTCGCGCGCGCTCCAGCGCCCGGCCCAGCGGGCCCAGCGCGCCGCCGTTCCGTCCCAGCTCCCGAGGCCGTACGGGCGGGCCGCCCGCAGGTGCGACAAGAGCAGCGCTTCGAGCCGGGCCTGGGGTGCGCCCTGATCGAGCTCGGCGCGCGCCAGCGCCGTCCCCACGAGGTGCGTGCCGAGCGCCGTCAGCATGCGGACACCGCTCATGCCCGCCTGTTCGAGCACGGGGGCGACCAGCCGCGCGGCGTCTGCCGCCCGCCGCTCGAGGGTGGCATCGACCAGGTCCTGGAGCGTTTCGCCCCGGCGCACCCCGACCAGCGCCGCCACGTCCTCCCGCGTCGCCGGCCGCGCCGCGCCGTACGCGAGCGCCGCCAGCTTCTCGAGCTCGCGCGCCAGGGCGGCGAGATCGCTGCCCACGGCGTCGAGCAGCAGCGCGCCCGCCTCCGGCGCCAGGGTGAGGGACAGTTGCCGGGCGCGGTGCGCCATCCAACGCTCCACTCGCGCCGGCGGCAGCGGCTCGACCGCTACGGCGGTCGTGCGCCGCACGAGCTCGGCGTCGGGCGGCTCTCCGGCCGCCTGAACCAGCACCAGCAGCGTGGTGGGATTGGGTGATTCGAGGTAGCGCAGCAGCTCCTGGCGCAGCTTCGCGGTCTTCTTGAGCTGATCGAGCCCGCGGACCACCACGGCCCGGGTCGCGGCGAGCAAGGGCGGCGTGTTCACGAGAGCATGGAACGCTTCCGCGTCCAGCTCCGGGGCGTTCCGCTGATCCACGTTGAAATCGCGGGCGGCTGGATCCACGGCGCGCTCGACTAGGGCACGCACCGCTTCGTCCTTGAGCACGTCCTCGTCGCCGTGGAGGTAGTAGACGGGATCAGACGCGCCCTGCTTCAGGCTCCGGAGCAGCGCGTCGAAGGTGAGAGCCCCCATACCGGGCGGAAGTTACCGCCGGCTGGGGGCGAGAGAAAGCCTACCGACCGGCGGACGCAGGCTCGACCAGCGCCGAGCCGTCCGGGGCCGGATTACCCGCGAACACACTCGCGCGGGGGTCCTGGAACGAGACGAATGGGACGCCGGCCTGGACGACCGGTCTGGGGAACGGAACACGCGGGAGCGCCGGCGCCTGCGCGACGGGAGGGCGGCGCACGCCTTCCAGCGCCACCATGGCCAGCGCCGCGGCGACGAACAGCGCCGCCGCGATGCCGGCCCGCGCCGGGACCTGGCTGCGCCGGCGCTCCCGCGCCAGTCGCTCGTCGAGCCGACGCCGGAACGCCGGGGAGGGCTCGATCGTTTGCGCAGCCTGCAGCGCCAGCACGCCGCGCCGCAGGGCCGCGTCGTAGCGCCGGCAGGCAGGGCACTGCGCCAGGTGGCGGGTGAAGCGGCGCAACTCCCGCGGGGCCGTGATCAAGCCATCGCGAAAATCGGTATAGCGCTCGAGGAATTCGGCGCACGTCATGGCGAGAATCTACTACCATCGGGACCCGGGTGGGTTCCCCGGGACCCTATTCCAGCAGCGGCTCGATCAACTGGGCGAAGCTGTTCCGTGCCCGGTTGAGACGGCTCTTGACCGTCCCCAGGTTACAGCCCGTAATCTCGGCGATCTCCGCGTAGCTCTTGCCCTCGAGCTCGCGCAGCACGAACACCGCCCGGTGGTGCGTGGGAAGCTGGTCCACGCACTGGTCCACCGCCTCTTTGAGGTAGCGCTTGCGGTATAGATCGTCGGGCCGCGCCGTCGCGTCCTCGAACTGCAGCGGGCGGTGGTCCGCTTCCCAGTGCTTCTTGATCGTCTGGAACAGCACGAGCGGGTTGCGGGACCGGTTCCGCAGCTCGTTCTTCGCCAAGTTCGACGCGATCGTATAGATCCAAGTCGAGAACTTCTTCGTCTGGTCGAACCGGTGCAGGTGCCGGAAGACCCTGATGAACACCTCCTGCACCAGGTCTTCGGCCCGTTCCCGGTCCCCGATGGTCCGATTGATGAAATTGAGCAGGCGAGTCTGGTAGCGGTCGACCAGGGTGCCGAACGCCTGGGGGTCGCCCGCCAGGTGCTCGAGCACCAACCGCCCGTCGTCGAACTCGTGCAGCGCCCGGCGCTCCAAGGCGCGCGGCGTGACGACGGCGTCGGCCTGCCGCTTGTTGAGGGTCGCTCGCATGAACCGCTCCTGGCTCTAGAATCGAATATACGGAACAACGCGAGACCTGCCGCTCCATTGAGATGCCGCAGGAACCATACCCGTCGCACCTTCCGACGCAACCCGGCGCGCGGGCGTGGCTTGCTGCATTCGCCGCGCCGGGTCGGCGCGACAGGTCCGTCCTCCTCCGGGGACAGGGCGTGTCTACCGCTTCAACACGAACTCCGCCATATAAAGGATAGCTGCCACAGTCTTTGCGTCACTGATTTCGCCGTCTCGAATCAACGCGCGGACGCGGGACAACGGCTGTGGCACTACCTCGATGAACTCGTCGCGCTCGCGCGACGGTTCCCCGCTTGTCAGACCCGTCGCCAGGTAGAGGTGGATTACCTCGTTCGTGAAGCCCGGCGTGGTCCAGATAGATGTGAGACGCTGGAGTCGCGCCGCTGTGACGCCCGTCTCCTCCAGCAGCTCACGGCGGGCGCAGGCCTCCGGGTCTTCCCCCGGGTCGAGCGTGCCCGCCGGAATCTCCCACAGTTGGCCGCCGGTCGCATAGCGGTACTGCCGGATGAGCAGAATGGTGGGGTCCGCCCCCGGGGGGTCGGACGCGCACGGCACGATCGCGGCCGCGCCGGGATGGCGGATCAGGTCCAGCTGACCGGTCGAGCCGTCGGGGAATCGCACCGTGTCGACGTCGAGCCGCACCACGCGGCCCGTGTAGATGCGCCGGGTGTCGAGCTGCATGACAACGCTCAGTGGTTGAAGAGCCAGGTGACGGGGACCTTGAGCCCCTCGGCCAGGAAGTAGGCCGCGTTGCGCCGGGGATTGGACCGGATCGGCGAGCCGGGCGCGGGGGACGTGAAGGGAACGAGGCCGAGCCGGGTGGCGATGATCGTGAGGCGCAGCATGTGGAACCCGTCCGATACGAGGAGCACGCGACGGCTGTCGTGGCCCGCAAACCAGCGGGCTACGCTCGCGACCGAGGAGGCGGTGCTCGTGCCCGCGGCCAGGGCGATGACCGCGCTCTCGGGGAGTCCGGCCTTGGTGAGATAGCGCCGTCCCACTTCCGATTCGCTGACGGTGTCGCCCGTCCCGACGCCGCCGGTCACCAACACCACAGGCGCGAGGCCGCGTTGGTACAGCGTCGCGGCGTGGTCGAGCCGCGCCCGGAACACCGGCGAGGGGCGGCCGTTGTACTGGGCCGCGCCCAGGACGGCGATGGCGTCGGCGGGGGTGGCCTGGTCGTGCGCGCTCGCGAGCGCCACCGCGACCACGACCGCCGCCCAGCCGAAGGCGAGCAGCAGCACAACCACCCCTGCGGCGGCGAGCTTGCGGCGCAGAGTCCAGAAAGGCATGCGGGGAATATAGAGAGGCAGGTTGTGGAGGTTGGGGAGGTTCGGGAGGTTGGAGGAGGGCCGTCACTACCTCCCCTAGCCTCCCCGAACCTCCACAACTTCCACCAACCTTCACCGCTTTTCGGTGAGAATCTCCTCAAACAGGGCGATCGCCCGCGGGTCGTCCGACTGACCGAGCCAAAAGAGGGCCTTCTTGCGCACGCTCGGACTGGCGTGCGTGCGGGCGATGCGGATCAAGGCCGGCACGCCGTCCTCATGCCGCAGCTGGGACAGGGCGAACACGGCGCTCTCCTTCACCTCGAGCTCCACGCTCGCGTCGTCCACCAGCTCGGTGAGCCCGCGCGTCGCGGCCTCGCCGGCCGCCTGACCGAGCCAGAAGACGGCCGAGCGCCGGGTCTCGCGCGGCAGCGCACTCGTACGGGCGAGACGCAGCAGGTCGGGCCAGACGGTGACGCTGTCCGCCAGGACGGCCGGGAAAACGGCGTCGTGGCCGGCGTCGCCGGCAGCGCCCGCGGCGAGGTCGAGCAGATAGCGGGCGGCGACCGCGGCCGGGACGGCGCCGAGATCGGTGACTCGGGTGTCCACGGCAGGTCGCCAGGCGCCGCCCACGTAGGTCCGCACCCGGGTGATCCGCCCGCCGATCTTCCGGAGTGCGACCCGCGCCGGTCCTGGCTCACACGGGCACCCCGCCTCGTCGTCGTAGTAGTTGCCCGAGGAGATGCGATGCCGGCCGCAGGTGCCGTCGTCGCACTCGAGCGAGATCACGTTGCGGCCATTGCCGCACACGCCGGCTCGGGTGGCGAAGGAAAAGCGTACGTCGCCGTCCGGCGCCGCAGCGACCCCGTCGGCCAGGGCGCCCTGAAGGGCGAAGGCGAGCGCCAGGACCGGCGTAGCGATCATTGGTTGATGATCTCCAGCAGCACCTGCGCGGCGCGCGGGTCGTGCGACTGGCCCAGCCAGAAGATCGCCTTCTTGCGGAGCTCCTTGTCCTGCTCGGTCTTGGCGATCTGGATGAGGCGGTCGACCGCGGCCGCCTCGTGGCGCTGCGAGTACACGAAAATGAGCTGCTCCTTCATCTCTCGGTTCTGCATCCGGTCGTACAGACCGGAGAGCTGCGTGAGATCGCCTCCGGTCTGACCCGCCCAGAAGAGCGCCTTCTTGCGCATCTCAATCGACTCGCGCTCGTTCAGGGCGATCTCCATGAGCCAGCGATTGTTGTCCGCGTCATGCATCTGCGAGAGCGAGAAGATCACTTTCTCCTTGAGCTCTTCGTCCGTCAGCTTGCCGTACAGCCCGCGTAGAAAAGCCGCGTTCTCGCCCGAGTGCTGCTGGCCGAGCCAGAAGATGGCCTTCTCGCGGGCCTCGGACGGCGCGTTGGCGTTCTCCGCGTAGGTCCGGAGGATCTGCCCGGCCCGGGGGCTGTGTTGCTGCGACAGCGCGAACAGCGCCTTCTCGCGCAGCTCTGCGTCGGCGGTGGTGCGCAAGATCGAGTCGAGCATGCCCACCGCGCGATCGGTCGGGACCTGCGAGAGCCAGAAGACCGCCTGCTGGCGCACCTCGAGGTCGGGGTCGTGCTGGGCGGCGTCGAGCAGGATGTCCTCCGTCTCGCTGCTGTGCTTTTGCGAGACCAGGAAGACCGCCTTGCGGCGCAGCCCGGCGGAGCAGGCGTCGCGGCGCGCCAAGACCTTCTTGAGAATCGGAACCGCGTTGCTGGCGTCCATCTGCAGCAGGCCGTTCAGCGCAGCGACGCGCATGTCGTCTTCATCGTCTTCCGAGGGGCAACTGCCGGCGCGCGTCGACTCTGCCGGCTGCGCGTGGTCGCGCAGCCAGCGCAGAGCGTCCTCGTCTCCCTGTTTGGCGAGGGCCGTCTGGATGCGTGCGAAGAGCGCGGTCGCGTCGCGCAGTGTGGCGGCCTTGGGGTATTGCCGCTCCTGCGTGACGAGCAGGCTGCGTGCCCGGTCGAGGTTGTCGTTCTTGTACAGTGCGAACGCGGCCCAATACAGGGCGTCCCCGGCGCGGGCAGCGGTCGGGTAGCGACGCATCAAATCGCCGTAGAGGTTGGCGGCGCTCGTGTAGTCGCCGCGGTTGAACGCCTGCCGCGCGGCGCGCCACAATGAGTCGGTCGGGTCCTGCCCGTCCTGGACAGATGGCGGAGACACGGGGTCGAGCACGTCGAGGACGGCGAGCCCCTCCAGCCCCTCCAGCCCTTGCAGCCCCTCGAGCGCTGCGAGTCCTTCGAGGTCCTGCAACCCGTCGAACGCGACCGTAAGGGCGTCGAGCTGCGGAGCGACGAGGATCGGGAACCGTCCCGGCAACGGAGGCAAAGGCGGCACCGGTTGCTGTATTGCCATGACGGCGGCCACCACGAGCTGCATCTGCATTACAGTGCTCCTTGCGTGCGGACCGGGCCGGGGCCGGCGGGATTCGCCGTCCGGAGCCGCAGCAGCACGCTGCGCTGTTCCAGTCCCTGGTTGATCAGCTGTACATCTTCCCGGTCTCCGCCCGGGGGGAGCTGGGCGATCTGAGCCAGCACCGCCTCGAGGTCGTCGAGCAGACCCTTCAGTCGAGGATCCTGCCCCGCCGGACAGTCGAGCATCAGGCGCGTCGTGCCGAGCAGATCGCGGGCCTGCCGCGCGAACTGTACGTCGGGCGGCCCCGTGAGCGCCTCGGAGCGGAAACCCGTGAGCAGGGCCTCGGTGCGCGTCAGGTACTGCGCCGCCGCGACGCGGTAGGCCATGGTCGAAGGCTGACGCGGCTCCTCCGTGAGTGGCGTCGCGCTCCAGCGCCCGATGGCGACGCCCAGCGCCAGCACCGCCGCGATGCCCACGCCCCAGCGGAGCACCGGGCGCCAGGTCGCTGCCCGCCGCCGGCGGGCGGCACGCCGCGCCGCGATGCCCTGCCACATCGCTTCGCGCGGCGTCGCCGGAGGGCGATGGTACTCCTGTGCGGCCTCCCGCAACAACCGCTCGAACCGCTCGTCCGTCATGAGGCCCATTCTCCCGCGAAGTCCGCGAGCGCTTCCCGCAGCCGGGCCCGCGCTCGCGACAGTTGCGCCTTGGATGTCCCCGTCTCGACGCCCAGCGTCGCGCCGATCTCCTCGTGCGTGTAGCCCTCGACGTCGTGCATCACGAACACCGTGCGGTAGCCGTGCGGCAGGTCGTCGATCGCCTGCGCCAGCCGCCGCTTGAGGTCCGGCTCGGCGGCCCGCCGGCCGGCCGTGAGCCCGGCGGCATCGTCCAGGTCCGTCTCGCGGCGGTGAAACCGCTTCACCTTGCGCAGCCCGTTGAGCACCACCGAGGTGGCGATGGCGTGCAGCCAGGTGGAGAGCTTCGCCTCGCCGCGGAACGAGGCCAGCCGCTCGAACGCCCGGACGAACGTGTCCTGGGTGAACTCCCGCGCCAGCTCGTCGTCTCCGGCGAGCCGGTAGGCGAGACGGTACACACGGTCCACATGGGCATCGTACAAGGCACGCTCCGCGGCGCCGTCCCCGGCGCGGACCCTGAGAATCAGTTCGCGTTCGTCCACCGGGCTCCGGGGCGGCGGTTAACCTTCTGACACAGCCGGACCTGGGACAGTTGCGTGGCGGGCGGGGGACTGGGGGAAGGGGAGGGGGCTCAGCCCCGATTCAGCAATACGCGCAGCCCCACGCCGGCGAGCACCGCCAGCAGGAACGACGCCAGCGTGCCGATCAGGAAGTATTCGGCGAACTCGCGCTCTTCGAGGGCCTTGAACCGTGCCAGCGACTTGGCCGCGATGATCCACCCCACGGCGCCGTACTCGCCCAGCAGCACGAGCGTGAGGGCGAGGGCGCGCTCCAGCGACCCGATCGCCCGGCCGCGGGCGACGTCGATCGCGCCCGCAGAGCGGTCCTCGTCGCGGCGCATTTGCAGCGACGACAGCTCGAGCACGCTGCGGATCAACACGACGCCGCGGCCCGAGACGTAGAGGTAGCCGGTCGCGAGCAGGGCGGCCCGCCCCCACCACAGCCCCGCGCGAATCGGCGTGACGAGCGGGGCCAGCAGCGTACCCGCGACCAGCGCGGCGATCAGGAACAACGCCTCGACGACGAGGAGGGTGCCGGCCCGGCGGCGGCCGTCCACCTGGGCGGGCCACAGCGTGGCGGCGAGCGTGTAGGCGAGCAGCGGCACAACGAACAGCGGGTTCACGCGGTCTCCAGCAGGGTCCGGAACATCTTATCGCCCGCCGCGACGAGAGGCCAGGCCATGCGGCGGGCGAGATGCGAGACGGCGCTGCGGTCGATCTCCAGCGCGGCCGCGGCGGTCGCCGGGTCGCCCAGGCGCAACAGCGTCGCGGTGCGGCGCTGGCGCGGCGTCCAGCTCCAGTAGAGGCCGCCGTAATAGCTCGCGAGCGGGTCGATCGCCGCCGGGAAGCCACCGAACGTAAAGACCAGGCGCAGCCGCTTGGCGCGGTCCAGGGCGGCGCGGGCCTCGTGAAAGCAGGGCCCGTCGATCTCGGGTGCGGTGGGCGCGAGCGGCGTGCTGATGGGTCCGAGGCCGCAGGCGACGACCCAGTCGACGGCGGGGAGGCGGGCGCGGATCTGGTGCGCGATCTCCCACACCGGCTCGGGGCCCGGCAGCAAGCACTGCAGCTCGTCGCCCAGCGTGACGGCAAAGCGGGCGGCGAGGACGCGGGCGTAGCCTCGGTTCAGCTGCTGTGCGGCGGCGCGCGCGTCCTGCTGCAGCCGGGCGCGGCGGGCGGGCGGGAGCAGGCGGGAGGCGGTGGCGTCGGCGATGATGGCGACATAGCGTTTGGACATTTTATGTCACGTCTGTCGTATATGACAAATTACGTCATAAACTACAAAAGTGACGTTAAATGTCAACTGCTACCGCGTCCCGAACAGCCGGTCGCCCGCGTCCCCCAGCCCCGGCAGGATGTAGCCGTGCTCGTTCAGCTCGCGGTCGAGCGCCGCGGCGAAGATCGGCACGTCGGGGTGGTGCTCGAGCATGCGGCGCGTGCCCTCCGGCGCCGCCACCAGGCAGAGAAAGCGGATGCGCTGCGCGCCGGCGTGCTTGAGCGCGCTCACGGCGTCCACGGCCGAGCCCCCCGTGGCGAGCATCGGATCGAGCACGAAGAAGTCGCGCGCGTCGCGCCCCTCGGGAATCTTGAAGTAGTAGTCCACCGGCTGGAGCGTGTCGTGCTCGCGGTAGATGCCGATGTGCCCCACCCGCGCCGACGGGATCAGCTGGGCGATGCCTTCCACCATGCCCAGCCCCGCGCGCAGGATCGGTACCAGCGCGAGCTTCTTCCCCGCCACCCGGACGCCGCGCGTGTGCTCGAGCGGCGTGTCCACCTCCGTCGGCTCGAGCGGCAGGTCCTTCGTGACCTCGTACGCCATCAGCATCGCGATTTCGTTCACGAGCTGCTTGAAGTCACGCGTCGTCGTGTGCTTGTCCCGCAAAATGGCGAGCTTGTGCTGGATGAGCGGATGCGCCAGCACGGTGAGATTCGGAAACTGAGGATGGGGCATGGGCGGGAAGCTAGCTACTTCGTCGCCGTCTCGAAGCCGCGGCGCGTCATCTCGCCCCACACGTGCTTGCGCCCGCGCCGCGTGAAGAACGCCCGCAGCCGCCACCACACGGCGCACTGGTGGTAGCCGAAGTTCTCGAGCGTGGCGAACAGCACCAGCCGCACCAGGTCGCCGAGGCGGCGGTAGCGGTGGAAGCTCACCTCTTCGAGCACCACCGCCCACAGCGAGAGCAGCATGCCATAGCCCCACGCCACCAGGATGAACAGCAGCGCGAACGAGACGTTTACGACGCCCGCTATCAGGCCGGCGACGATGATGACGTAGCCGAACACCTCGACCAGGGGAGCGAGCATCTCGCCGAACGTATAGAACGGGACCGCGATCAACCCGACACGCCCGTAGCGCGGGTTGAAGAGCATGCCGCGGTATTGCCACATGGCGGCCACCAGGCCGCGCTGCCAGCGCCCGCGCTGGCGAGCCAGCACCCGCAGGGTCTCGGGCACTTCGGTCCACGCCACGGGATCGGGAATGAACGGGATCTCGTAGCGGACCTTGCGGCTCCGCAGGTAGCGGTGCAGCCGCACCACGAGATCCAGGTCCTCCACGATGCTGGTGGCGTCGTAGCCCCCCACCGCGAGGAGATGGTCCTTGCGGAATAGGCCGAACGCGCCCGAGATGATGAGATTGCCGCCCAGCCGATTCCAGCCGAGCCGGCCGAACAGGAACGCGCGCAGATACTCGACCACCTGCACGCCGGGCAGCAGGCGGCGCGGGACGCGCGCGTCCATCACCTGGCCGTGCTTCACGACGCACCCGTTCGCCACCCGGACCGTGCCGCCCACGGCGGCGATGCGGCGGCCGAGCAGGAAGGGACGGGTGAGCCGCAGCAGGGCATCGGGCTCGATCAGGGTATCGGCGTCCACGGCGATAACCAGCGGGAAGCGGCTCGCGTTGATCGCGGCGTTGAGCGAGTCCGCCTTGCCGCCGTTCTCCTTGTCGATCACCACGAGCTTGGTGCGGGCGCGGGAGCGGTACAGCGCGCGTAGCGGTTTGGTGCGGATCGTCTCGGGGTACGTGCGCGGGATCTCGTACAGATCGAACGCGTGGCGCAGCGCCTCCAGCGTGTCGTCCTTCGACCCGTCGTTGACGACCACCACCTCGTAGTTGCGGTAATTCAGCGCCAGGATCGCCGTGACGCTGGCCTCGATGGTCTTCTGCTCGTTGTACGCAGGGACCAGGATCGTGATGGGCGGGAGGGCATCGCTCTGCATCAGCCGCTGGAAGTCTTCGTCTTCCGCGAGCCGCGTCTGCTCCCAGATCTCGGGGATCGAGAGGACCAGGAGCAGGGCGTAGAACGAGTTGAGCGCCAGGAAGTACACGAGGATCGCGAAGTTCGCGTCGCGCACGAGCCCGCTCACGCGGCGAACTCGGCGAGTGCCTGGGGCGAGAGCCCGAGCACCAGGCGGGCCATGTCGCGCGCGCTCGGATCCGCGCCCACTTCGGCCGCGAGCAGCGCATTGCGGCCGGCGGCGCCGAAGCGCGTCAGGGCGAGCCCGGTGCGCATCCGTACCCACCAGTCCGGGTCGCGCAGCGCGGTGTGCAGCAGCGGCAGCGTGGCCGGGTCGGCCAGCATGCCGAGCGAGCGCGCCGCCTGAGCGCGCACCGGCCAGTGCGCGTCGCCGGCGAGCCGGGTCAAAGCGGCGAGCGACTCGGGGTGCGGGAAGGCGCCGAGCGCGCGTGCCACCTGGGTGCGCACTTCGGCGTCCGGGTGGCCCGCGAGCGCCGTGAGCGACTGGCGCAGGGCGGGCTCCTGCAACCGCGCGGCGAACTCGGCCAGTCGCGCGATCGCTGGATCGTCCATGCGGGAGAGCCGCGTGAGCAGGAGCTGGACTACCGTGGTGCGAGAGCGTCGCAGCATCCCGGCGTAATAGGCGCTCACCGTCGGCGCCAGCTGCGGCAGCCGGTCGAGCGCCGCCGTGGCCAAGGCGGCGCTTTCGACCCGCTCGAGTGTGGCCACCGCGGCGATGTGCACGGCGGGATGGGGATCGCGCAGCAGCTTGAGCAGCCGTGCCGTGTCGGCGGGTGTGGCGGCGATGGAGAGGAAGCGCGCCGTTTCGAGCCGCTTCCACCAGCGGCCCGAATTGCTGTTGCTGCGCACCAGGCGCGCCCACCACTCGTGCTCCAGCGCGCTCGCGAGCCGGCGCCAGCGGTCACCCGGCACGCGCGCGGACCAGCTCACCAGGGCGTCCACCGCGAGCGAGACGGGAAGGCGGGCGAGCTGCCCCAGCACCGCGCCCTCGTCCGCCTGTCCCAGCGCCCAGCGCTGCATCACCGCTTCGACCGTCTGGCGGCGGGGGTCGTCGCGCGCCCGGCGGCGCAGCCGGAACCAGCGATTCAGCACGATCAGGACCAGCAGGGCCGCGAGCAGCACGCCCTGCGCGAGCGCGACGACGGCCAGGAAATGGCGGGCCGTCACCGGCCCACCCAGCGGCGGATCTTCTCGAGCGCCACCCGCAGGCTGATGGGCTTTACCAGGTAGTCGAGCGCCCCCGCCTCGAGGCCGCGCAGCTGCTCCGACTCGTCGCCGTGTACCGTCGTGAACACCACGCGGTACTGCCCCGGACGCTCGCGCGTGAGCGTGTCGAGGATGGAGTAGCCGTCGAGCGCCGGGAGGTCGACGTCGAGCAGCAGCAGGGGGTGCTGGTCGCCCACATCCAGGGCGAGCAAGGCGTCCAACGCCTCCCGCCCGTTGCGGAAGGTCACGAACCGGTAGCCGCGGGCGCGCAGGCCGTACTCCAGCAGTCCCGCCAGCGCCGGGTCGTCCTCCACCACGATCACCTCGGGAGCGTCCGCCGCCGGATCGACCGGCGCGGGGGCGGGACGAGGACGGGGCGCAGGGGCCGGGGCTGGCTCCCGTGCGGGGGGAGGCTCGAGCTGGAGCGCCTGGGCCAGCTGCACGACGAACCACTGCGCGATCGAGCCGCGGTCCAGGTCGGCGTCATTCGGTCGGGCCACCCAGTCTTTGGCGGTCTCCTCCATCCCGGCCGCGAGACGGGAAGCCTCCCAGAAGCCGTACGACCCGGCCGAGCCGCGAATCTTGTGCGTCTCCCGGCGCAGCCCGTCCAGCGCTTCGGAGTCGTTGCCCGCAACCGCGAGGCGGCCCGCCAGCTCGGCCAGCACGCGCAACTGAGTGCCGGCACTCTCCAGGTACTCGGCCAGGAGTCCCGGCGGCAGCTCGGCGTGTGTGGGGTCCACCGACATGGTCAAAAGATTGGAAAGGCAGGGCGCGAATGCCATAGCGCCGCACGACTTTCATTATGTTGTCCGACCGTCATGCTCGTCCTGCCGCTGGCCCCGCTCGCGCAGCACCCCACGGTCGCGGTCTGTCCTCAAGCAGCAGCCGCGGCGGTCGACAGCGGGTGGCGTGCCTACCGGAGCGGCGCGCTCGAGCCTGCGGCGGCTCAGTTCGCCGCTGCCCAAGCGCTGTGTCCGAGCGCCGCCGGTCCGGCCGTCGGCACCGGGTTCGTGCTGCTGCGCCAGGGGCGTGCCGGGGAGGCGGAGCGACTGTTCCAGCGCGCGCTCGCCGCGGACTCGACCGCAGCGGACGGGTGGTACGGTCTGGGCATGGCCCGGGGGCGGTTGGGCCAGCGGCGTGAGGCGGTCCGCGCGCTGCGACGAACGGTCGCGCTGGCGCGGGATTACGTCGACGCGGTCGATCAGCTGCTCGCGTGGGGCGCGGACTCGGGGCTCGCGCCCCCGCCCGCGCCGCGCAGCCCCGAGCCGCAGGTCCCGGCGCGCACACAGGGGGAGCGCTTCGAGGTGCGGACCGCGCGAGGCTGGGAGCCGTTCTACGTGCAAGGCGTCAACCTCGGCGCCGCGCTGCCGGGGAAGTTCCCGTCCCAGTTCCCCACAGACGACTCCACGTATGCTCGCTGGCTCGAGCTGATCGCCGCAGCCAACGCGAACACGGTGCGGCTGTACACCATCCTCCCGCCCGCGTTTTATCGGGCGCTCTCGCGGTGGAACGAAGGGCACGCCGAGCACGCCCTCTGGCTCGTGCAGGGCGTATGGGCCGAGCTGCCACCCCGCGGCAACTACGACGCCCCGGGCTGGAAGGGCGACTTCGGCCGCGAGATGCGGCGGGCGGTGGACGTGGTGCACGGTCGCGCGCTGGTCGCCGCCCGCGCGGGACACGCATGGGGGCGCTACGACGCCGACGTCTCGGATCACGTGCTGGCCTGGGTGCTGGGACGGGAGTGGGAGCCGTTCTCGATCCACGCGTACAACCGGAGGCCGCGCGGCCGCCGCTCCTACCAGGGGCGGTTTCTCGCCGTGGCGCGCGGCACGCCTGCAGACGTGTGGCTGGCGGAGCAGTGTGACGAGCTGCTGCAGAACGAATGGGACGTTTACCACACCCAGCGGCCCATCGCCTATACGAACTGGCCGCCGCTCGACCCGCTGCGCCACGCCACCGAGTCGAGCCGCGTCGAGGAGCAGGCCCTGCGGCGGCGCTCCGGCTTTCCCCCCAACCCCCGGCTCAAGGAGTACGACAACGACGTGGACGCATTGGACGCGATGCTGGTTCGGCCGACCGCGGCGAACCTGGCCGGGTATTTCGCGGCGTATCATGCCTACCCGTACTATCCCGACTTCATCGATCTCGATTCCGGATACGGGGCGGCGCGCTCGGCCGAGGGACCGTCGCACTACTTCGGCTACCTGCTGGACCTGCGGCGCCATCATGCCGGGCGACCGGTGCTCGTGGCGGAGTACGGCGTGCCGTCGTCGCGCGGTGAGTCGCATCTCCAGCCCGAGGGGATGCACCACGGCGGCCACGACGAGGAGGAGATGGCGGCCATCGACGTGCGTCTCACGCGGGAGATCCGGGAGGCCGGTCTCGCGGGAGGGATCGTGTTCGCGTGGCTCGACGAGTGGTTCAAGCACACCTGGGTGACGATCGATCTCGAGCTGCCCGCCGAGCGGACCCGCCTGTGGCACAACCTGATGGATGCGGAGCAGAATTACGGCCTGCTGGGCGAGTATGCGGGTGCCGCCGGCGGGACGCCCGAGCCCGGCGGTGACCCGGTCCGGTGGCGCGCGTTGCCCGTGCTCGAGCACAGCGACGCCGTCGCCTTGCGGGTCGGCGCGGATCCGTCCTACCTGTACCTCGTGCTCGACGGCGGACCAGCGCTCGACTCGACGCGCTACGTCGTCGGCATCGACCCGCACCCAGGTGGGGGCGGCGAGCGGGCTCTGCCGGGCGTACCGCGCGTGAGCGATGAGCGCTTCGAGTTCGCGCTCGTGCTGAACGATACGAGCGACGCACAACTCCTCGTGGCGTCGGCGTACAACCCGTACCTGGTCCCCCGGTCCGGGGCGGGACCCACGGCGCTCGACGCGTTCTATCACTGGGGGGCGACCGTCGAGCGCGCGTCCACGCGTGGCGCATGGGATTCGCTGTTCGTGACGACCAATCGCTGGCGCATCGGGCGCGATGAGCGGACGTATGCGGCGCGCGGCGTGAACCGCGGGCGGTTGCGCTACGGGCGCGCCGCGGCGTCCAGCCTGGCCGACTGGTACGTGGATCCCGACGCCGGGCTCATCGAGGTGCGGCTCGCCTGGGGATTGCTCAATGTGACCGATCCCTCGTCGCGCCGCGTGCTGCGGCGCATCGTGCCGCCGGACCGCTTCGAGACCACGGTGAGCCCGGGATTTCGCTTCGCGGTGGCTGCGGTGGCTCGTGACCACGACGCGGTGCGCGCCTGGCTGCCCGCGGGCACGACCTTCGCCTGGGCATCGTGGGAGGAGCCGGTATGTCACGAGCGTCTCAAGCCGGTCTACGCGGCGCTGCGCGACCTGTGGGGGAGTTGGTGAGGGCGGGCGGCGGTGTGCTGCCCGTGCTCGTCGCGGCAGGGGCGTTGCTCGTCCGCCCGCTCGCGGCGCAACTGCCGGACGCCGAGGCGGCGTTTCGGCGGGGGGACTATCGCGTGGCGCGCGCGGCCTACGAGCGGGTGCTCGCGGCCGACTCGAGCAACGTGCGGGCGCTGTATCAGCTCGCGATCTTGGACAGCTGGGACGGCAAGCTGGGCCATTCGCTGGAGCGCTTCGCCCGGCTGCGCCGCCTCGCGCCCGAGGACGGCGACATCATGGTGGCGCAGGCGCGGGTGCTCTCGTGGGCCGATCGCACGGCGGCGGCGGGCGCGTTATACGACTCCGTGCTGGCGCGCGCGCCCGATCGAACCGATGCTCTGGCCGGCCGGGCGCGCACGGTGGCGTGGAGCGGCGACCTGGACCGGGCGGAGCGTCTGTGGCGCGAGGCGCTGGCCCGGCACACGGACGAGCCCGAGCTGTTGATCGGCCTCGCCCAGACGCTCTACTGGAAGGGACAGCCGGGCCTGGCCGAGGCGTACGCCGCCCGGGCGCGTGCCCTCGCACCGCAGGATCGCACGGTGCTCGAGCTCGCGCGGGAGCTCCGCGCCGCGGTCCGGCCGGCGGTGCGGACCACGGTCGACGGGGCCGGCGATTCCGACGGCAACACGTTCGTGGCGCAGGAGGCGTACTACGAGGCGTCGCTCAGCACGGCGGTGCGGGGCACGCTGCGGGCGGGTTGGCGGCGCGCGTCGTTGGGGGCGATCGGGGGGGCGAGCTACGGCGTCGGGGGTCAGGTGTCCGCGCCGCTCGGCGCGAAGGCGGGAGTGCAGGCTGGGCTGGGCGTGCGGCGACTCGAGCCGGACGGCGGCGGCGGGACCACGCCATTGACGGCGGCGCTCGGGCTGCGGCTCCGGCCGGGCAGCGTCATAGCGGCCGGCATCGGTTACAGTCGGGCGCCGTTCGACGAGACCGCCACGCTGATCGCAAGCGGACTCGTGGTGAACGCGCTGGACGGGAGCGTCGACGTCGCTCCCGCGCCCCACTGGTCGCTCTCAGGCGGCGGCGGCGGTGCCTGGCTGTCGGACGGCAATCGGCGCTATTCGGCCGTCGCCGCCGTGCTGGCCCGGGTACTGCCGGGCGTCCAGGTCGGTCCGTTCGCGCGCGTCATGGGCTACCGGCAGCGTGGCAGCGGCTACTTTTCGCCGGACCGCTTCTCGGTGCTCGAAGGGCGTGTGACTACCGATTGGCGCCGGGCGCGCTGGGGTGTGCGCGCGGATGGCGGGGTCGGCTCACAGCAGGTGTTCCAGGGCGCGGCCCATCAGCTGGAGTGGCACCTGGGCTTGACGCTTACGCGCGGGTGGGGCGCGAGCAATGAGATCGCCTTGGTCGGATTACTCACCAACAGCGCGGTGGCGATTGCGACCCGCGGCGCACGGACCGAAGGGTTCCGCTATCGCACGCTGGGGTTGCGGTTCCAGCAGGGGCTGTAGGCTCCTATGCCGCTAGGCTCTCAGCGGGCAGGAGTCAGGACGATGTTGCGATACTCCACTGGCCCGTGATCTCCCTGCAAGAAGATCGGCCCCGGCGCGCCTTCATTGCTGTCGAGCGCCCCACCCGTCGGCCCCGGGATGTCCTGTTCACAAATAATCCGGTGCCCGTTCAGCACCACCGTCAGCAGGCGCCCCACCAGCGTGATGTCGTACGTCTGCCACTCACCGGGCTTCTTCCCGACTGACTCGTTCGGCGCGATGAACCCGTAGATCGCGCCGAGCGCCTCGGAGGGCGTCGTGCCGACATCGGGATCCTCGATTTGCACCTCGTGACGACCGCGCAGGTAGATGCCGCTGTTGCCCTGCGCGGGATAACGGAACTCGACGTGCAGCTTGAAATCGGTGACCGTCCGATCGGTCACGAGATTGGCGCCGCCCTTCTGATTCGACAGCACGCCGTCGACCACCTTCCACTGATTCTCGCCCCCCGCCGGATGCCATCCCGTCAGATCGCGCCCGTTGAACAGCCGCACCGGCGTGCCCCACCGCGGCGGAGCGTTGCGATGGAGCGACGGCGCGCGCACGCCCGTCATCGGCAGCCGCGTCCCGTCGGGCATCGTCACCGCACCCGACAGCATGTCGCTGGCCAGCACCGCCTCGAGCCGCAAATCGTCCCTGCCTTGTTCCCACTGCGACGGAATCGCGAATCGCAACGTATCGTTCGCATAATCGAGCTTGGAAATCGGCCGGGCGCTCCCCACCACCGCGACGAAGCGCCCGACGAGCACGTGATTGCCCGAGACCTGC
>DATNOR010000107.1:0-4279 GCA_035601235.1 Gemmatimonadales bacterium
GGCTTGAGTGCCATGGGAGAATATATCCGTTTGGATATGTGCGCCAGGTGAGGAGCGCGTGGTGAGATCGATCGGAGGCGTCAACCGGTCGTCAACACCGCCGCGAGGCCGGGTGACTTGAGACGCGCCGCCGGCGCGTAGGGTCTTCCCCGATGATGGTTTGTGCGACGGGTGGCCTAACGTCTTGTCCAGTTTAGCGCGACGCTTGGAGGTTCGAGTCCTCCCGCCCCAGCTCTGCAGGTGAAGCCCTCCGTTTTTCCGTTCCCGTCGGCCCGCTCCCTTGCTCACCCCACGCCGAGGAGCAGATACTATGGGCATGGCCGCCCCCACCTACTGGACCGCGGACATGGTCCGCCAGCTCCCCGACGACGGCAATCGCTACGAAGTCGTCTACGGGGAGCTGCTGGTGACGCCGGCGCCGCGGTTCGACCACCAGCTCCTGGTAAGCCGGCTCTTCCTCCCGCTCGGCAATTACCTGGCTCACGAGCCGGTCGGGCTCGTGCTGACGTCGCCGGCCGACATCTCATGGGGACGGGACGTACTGGTGCAGCCGGACCTGTTCGTTGTTCCCTTTGCCGAAGCGCGGACGGGCGATTGGTCCCGCCTCCGGTCGCTGCTCTTGGTGATCGAAGTGCTGAGCCCCTCGACGACGCGAGCCGACCGCTTCACGAAGCGCCGTCGATACCAGGAGGCCGGGGTGCCGCTGTACTGGGTGGTGGACGGTACCGAGCAGCACGTCGAGGTGTGGACGCCCGACGCCGAGTTCCCGGCGATCGAGCGGGCGCAACTGGTGTGGCGCCCGCCGGGAGCGGGAACGCCGTTCATGTTCGACCTGGCCGAGCTGTTTCGGCCGGTGTGATCCTCGCAACGAACGCCCCAGAGTGATCATCCTATGAAGACGATCAAAGGTCCCGCGATCTTTCTCGCCCAGTTCGCGGGCGACACTCCACCGTTCAATTCACTCGCGGGGCTGGCAGGCTGGGCCGCGTCGCTCGGCTACCAGGGCATTCAGATCCCGACCTGGGACGCGCGCGTCTTCGATCTCGACAAGGCGGCCTCGAGCAAGACCTACTGCGACGAGATCAAAGGCGTACTCGCCGAGCACCGCCTCGTCATCACCGAGCTGTCGACCCACCTCCAGGGCCACCTCGTCGCCGTGCATTCGGCCTACGACGCCGTGGTCGACGGGTTCGCCGCACCGGCGGTGCGGGGCCATCCCAGCGCCCGAGCCGAGTGGGCGGTGGGGCAGGTCAAGGCCGGGGCGAAGGCCTGCCGCAACCTCGGCCTCGACACGATGGTGAGCTTCACCGGTGCGCTGGTCTGGCCGTTCCTGTACCCGTTCCCGCCGCGGCCCGCGGGCCTCGTCGAGACCGCATTCGATGAGCTCGCCAGACGCTGGAAGCCGATTCTCGACTATTGCGACTCGCAGGGTGTGAACGTCGGCTTCGAGCTGCATCCCGGCGAGGATGTGTTCGACGGCGCCACGTTCGAGATGCTGCTCGAGCGGGTGGGCAATCATCCGCGCTGCGGCATCAACTACGACCCCTCGCATTTCGTGCTGCAGTGCCTCGACTATCTCGACTTCATCGATCGTTATCACGAGCGGATCGTCGCCTTCCACGTGAAAGATGCGGAGTTCAATCCCACCGGCCGGCAGGGCGTCTACAGCGGCTTCCAGCCGTGGCTCGAGCGTGCCGGCCGGTTTCGCTCGCTCGGCGACGGCCAGGTCGATTTCCGCGGCATCTTCGCGAAGCTCACCCAATACGGCTACGCCGGCTGGGCGGTACTCGAATGGGAGTGCTGCCTCAAGCATCCGGAGGACGGCGCCCGTGAGGGCGCGGGCTTCATCCGGGACCACATCATCCGGGTGACCGAGCGGGCCTTCGACGACTTCGCCGACTCGGGCGTCGATCAAGGCGCAAATCGCCGCCTGCTCGGCCTCGACCAGAAGACCCCGTGATCGAGGGGCGCGGTGACGCTGCGGCAGGGGGTCGCATCCGCCTCGGCATGGTCGGGGGCGGGCAGGGAGCTTTCATCGGCGCGGTCCACAGGATCGCGGCGCGACTCGACGACCAATACGTGCTCGTGGCCGGTGCCTTATCGTCCGCGCGGCAACGCGCGATCGATTCGGCGCTCGAATTGGGCCTCGCCCGTGAGCGGACCTACGACGACTTCGCGGCGATGGCCGCCGCCGAGGCGAAGCGCCCCGACGGGATCGAGGCGGTGGCCATCGTCACGCCCAATCATTTGCACGCGCCGGTCGCGACGGCGTTTCTCCGGGCCGGCATCCATGTCATCTGCGACAAGCCGCTCGCGACGACGGTCGCCGCGGCACGTGACCTCGTGCGCCTGACGGAGCAGAGCGGCAAGATCTTCGCGGTGACGTACAACTACACCGGCTATCCGATGGTGCGCCAGGCGCGCGCCATGGTCGCGGCGGGCGAGCTGGGCGAGATCCGCGTGGTCCAGGTCGAGTACGCGCAGGACTGGTTGACCGAGCGGCTCGAGACCACGGGCCAGAAACAGGCCGCGTGGCGCACCGACCCCGCGCAGGCGGGCGCCGGCGGCGCGCTCGGCGACATCGGCACGCACGCCTTCCACCTGGCCTGCTTCGTCACCGGGCTGACGCTCGAGGCGTTGTGCGCGGATCTGACCACGTTCGTGTCCGGCCGCCGGCTGGACGACGATGCGCAGATCCTGCTGCGCTTCCGTGGCGGCGCGCGCGGCATGCTGTGGGCCAGTCAGGTGGCGCCCGGCAACGAGAACGGATTGCGGCTGCGGGTCTACGGCACGAAGGGCGGGCTCGAGTGGCAGCAAGAGAATCCCAACGAGCTGTGGCATGCGCCCTTCGGGCAGCCGCGACGCCGGCTCACGCGCGGGGGCCCGGGCGCCGGGCCTGCGGCGGCGCGGGTTACGCGCATCCCCGCCGGCCATCCCGAGGGATATCTCGAGGGCTTCGCGACGATCTACACGGAGGTGGCCCACGCGATCCGTGCCGCCCGGCGGGGACAGCGGCCCGACGGCGAGCCGCTGTTCCCGACCGTCGCGGACGGTCTCCACGGCGTGGAGTTCATCGAAGCCGCGGTGAAATCGAGCACGAACGGAGCAATCTGGGTCAGAAAAGAGCAGCCGTGACCGATCCGGCGCGGTTGTTGCACTCTTCGCACCCAGCCCTGTATCGAGGTGTAGCGTCCGTGCCTGCGTTGCAGTGGGCCCGCTTGAACGCCGATCTCAACGTCCGCCTGCGCCGGGGCGCCTGGTACCGCGTGCTCGAGCTCCACCCGCTCGAGGCGGTGCTGGACGTCCGCGGCGGGCGTGTGACCGTGCCGCGACCCTTTCTGGAGATCGTAGGCACGCCGCCTCGCCGCTGGACCGTCGTCGCGGAGCTGCGGGATGCGTCGCAGGTGCCACCTGCCTGGGGAGGCCGCTACGCGGTGTGCCCCAACTGCCGCGAGCGCCAGCCCCTGGAGCGTCGCAGCAGCGACATGCGCTGCGGGCGCTGCGGCGGTGTGTTCGACATCGGCTGGAACGAAGGGTATCTCGCCGTGGGTTAGCCGCCGTGTCAGCCGCCGCTTGCGGGCGTGACGCGAACCATCACCACCCCGTGCGCCGGCACGGTGGCCATGAAGCGCCCAGGGAACGTACCGAGGTCGGCGTGGGCCCACAGGTCGCGGACCCGCGCGGGGCCGCGGATGCCGAGGGCTCGCCAGGAGGCGGTGATCACCGTCTGCAGCGTCGAGCGGTTGAACAGCACCACCGCCCGCGACCCGTCGCTCAGCGGCTTTGCCCAGACCTGAAGGTCCGGAGCCGGCTCCTGCACCAGCATCCCCTGCAGGCCGAGTGAGTCCTGGTCCACCGCGACGACCTCCTTATTAAGGAGGATGTCGCGGGTCGCCGCCGGCATGGTGCGGACGTCGTTCCCCGCCATCAGCGGCGCGGCCATCAGGGCCCACAGGCTGAAATGCGCGCGGTACTCGTCCTCCGTCATGCCGCCGTTCCCGACCTCGAGCATGTCGGGGTCGTTCCAGGCCCCGGGGCTCGCCGCCAACGCGTACTGAGCATTGAGATCGAGCAGCGCGATCATGCTCGCCCAGCGGTCGCCGATGTCGCCGGTGGTACGCCACAGGTTGCCGGTGCGCGGGCCCCACTCCCACGGCCGGTTCGAGCCCCACTCGCAGATACTGAACACGATGGGGCGACCCGCTTTGGCGAGCGCGTCACGGAACTTGGCGTATTGTGTCGGCCCGTCGAGCCCCTCGGAATTGCACCAATCCTCCTT
>DATNOR010000108.1:0-23955 GCA_035601235.1 Gemmatimonadales bacterium
GGCGTACGAGGCGCGGCGGCTCGCGCCCCCCCGCTGGGTGCAGGACCTGGTGCGCCAATATCGGTCGGCCCGAAGCAAATCCGCGGGAGAAGTGGCCTGACGCCAACTGTTTCCCGGGGTCTTGCCCGAGGAGGGCAGGGGGTATATCTACCGGTGTTCAGTTTGTGCAGTTCTCCAGGATGGCGGAGAGGCCTCGTATGTCAGGTGCCGGTTGAGGCGGGCCGGCGCGCCCAGTCCCAGGCGGAGCCCCGGCTGATGGCGGCTCGCGTGAGCCTGCCCGCGCTGCCCGTGCCCCTGCTGCGGGACGTGATTGCGCGCGAAACCGCGCGGTCTTCGTTGCGGCGCATCGCGCACGAGCTCGCGATGAGCCCGAACGGGTTGCGCGACTTCCTGCGGGGTGCCATACCGCGAGGTCCCACGCGGGCCAAGCTCGAGCGCTGGCTCGCGGGCCGCGGCCAGGTATCCCGCCCGCCCAACATCGGCCAGTTCGTTCGCCTGCTCAACGAGCTCTCGGGCGACCTCTCGTCGAAGCAGACCATGCAGATGGGGCGGCAGGTGGCCGAGCTGTTGGTGGAGTCGTACGCGGCCCGCAGCCTTGCGGCCCCGTCGTGGGTGCACGATCTGCGGCGGCACTACGAGTCCTCCGGCGCGGCGGCCGGTGACGTCGCGTGACCCGCTGTGGCGCTGTTGCCACACCCGGTACTTCGAGGTATATCACATGTGCTGTTTGTGCAGGTCTGCCCTCTGACGCGGTGTGACGATGGCAGCGAGCCGGGCAAAGCCAGCGCAGCCTAAGCGGCCACGATCTCGTAAGGCTTCGGAGATCGTTGCATTGGTCGAGCAGCTGACCTCTGGCCTGGGCACGCCCGACGGGGTCATTCTCGGTCAGGGTCTCTCCCGGCTGCTGGCGGACGCGTATGCGGCGCGGGGGCGCTCGGTCCCGGCCTGGGTCAAGCAGCTCACCGCCTTCTACGGAGACGGCCGCAAGTCGTAAACCGCGACCGTCACAAGTCGAGCGCTCCCTGCGCCGGCGGTAACCGTCGCCCGTAGCGATCTCGCATTCCCTCGTTCTCCGGAAACCCGAAGCGCCGCTGCAGCCGCCGCACGCGCCGGCCGAGCGCGGCCGCGTACGGCCGCGGCGCTTCGCTGGCGCGCGCGTAGGCGCGCCGATACCGCTCGCTCAAGTGCGGGAAGTGCGCGTCCAGCACCGGTAGGAAGCGATCGCGCACCGCGGGATAGAGCCGCAGCGGCCCGGCGTGGATGAAACGAGCGCCGGCCTCCCGGGCCGCCTGGAAGAGCGCTTCCAGGTGGGGAACGTCGTCCGTGATCCCCGGAAGGACCGGCGCCACAATCAGGCCGGCGTTGACACCCGCCGACGTGAGCTTGTGCAGCGCCCGCAGCCGCGCCGCCGGCATCGGCGAGCGCGCCTCGAGTCGTCTGATGATCCCGCTGTCCACGGTCGTGAGCGACACGTGCACCTGGAGGTCGCTCCGCTGTGCGATCCGGCGCAGCACGTCGATATCGCGGGTCACGAGCGGGCTCTTGGTGATGATCCCGATGTTCAATCCCTCGCACCGCGCCAGCCGCTCGAGCACCAGGCGCGTCACGCGGAAGCGCCGCTCGCCCGGCTGATACGGATCGGTCGCGGTGCCGATGACAATCGGAGCAGTCGCGCCCACCGACGGAGCGGACCGAAAGTAGCGCTGCAGATCGCGCTCGAGCGCGCCCAGCAGATCTTGCTTGACGAAGATGCGCCGCTCGAACGCGTCGCGAAATTCCGCGCCGGAGAGCCGGCCCGCGTCGCGCGCCCGCTCGACCACATAGCGGTGCGCGTAGCGCGCGTAACAGTAGGTGCAGCCGAACTCGCAGCCGACGAAAGGGTTGAGCGACCAGAAATCCACGCCCGTTTGCTGCGGGGAGTTGAGCACGGAGCGGGGGGTGAGGGAAACGAACTTGGTCCCGCGCAGCCGCTCGTCGAGAACCGCAAGCGCGGTCGGGGGGACCGGCGGACTGCCGGACGGTAACAGCGGCAGCTGCGTCAGCCGCATCGGGCCCACCCGCATTGCACGCACACCACGCACCCGGACTGCCGCACGGTCCCGGCGCCGCAGTCTGGACAGGGCGGGGGCGCGGGCGAAGGAGTAGCTTCGGTGTTTGTTCGGGTCATGAGCCGGCAATATGACCGGCCGACAATCTTACGGCAAGAGCCCGGAGCCATTAGTGTAAGCCAATGGAAAGCAAGCGGATAGCATTTCAGGGAGAGCCTGGCGCGTACTCTGAGCAAGCGCTCTTCCTGCTCGAGCCGCACGCCGAGTCACAGCCCTATCGCGAGTTCCGTGACGTCGCCGAGGCGGTGGTCCAGGGGCGGGCCGATCTCGGTCTCCTGCCGATCGAGAACTCGCTGGTCGGCTCGATCGCCACCAACTTCGACCTCATCGCCGAGTCGGGTCTCGCGATCGTGGGCGAGGTGGTGAGCTCGGTGCATCACTGTCTCCTCGGTGTGGCGGGCGCGTCGCGCGAATCATTGCGGCGCGTGTTGTCGCATCCGGTGGCACTGGCGCAGTGCGAGCGGTTTCTGCGCCAGCTTGCGGGCGTCGAGGTGGTGGCGTTTTACGACACGGCGGGTGCGGCGGCCGAGGTGGCGCGGCAGGGCGACCGCTCACTCGCGGCGATCGCGGGTGCGCTTGCGGCTCAGCGCTACGGCTTGACGATCATGGCGGAGCGGATCGAGGACGAGCCGCACAACCAGACGCGCTTCTTGCTGGTGGCGGCGGAGCCGGCGTCGCCGCCGCCCGGCGTGCCGGCGAAGACGACGCTGCTGCTCAAGCTGCCGCACCGGCCCGGCACGCTGGCGCGCGCGCTCGCGCCGCTCGCCGCCGCCGGGCTCAACCTGACCAAGCTCGAGAGCCGACCCGACCGCACCACGCCGTGGGAGTATCTCTTCTATCTGGACATCGAAGCGCGCGCGGCGGACCCCGCCATGGCGGGCGCCATCCGCGATCTCGAAGCGCAGGGCGCGGTGGTGATCGTGCTGGGCGACTATCCGCGGTTCACGCCGCGCGCGGCGCCGCCTTGACAATGTGTGTTAACAACACATAATATGGCTCATGCCGGTTCGTGCGCGTGTCCACCAGCGGCGCTTCCCGAGCCTCGCTGCCGAGGCCCTGGTGAGCCTGGTGGTCGCCGCCGAGCACTTCACGCAAGCAGCGGACGCTCTGTGTGCGCGACACGGCATCACGGGTGATCAGATGAACGTGCTGCGCATTCTCCGAGGCGCCCACCCGCAGGGACACCCACGCTACGAGGTGGGGCGCCGGCTCATGCGGCGCTCGCCCGACGTGACCCGGTTACTCGACCGCCTCGAGCGCCAGGGTCTGGTCGCGCGGGGGCGGAGCGGTGACGATGGGCGGCTCTCGGTCGCCCGGATCACCAAGGCAGGACTGAAGCTGTTGGCGACGATCGACCCGGAGGTCGACGCGCTGATGCAATCCGTGACGCGGCCGCTCAGCCAAGCTCAGCTGCGCGAACTCGCTCGGCTGTGCGATGCGCTCGTGCCGTAGCCGGAACTTTTTTTGAGGATATATGTGTTGTAAACATGTAATCGAGCACGGAACCTGAGACAATGGAGGACCCATGGTTACGAGCATCAAAGAGCCGAAAGCCGCGACGGGAACCGGCAAGGGCCTGCGCCTGTCGCTGTGGATCGTGCAGGTGATCCTGGCCGCGTGGTTCGGTATGGCGGGCGTGCTACACGTCGCGGTGCCCATCGCCCAACTAGCGCCGTTCGCCCCGTGGACGGCGGATGTATCACCCACCCTGGTGCGGTTCATCGGAGTGGCGGAGCTGGCGGGCGCCGTTGGCGTCATCCTACCGGCCCTCACCGGGATTCTCCCCATGCTGACGCCGCTCGCGGCCGCCGGCTTGGCATTGGTCATGGCGCTCGCGATCCCGTTCCACGTTTCGCGCGGCGAGCCGCAGGTCATCCCCATGCTCATTACGTTCGCGGCCCTGGGGGTCTTCGTCGCGTGGGGTCGCTCGCGCCGCGTGCCGATCCAGTCGCGGCAGGGCAAGAGCGCTCCTTCCAGAGCCGAAAGCGCTGCGTTGTCATCCTTCTGAGGCCCCTTATCCAGTGCGGGGCCGGCTTCGACTGGGCCGGCGAGGAGGGAATATGAACGAGAAGGTCAACGTCGCCGTCATCTACTACAGCGCCACCGGCAACGTGTATCAGCTGGCGCGCGCCGTGGGCGAGGGCGCCGCAGCGGGCGGCGGCGAGGTGCGGCTCCGCAAGGTCCGCGAACTGGCGCCCCCGGAAGCCGTGAAGAGCAACCCGCAGTGGGCCTTGGTCGCCGAGCAGACGCGGGACATCGCCGAAGCGAGCCTCGATGACCTCGACTGGGCCGACGTCGTGCTCTTCGGCACACCCACCAGGTACGGCAACGTCGCCGCGCAGCTGAAACAGTTCATCGATACCACCGGCCCGCTCTGGCACCAAGGCAAACTGGCGGGGAAGGTGTACAGTGCCTTCACCTCCGCCGCCACGGCGCACGGCGGGCACGAGAGCACGCTGCTGGCGCTGGCCAACGTGTTCTACCACTGGGGCGGCATCGTTGTCCCGCCGGGCTACGCCGATCCGATCCAATTCCAGGTCGGCACGCCGTACGGCACGTCGTTTCAGTCAAGGAAGGGTGGGGAGGGGCCGGACGGCACGGTGCTCGCGGCGGCGGGCTACCAGGGACGCCGCGCGGTGGAGATCGCCGCTGCGCTGAAGGCGGGGCGGCGCATGCCGGAGCTGGCCGCATGACCGCCGTCGCGACGCCGGCGATCGACCTCGCCGCCTACTTCCGGCGCATCGGTTACGCGGGTGAGGCCGAGCCAACGCTGGACGTGCTGCGCGCCGTCCAGTTGGCGCACGCGCAGACGATCGCCTTCGAGAATCTGAATCCACTGCTCCGCTGGCCGGTGCGGCTCGACGCGCAGTCGCTCGAGCAAAAGCTCGTGATCGGCCGTCGCGGCGGCTACTGTTTCGAGCAGAACACCCTCCTACGGCACGTGCTGGAGGGACTCGGCTTCCGGGTACAGGGGCTCGCCGCGCGCATCCTGTGGGGCGCCCCGGAGGACGCGATCACGCCGCGGGGCCACCTGCTGCTCCGCGTCGACGTCGAGGAGACACCTTACATCGTGGATGCCGGCTTCGGCGTGCTCACACCGACCGGCCCCGTGCGCCTCGAGCCGCACATCGAGCAAGCCACGCCCCATGAGACGTTCCGCCTGCTCCCCCTGGGAGATGATTACTTGATGCAGGCGAAGCTGGGCGCTCGCTGGCGGACGCTCTATCGCTTTGGGCTGGAAGCAAATTACCCACCCGACTACGAGGTCACGAACTGGTATCTGTCCCACCATCCGGCATCCCACTTCGTCACCGGACTGATGGCCGCGCGTCCGGCTCCGGGCCGGCGTTACACCCTTCGGAACGCCGACTTCGCCATTCATTTCGCGAATGGAAGAACGGAGCGGCGCACGCTCGCGACGGCGGCCGAAGTGCGCGAGACGCTCGAGGGTCCCTTTTGCCTCACCCTGCCGGATGCACCGGAACTGGATCCGACGTTGGCTCGACTCCTGGGAGGACACCATGCCGGCGACATTTGACGGGAAGGTCGCGCTGGTTGCGGGCGCCAGCCGGGGCATCGGCGCGACGACGGCGCGGGCGTTCGCGGACGCCGGGGCGGCGGTCGTCCTGGCGGCGCGCGACGAACGTGCCTTGGACGCGGTGGCCCAGGGCATCCGCGCGGCCGGCGGCCGGGCGTTGGCCGTGCCGACCGACGTCGGCGACGCGGCGTCCGTCGAGCATCTCGTCTCGCAGGCGCTCGACACCTTTGGGCGCCTGGACGCCGCCTTCAACAACGCCACGGATGGCCCGATGCCGGCGCCCCTCGCCGACATCGATGCCGTCGAGTTCGATCGCGGCATCCGCACCAACATTCGCGGCACGTTCCTCGGCATGAAGTATCAGATCCCGGCCATGCTCCGCTCGGGAGGCGGCGCCATCGTCAACATGGCGTCGCTCGCGGGCGTCACGGCATTCACCACGTTGGGCGCCTACGTCGCCGGCAAGGCAGGCATCATCGGTCTCACCAAAGTCGCGGCGCTCGACTACGCCGACCGCGGGATCCGGGTGAACGTCGTGGCCCCAGGGCCCATCCTCACGGAGCACCTGGAGCGCGCCGGCGAAGCGGCCCAGCGTCACGCCGCGTTGTCGGTGCCGATGCGGCGCATCGGCCGCGCCGCCGAGGTCGCCGCCGTAGTCCTCTGGCTCTGCTCCCAAGAGTCCTCGTTCGTCACGGGCGCGGTGGTACCCATCGATGGCGGTCAGTCCGCGGGCCTCAAGCCCGAGCGCGTGTACCGCCAGGGGGAGGGCATGAAGGCGAGCGACTAGCGCGGCCTGCTTTGTCGCGTACGCCGCCCTTCACCTCACACTCGACCGCGAGGCCTACACGGCACCGCCCTTGGGGCCGCGCCGGGGCCGCCGCACCAGCTCACCGCCACAGTTGGGACAGACCGCTCCCATGCTGGTGGTGCAGGATCGACAGAACGTACACTCGTAGGAGCAGACGAAGGCTTCTCCATCTGGTTGCAGCTCGACGCCGCACCGCTCACACCGTGTTCGCATTTCCAGCGTCATTGGCGTCTGGTCAAGGTCCGCAGGAACCCGTCCAATGCCTGATCGAACTGTTGTGGTTCGTCGATGAACACGGCGTGTCCGGCACCCTCGACCACGATGAACGTCGCACCGCGCACGGCCGAGGCCATTTCCCGTTGGGCCGCGAGCAGCGGAGACGCCCCCGACGCGATGACGAGGGTGGGCTTGTCGATCGTCGATAGCGCGGGTCTTCGATCGACGCCGAAGATGTCTGTGACGAGCATGGCGATGCCCGTGTTGGTGGGCGTGCGCAGCGCCGACGTTACCACGGCTTGGACATCGAACTCCGGGTGCGGCTTGAGGAAAAGCGAACGCACCATCCCTTCCGTGAACTCTTGCGGATGCGCGGCGTACACGGCGACTTGTGAGAGGACAGCCTGGGCGAACTGCGGGCGAATCACCACCTCTGCCGCACCGGCCGAGACAGGACTGTCCACGAAGACTATTCCCGCGATCGAATCCGTACCGAACTGCTGTACGTATGCGGCGACGTCCTGGGCGCCTTGCGACCAGCCCACCAGGACGTAGCGCGTCACGCCGAGGATCTTGAGCACGGCGTGCAGGTCGCTCGCCCGTGTGTCGGGCGTGTTGTCCTCCGCCGTACTCGAAGACTCTCCCTGCGAGCGGGGGTCGATGGCGACGACGCGCGTGACGCTTGCAAAGCGCTGGAGTTGCTCGCGCCATAGCCACGCCGGCAGCCGCCATCCAGGGATCAGGATGAGCGCCGGTGCTTCCGTCCTGCTTCCCGCCCGCAAGTAGTGGATCCGGACGCCCGACCTCGTGGTGGCAAACCCATCACGCACGCCAGCGCCTTGCCCCAGCGCCGAAGGATCGGTCGCCAGGGACGCACTGCACACGAGGCCCGTCACGGCACGACATGCTGTCGAAAACAGGTCTGGCCCCCTTGCGAAGTCTCGGGACACCCTTCCCATGATGGAGCGTCGGGCGGCGAGCCGCCCGCCGGATTCGGACCTGCAATCGCGGAGCGGCTTCGCTCCTCCCGGCCAGCGCTGTCAGTCGAGATGACTACGCCGTTCACTAGCCCGACGTCACCATAGGTGCGGATTCGGAGCCGAAGCAAACCGATGTTGTCGACCGCGTAGTGGTACGCGCGTCACCCATCGGCGCCCTGGGCAAGAACCGCCTTGACGTCGACGACCGGCGTCCCGTCGATGGCTTCTATGGGCCCGATCCGCAACCGGGTGCCGGAGATCTCGCGTACGGTCACGCGATGCAGACCCAACGGGTTCGGCCGGTGCGAAGACCGCGTGATGAACACACCGCTGAGCGGGTTTCCAGGGTCGTCACGCGGGTGCACTTCGAGCACGTCACGATCGGCACGATCGAGCCAGGTGATGACGATGACCTCGTCGCCCGCGGCGATCCCCAGGAGCCCCCGCGCGTACGCGGGGTGCACGTCGAGCCACGCGTCCGGCGCTCCCTCCGAACCCTGCCGCGGTGCCTTCTCCGGCGCTCGCAGCGTCGATCGAATGTGTCCGATCGGGCGAAGCGAGTATTGTTTGGGCGCCTGGATCACGGGTGGGCCGCGTCTTGATTAGGCCGGAGCGCGCCTGACCATCGCCCGCCACGCGAAGTAGACCGGCACGCCGATCAGCACCAATCCCAGGCCCAGGAAGCTGTACGTGCGCGTGGCGTCCTGGGTCAGCAGGTCCACGGCGATCACCCCGGTGGCGATCACATACAGGGCCGGGAGCCACGGGTATCCGGGCGTGCGGACCGGCCGTGCCGCCGCCGGCCGCTTGACGCGCAGCGCGAACAGCCCCACCGCCGTGAGCATGTAGAACACCAGCGCGGCGAAGATCACGAAGTTCAGGAGCTGGGTGTACGTGCCCGACAGGCACAGCACGCTGGTCCACACGGCCTGGACCAGCAGCGCGACGGCGGGCGTCTTGTAGCGCGGGTGCAAGACGCCCGCGGACTTGAAGAACAGGTCGTCGCGCGCCATGGCGTAGTAGACGCGCGCACCGGACAGGATGAGGCCGTTGTTGCAGCCGAACGTCGAGATCATGATGGCCGCCGCCATCAGCTTGAGTCCCGGCTGCCCGAGGATCGCCTGCAGCGCCGCCGTGGCGACGCGATCCTGCGGCGCGGTCGCGATGGCGGCGGCCGGCAGTACGTTCAGGTACGCCACGTTCGCGAGCAGGTACAGCACCGTCACGATCAACACGCCCGCCCCCATCGCGACCGGCAGGTCTCGCTCGGGCTGCGTCAGCTCGCTCCCGGCGAAGCCGACGTTGTTCCAGGCATCCATCGAAAACAGCGAGCCGACCATGGCGGCGCCCACCGCGCCGAGTCCGACGGACACGCCGCCCGTGGCCCAGAAGTTGCCGCCGAAGTTGGCCGCGATCGCCTCGGCGTGCCGGCCGACGGTGAGTCCCAGCAGAATCAGCGCGGCCAGCGCGGCGGTCTTGACGGCGGTGAGCGACGTCTGAATCAGGGCCGCCGTGCGCACGCCGCGCACGTTGATCCAGGTGAGCAGGGCTACGGACAGCACCGCGAGCAGGCGCTGGGGCGAGAGGCCGACGGCGACGTCGCCGATCGGCTGCGGAAAGTGGACCGTGGAGCCGAGGAACACGTCGGGGGAGAGGCCGGGCCAGAACACCGCCGTGAACCGTGCGAACGCGACCGCCACGGCGGCGATGGTGCCGGTCTGGATCACGACGAACAGCGTCCAGCCGTACAGGTAGCCGAACAGCGGCGAGATCCCCTCGCGCAGGTAGACGTACTGGCCACCCGCCTTGGGGAACATGGCCGCGAGCTCCCCGTACGACAGCGCGCCCATCAGCGTGACCACGCCCGATGCGGCCCAGACGACGAGCAGCAGGCCGGGAGCGTGCACTTCGCGGAGGATCTCCGCGGAGACGATGAAAATGCCCGACCCGATCATCGACCCGACGACCAGGGCCGTGGCGTCGAGTCGGGAGATCGCCTTGACGAAGTCGACCTGCGGTTGCTGGGTGGTGGCCATTGGCGAGGTAACCTAGTGGCTCCCGCGTGGGGCCGCTATGTTGGGTGGCGACGAGCTCCCCCCCCTTACACGAGAGACACTGCCGTGCGCCTGTTGCCCCGGGAAGAAGAGTTCTTCGACCTGTTCGTCGCGGTGGCCACGCGGACCAAAGAGGCGGCCCAGCATCTGCGCGACCTCTTCACCGCGCCCCCCGAGCGTCGCATCGCCCACGTCGAGGCGATCAAGCGGCTCGAGCACGAGGCCGACCAGGTCACCCACGAGGTGGTGAACCGGTTGGACCGCACCTTCATCACGCCGCTCGACCGGGAGGACATCCATCAGCTCGCCTCCGACCTGGACGACGTGATGGACGTGATCGACGGCATCGCGCGGCGCTCCCAGATCTTCCATCTCGGTCCCGCGCCGCGCGGCGTGAACCAGCTCACCGAGGTAATCCAGCGTATGGTGGGCGTGCTTGCCGAAGGCGTCGGCCGGTTGAAAAAAGGCGACGATGTGATGCGGTTCTGCATCGAGGCCAAGAAGCTCGAGGAAGAGGGCGACGCGCTCTACCACGAGGCCCTCGGCCGGATGTTCGAGACCGAGCGGGACGCCCTCGAAGTGATCAAGTGGAAGGAGATCTACGACAACCTCGAGCGCACGCTCGACGAGTCGGAAGACGTCGCCAACGACCTCGAGTCCATCACCATCAAGCACGCGTGATGCACGCGTCCGCCTGGTTTGTCATCGCCATCGTCGGTGTCGCGCTGTGCTTCGATTTCATCAACGGTTTCCACGACGCCGCGAACTCCATCGCCACCGTCGTATCGACACGGGTGCTGTCGCCGTCCGCCGCCGTGGTCTGGGCCGCGGCATTCAACTTCATCGCGGTGTTCCTGTTCGGGACGGCCGTCGCCAAGACGATGGGCAAGGGGCTCGTGGACCTGGCCGCCGTGGACGCCACCGTGATCCTGGCGGGGCTCAGCGGCGCCATCATCTGGGACCTCATCACCTGGTGGCTCGGGCTGCCCACGTCTTCTTCACACGCCCTGATCGGCGGCTACGCAGGCGCCGCGGTGGCGAAGGCGGGCTTCACCGCGCTGCTGTTCCCCGGCAAGTGGATCTCGACCCTCGTCTTCATCGTGGTGGCGCCGTTGATGGGACTGGTGCTGGCGTTGGCGCTGACGGTGGCCTTGTCGTGGGCACTGCGACGCTCGCTCCCGCGTAGGGTGGACCGCACGTTTCGCGTGCTCCAGATCGGCTCGGCCGCCGCGTATTCGCTCGGGCACGGATCCAACGACGCGCAGAAAACCATGGGCATCATCGTCGGCCTGCTGGTGGCGGAGCAGCAGCTGTTCGGGACCGGGTCCCTCGCGGCGTCTCCCTTGCACCTGACCGATCCCAACAGCGTGCCTGCCTGGGTGGTGGTGGCGTGCGGCGCGGCGATGGGGCTGGGCACGGTGACGGGCGGCTGGCGCATCGTCAAGACCATGGGTCAGCGCCTCACCAAGCTCACGCCGTTCGGCGGCTTCTGCGCCGAGACGAGCGGCGCCATCACGCTGTTCATCGCCTCCCACTTCGGCATTCCGGTCAGCACCACGCATACGATCACCGGCGCCATTTCGGGCGTGGGCGCGGCGCACCGCCTCTCGGCCGTGCGCTGGGGCGTGGCGGGGCGGATCGTGTGGGCCTGGGTCCTCACGATCCCCGCGGCGGCGGGGATCGCGGGGTTGATGTACGTGGTCCTGCGGGCCCTGGTCTAGCCCGGTTCAGGGTTGTGCATTGGCGAGGTCCGTGACCGCCGCGGCCAGGGTCCGGACCTTGGCCGCATCGGGGGCGCCCGCTGCGTCCCCGCCGAGCTGCGTGGCCAGCTGCGTCAGCGCGTTCCGTCGCTCGGCCCCCGAGAGCTTTTGCGCCCGATCGAGCGCCTGCCTCACGGCGGCGACCCGCTCGGGGGCCATCCCGTTGGACCGGGCCAGTTGGTCCACGTACGCCCCGGCCACGACGAAGCTCGCCGGCCAGACGATGCGCGGCTGGTCTTGCGTATTGAAGTAGTCCCAGTGCACCAGCTGCGCGGCCTCGATCTCGTTCTTCGAGAGGAACCCGCTCGGCACGAGATCCAGCACATCGAGCCCGCGCGCGATCTCGGAGCTGTAGATGTGTCCGTTGTACCAGTACGCCGACCACGATCCCGCGCCGACCGGCTTGGTACCGTCCATCGGACCGCGATCGAAGAACGCGATCTCCGTGGGATGCGACGGGTCGGTCCAATCGAACACCGAAACGCCGCCCTGGTACCACGACTGCGCCATGATGTCCCGCCCGGGGATCGGGATGAGCGAGCCATTGTGAGCGACGCAATTCTCGAGCTCGGTCTGTGGCGCCGGCAGTTTGTAGTAGCTCCGGAACGTCATCCGCTTGTCGTCCAGCGTGAAGATCGCGTCCGCGCCCCACTCGTGCCTATCTGTCGCGCGGCACTTGGGTCCGCCGCCGCCGCCCCATTCGTCGGTGAAGAGGAGCTTGGTGCCGTCGTTGTTGAACGTCGCCGAGTGCCAGTACGAGAAGTTCGAGTCTGACACCGCCCCGATGCGCCTGGGGTGCGCCACGTCATGGATGTCGAGCAGCAGCCCATAGCCGGCGCACGCCCCGCCCGCCAGCCCGATCGCCGGGTACGCCGTGATGTCGTGGCACTGCTCGGGCCCCGGGCGCGCCGTGTTCGGCGTTCCCGGCTTGGGCGCCCCCACGATCACGTCGACGATGCCCTGGATCGCGCCGCGCAGCGCGGCGCTGTCGGCGGCGGTGGCTGCCCCGGTGCCGTGACGCGCCTTGACGACGCTGTCGAGCATCGGATTGATGAACCCCGGCCCCAGCACGTATTCCAGGCCGTTCACCGCGGCCGTGTAGCCGCCCTTGGCGCGCGCCTCGGCGGCCGCCGTGGCCGCCCGCGCGACGTCTTCCGGCGCCTCGGCGTGCGTCGCGGGCGCGGTGAGCGAATCAAAGATGCGGGGCGAGCTCACGATCGCCGCCTGCTGCGGGGCGGCCAGCGGCACCTTGATGACCTCGATCCGGAAGCGGGCGCTGTTGGGGTTCGAATCCGGCGACGCCGCCACACAGCCCGGGAGCTCGGTGGGCGAGCGCACCGGGGCGGCGCCCGAGATGTACACGTAGACGTTGGCCGGGTCGGTGGGATCGGTCACCACGGAGTGCGTGTGCGAGCCGCGGCACGTTTGCACGTTGGCGATGTACTTCGGGTTCGCGATGTCGGAGATGTCGAAGATCCGGAGGCCGCGCAGCCGCACCGCACTGACCGAGTCGTGCACGCCTTCGGTGCCACAGTCGAGACGGCCCCCCATCCCCTCGCCGGACACGAACAGCAGGTTCTGGTAAACCGACACGTCGCTCTGCGATGCCGGACAGAGATATCCGACCTTGAGCGTCGGCGCCGCGGGGTTCGTGATGTCCCACACCTGAAACCCGTTGTAATTCCCCTGAATCACGTAGTTCTTGAAAAACGCGAGGTCCGAGTTGGTGACACCGACGAACTTCTCCGACGCAGGCCGGTTCACGATCAAACGGAGATTCCACGCCGCCTGCGCGGCGGCGGTCACTTCCAGCACGCGTCGGTTGGCAGTGTCGAAGCGCACGGCGCCGCCGCGCAGCCCCACGCGTGGGTCCGGACTGGGAGGGACAGTCGACAGGTTGGCACCGCCCGACGAGGCGCACGCGGTGAGAGAGAGGCCTCCGATGACACGAGCGAGCGCGCGCAGTCGACGGTTCATGGTATGGTCCGGTGAAGGGGGGAGCTAGGGTGCAGCGAGCAGGAAATCGGCGAGCATGCGCTGCATGCGCTCGATCTCCGTGGTCTGGTCGGCGAATACGTTGGCGGCGAAGCGGAACACCGGCTCTTCTTCTCCGGCGCCGCGCGAGGCGAACAGCTGATTCACCATGGTGATGGCGCCCTGGTGATGCCGGATCATGCGTTGCAGGAACAGCCGATCGAACTCCCGGCCGCGGGCCTGGTCCAGCCGCTCCAGCTCGGCGGCGGTCAACATCCCCGGCATCAGCATCGAGGAATCCATGCCCGGCATCATCATGTGCGATGGGTCGGCTTGCGGGACGGGCTCGTGACGGTCGTCGAGCCAGCGCCGCATCAGCACGATCTCGTCGCGCTGGCCCACCACGATTCGCTCGCACAGCGCGCGCAACGCCGGACTCGCGCCGTGCGTCGGCGCCCAGCCGGCCATCAGCACCGCCTGCGCGTGGTGCTGGATCATGCCGGACATGAAGTGCACGTCCGCGGGGGTGTACCGTGCGGACCCCTGCGCGGCGAGCCGCGCGGGGGCGCCGGCGCACACGGCGGCGGCGAGCACGACCCATGCGCGTTTCGTAACGTTACCCTCCCACCGGGGGCGGATACGAGAAATGGATAGCCCCAAAACGGCCGTTCGGCGAGGGCGGTTACTGACAGCGTTCTGACAGAAACTCACAGCCCCAACACGTCCACCACCGCCTGCGCGATTGCGGCGTCCTGGACGCCCACGCCGGTCAGGTCGGCCACGGTGATCTCGTCCGGCTGCTCGCGCCCGGGGCGCCGCCCCGCCGCCAGATCACCCAGCTCCGCGTAAACCTGCTTGCGCGTGACGACACCGGCCGCGATGGCGTGGTGCAGGTTGCCGTAGCGCTCCGTCTGGAACGCGCGATCGGCCACGAGCTTGTCGGCCCGCGCCAAGAGCGCCGGCTCGAGCTCGATCTTCTCGGGGCTCCCGGTCCCCACCGAGGTGACGTGCGTCCCGGGTGCCACCCAAGACGCCATGATCAGCGGGGTCGTGCTCGCGGTCGCGGTCACGATCACGCGGGAGTCGCGCACGGCGCTCTCGAGCGCGGGCGCGATGCGGGTTTCCACCACCTGGGCGAGCTCGCGGACGAGCTGTCCGGCGCGCTCGGGCGTGCGATTCCACAGCGTGAGCCGGGCGAGCGGCATCTGAGCCAGCATGGCGCGCGCCGTGAGCCGGGCCAGGGCGCCCGCGCCCACGAGCAGAGCCTCGTGCGCGTCCCTGGGCGCGAGATACTTGAGTGTGAGCGCCACGGCGGCGGCGGTGCGGAAGTCCGTGAGGTAGCCGTGCTCTTCCAGCAGCACCGCCGGCACCCCCGTCCGCGCGTCGAGTAGCAGGAACAGGCCGTCGCCGGACGGCAGGCCGCGGGCGCGGTTCTCGTAGAAGCCGGTCGCCACCTTGAGCACGATATGGCGCGCACCCTTGAGATGCGCCCCCTTCACGTGCACTTCCGCCCGCTCCGCCGGGAGCTCCATCACCATCGGGTCGGGGAGGGCCGCCTCTCCCAGCGCGAGCGCCCGGAAGCCCCGCTCCACCGCGTCGACCGCCACGACGAACGAGACCTTGTCCCGGAACGCCTCGAGCGGCACGACCTTCATATCAGTCTGTGAAGACGCGCTTCAGGCCCCGCTCCGTCTCCGCGAGCGCTGCCTCGAAGTGGTGCAGCTCCTCGCCGAACCCGAATCGGATGTGCTGCGGCAGGCCGAAATGTTCCCCCGGCACGAGCAGCACGCTGTGCTCGGCACGCATCCGCTCCACCAGGTCGAGGGCGCTGATCCCCTGGCGGTACTTCACCAGGCAGATCGCGCCCGCCTGCGGCGGGTGCCAGCTGAACGTGTCACCGAAGCGCTTCAGCCAGCGCTCGATGACCGGGTAGTTGGACCGGAGGATGGCGCGCGTGCGCGCGAGCACTTTTTCGCGCACCCGCGGCTCGAGCGCCACGGCGGCGAGGTGATCGCTCGCGCCTGCCGGCCCGATGGTCGTATAGTCGTGGCGGGCCCACGCCTCGACGGAGAACCCCGGCGGTCCCACCACCCAGCCGATGCGCAGGCCCGGCAAGCCGTACGCCTTGGACAGCCCGTTCACGACGATCACGCGCTCGTAGCTGCCCCACAACGACGCGGTCGTAGTCCCGTCCCGCTCCGCGCCCTGGTACACCTCGTCCGCCAGGAGCCAGGCGCCGACTTGCGCGGCGCGCGCCACGATGAGCCGTCGCATGTCGTCCGAGAGCACGTGGCCCGTCGGGTTGTGGGGGTTGGTGACGACGACGAGCTTGGTGCCCGGCGCGATCGCGCTGCGCACTTCGTCGGCGGTCGGCTCCCACCCGGCCTCGGCGCGCAGCGCGAAGCCACGCACCCGGGCGCCGAAGTTCTGGGCCAGCCCCCACGTCTGCAGGTAGTTCGGCAGCATGACGGCGACGTGGTCGCCCGGCTCGATCAGCCGCCAGCACACCACGAAGTTCGCCTCCGCGCTGCCGCTCGTCACCAGAATCTGCTCGGGCGACACCCCGACGTAGAGCGCGGCGATCCGGCTCCGCAACAGGTCGGTGCCGTTCGACTGGCTGTAGCCGAGCCGCACGTCGAGCAGGGGATCGCGGGATGCTCCCGCGAGGTCGAGCAGCTCGCGGATCGAGAGGGGATGCACGCCCGACTCCGACAGGTTGTAGCGCACCCGGTTCTCCCAGGTGCTTTGCCAGCGTTCCAATTCGAATGGAACAAAGCCCAAGGCGTCGATCCCTCCGTCGGGGCCGTCGTGTGTCGATGTAGGGGCGCAGCATGCTGCGCCCCTACAATAACTCGGAAATCAATCTATTGCGGCGAGGTCCGCAGGCCGTTCCAGCCAGTAATCGGGCTCGAGGTCCGCCAGGTGAGAGCGGTCGAACGGTCCCCACAGCGCGGCGGCCGTTTTGACGCCGGCGGCCCGGCCCGAGACCAGATCGTGGCGCGAGTCGCCGACGAACACGGCTCCGCCAGCGGAAGCGCCCAGTCGCTCGAGCGCCACCTGCACCGGCTCGGGATGAGGCTTGGGGTGCGTGACGTCGTCCGCGCCCACGACCACATCGAACGCGTCCTCGAGCGACGCGCGCACCAGTCCCCGCATCGCCCCGCTCCGCATCTTGCTGGTCACGAGGCCGAGCGGGCGGCCCCGTCGCTTCAGGGCCCGTACGGCCTCGACGACGCCCTCGTAGGGATGGACCAGCTCGTCGTGGTGCGCCAGGTTGTACGCGCGATAGGTGGCGACCATCGCGTCGATTTCGGCAGGGTCTTCCGTGAAGCGACGGAACTGCACCCACAGCGGCGTGCCCAGCCCCTCCATCCAGACGTCGTCTAAGGGCTCTTGGCCGCGGTGGGTCCGCATGGTGTGGCGGTACGACCGCAGGATCAGCTCGATCGAGTCGATGAGCGTGCCGTCCAGGTCGAACAGAAAAGTGGTGAGCGCCACGCCGGAAGGTAGCTTTGAGAGACCCCAAACCCCATGCACAACTTCGAGACCGTTCTCGCGCTGCTCGTGGGCGTCACCTTCCTGGCGCTGGTGGCGCGTCGCCTCGACATCCCCACGCCCGCCCTGCTCGTGGCGGGCGGCGTGCTGGTGGCGGTGCTCCCCGGATTGCCGGTCGTGCAGTTCGATCCCCAGCTCGTCTTTCTCGTGTTCATTCCGCCGCTCCTGTACCGCGCCTCCCTCCTCGCGTCCTACCGCGACGTGCGCGCCAACCTGCGGCCCATCCTGCTGCTCGGCGTGGGACACGTCTTGTTCGTCACGGTGACGGTTGCCTGGATCGCGCACCTGGCGATTCCGGGCCTGCCGTGGGCGTCCGCCTTCGTGCTCGGGGCCGTGGTGTCTCCCCCGGACGTCGCCGCCGCTACCGCGTTCCTGCGCCGGCTGCCGCTGCCGCGACGCCTGGTGATCATCCTCGAGGGCGAGAGCATGATCAACGATGCGGCCGCGATCGTGGCGTATCGCATGGCGGTCGCCGTCGCGGTGACGGGCGCGTTCTCGCTTCCGGGGGCGAGCCTGCGGTTTCTCTATGTGGGGGCCGGCGGCATCGTCGTCGGCCTCGCCGTCGCCCGGCTCCTGGCGGAGCTGCGGCGCCACATCCACGACCCCGAGGTCGAGAACACCATCTCTCTCTTGACGGGCTACGCGGCCTACCTCCCCGCCGAGCATCTCGGTGTGTCCGGGATCCTGGCCGTCGTGGCGACGGGGCTCTACCTCGGACGCGTCGGGCCGCGAATCGTGGCGGCAGATACGCGCGTCCAGAACTCGGGGATGTGGGACGTCGTCGTGTTCGTGCTCGAAGGCCTCATCTTCATCATCACCGGGCTGGCGCTGCGTCCCATCCTCGGAGGCTGGAGCGGTCCGTTCGCCCGGGACCTGGCGTGGGGAGCGGTCCTGGTGAACGCGGCGGTGATCGTCGCGCGCTTCGTGTGGGTGTTCCCCGCGACCTACCTGCCCCGGTGGTTCAGCGCGCGCGTGCGCCAGCGCGACCCGTCGCCCTCGTGGCAGCTGCCGGCGCTCGTTTCTTGGGCCGGTCTCAGGGGCGCCGACTCGCTGGTGCTCGCCGCCGCGATTCCCACCATGACCGCCGCCGGCACGCCGTTTCCTGGGCGCGATGTGATCATCGCGATCACCTTCGCCGTCATCCTCGTGACGCTCCTGGGTCAGGGATTCACGCTCGCGCCGCTGTTGCGGTGGCTCGGCGTGCGTGAGACCGGCGAGCAGGATGAGCGGGAAGAGATCGCCGCCCGGTTGGGTACGGCGGAGGCGGCGCTGGCGCGGCTCGAGGCGCTCAGCCAGGAGTCGTGGATGCATCCCGACGCGTTGGCCCACACGCGCGACCGCTACCGCTATCGCGCTCGCCACCTGCGGGGCCACGCCGACGGCGCGGTGGACGGTCCACTCGAGGCCAAGTCCGCAGCCCACCTGCGGCTCGCGCGCGAGCTGCTCGCGGCGGAGCGGCGGGAGCTGCTGCGGCTGCGGGACGAGGGCACCATCGGCGACGCGGTGATGCGACGCGTGCAGCGCGAGCTCGACTACGAGGAGCTGCTGCTTCATCACGAGTGAGCGCTCAGCCGAGCACGAGCGCGGCTTCTAACCGAACCGCGGGAGGATCCGGTACGCCCGCGGGCGGCGGCAGCCGCTCGTGCCACGCCAGCACGTCCCGCACGGTCAGCGGCGCGCGGCGCCCGAGCAGCTCGTCCAGCAGGACCTCCTCTCCGGCCGTCATCCCGAGGGCGAGCCGCGACACCAGCGCATCGAGGCGGGCGAGCTCGCGGTGGCGGCGCCGGGCGGCCGCGCGGCGCGCGGCCGCGAGCACCCAGGGGACGAGCCGCCGGGTCAGCCGGTCGCGGTCGGCGGCGCGCCAGCGAGCCCGCTCGATCGCGTCGAGTCGGCTGCGGACGAGCGGGGCGGCTCGCCGGATCGCCAGCTCGAGCGCGGCGCGATCGAGCGGCACGGCTGGGGAGCCGGCGGCGCGCTCGAGCAGCGCGGTGGCGCCCGCCGGATCAGCCCGTACGTCCTCGGCCGTCACCACCACCGCTTCCACCTGGCCGGCGAGCCGCACCACGAGGACCACGGCCCGCTCCGCGGCGGCGACGGCGGCGCAGCCGCCGCGCGCGGCGGGCCAGCCGGCGCGTCCGGCGAGCTGCTGCAGGCGGTCGCACCAGTCGAACGCGGCGGCGCTGCCGCCCTGCGCCAGCTCGATCTGTGCGGTACCGGTGCGCGCCTGCGCCCGCGCCTTGGCGAGCCAGCGGCGCTCGATCGCGAGCGCACCGGCGAGCGCCGGCGGCGGCAGGAACGTCACGGTTTCGATGTGCGCGTGCGGCGAGCCGGCGCGATCGATCCGGCCCACGCGTTGCGCCAGGCGGGCGGGGCTCCACGGGACGTCGTAATGGATCACCCGCACGGCGTCCTGCAGGTTCAGCCCTTCGCTCAGCATGTCGGTCGCGAGCAAGATGTCGGTCTCGAGTGCGGCCGTGGGCTTGGGGCCGCCCTGCGCCAGCGGCGCGAACGCGTGCAACACGGCGGCCCGGCTCGTGCGCTCCGTGCCGAACCATCCCCGGTCTCCCATCACCGCGGCCACGCGGTGCCGGTGCAGGCGGCGGAACAGGTGCCGGACGGTGGCTCGAGGTTGCACGAACACGATCGTCTTCCCGCCGCACTCGGCGAGGATCCGCTCCAGGGCGTCGGCCTTCGGGTCGAGGCCGGGCACCGCGAGCTCGCACAGCCGTCGCACCGTGTCGCGATCCGCGTCGCTCACCGCCGTCTTCCCGGCCGGCAAGAGCAGGGGGAAGAGCGCGAGCTGCAGATCGTCTTGCCCGGCGGGGAACAGCCGTTGGAAGTCCGGTCGCGTGAGTGCGCGTCCGTCGGCCGTGGCGGCGCGGGCCAGCTCGAGCCACGCCCGGTATCGCGCCAGGCTGGCGCGCAGCGCGGGGATACTCGAAGCGAGCTGCGACAGCAGCAGCAGCCGGAACAGGGCCGCCGCTGCGCCGCCCGAGTCGAGCCGGGCGATGCCGGCGACGAGCCGCTCGAGCAGCGCGTCGGGCGCCGCGCCGAGCCGCTCCGCCGCCCCGTTGCCGCGTGTCGGGAACGAGAGTGCGACCGGGCCCGCGCTCCAGCCCGCCCGCGCCCGCTCGCGCGAGCGGGACACACACAAGCGGGCGGCGGCCGCCGCGAGCGCCGTGGGGTCCGCGTCCGCGTCGCCGCGCGCCGCGCCGCGCAGCGAGGGGACGCCCAGGGCCGTGAGCTCGTGGTCGCGCAGGAACAGCCGCAGCAGGTGGCACAGGTCGCCGACGCGATTATGGACGGGTGTGGCGGTGACGAGCAGCACCCGCGCCCCCACCACGAGCCGCGCCAGCGCACGGTAACGATTGGCGTCGGGGTTGCGGAAGCGATGGGCCTCGTCGACGAGAAACAGGCGGCAGAGGGCGGCAGCGGGCGGCAAAGGGCGGCAAGGAGTTGCGCTGAGGGATTCGTGGGTAATCATCGGGGCGTTGGTGTCGAACCGCGCGAGCAGGGCGCGCCACTGGCCCACCAGTACCGCTGGCACCACCAGCGCAAATGGCTGTCGCACGGCGAGGGCTACCGCCAGGGCGACGTACGACTTGCCGAGGCCCGGTGCGTCCGCGAGCAGTGCGCCGCCGTAGCGCGCCAGCAGGGCGCACAGCCGCTCGGCGGCGGGGACCTGGTGTGGGGCGAGCCACGCCGGCCACGGCGTGCGCCCTTCCGACGCGAGCGGCGCCAGGTCGAGCAGCGCCCGCGCCCCGAGTGTCGCGACCGCCGCCGGCGCCTCGATCGGCCCCGGTGCGAGCAGGCAGGCGAGCGGCTCCGGGAGCGGCGCGAGGTGCTCAGAGAGGATCCGGGGCGGCTGCCAGCGCACGGCGGTCGGCGGCATCGAGCTGGTACAGGTCCGCGATGGCGGCGTCGTCGGATTCGCCGCGCCGCCCCTGGTCGGCCAGCGCGCGCCACACCGGCGGACTCATGGGCGGAAGCGGCAGCCCGCGCACCACGCGGGCGTTGAAGCGCCGGAACCCGCCGCGCGCCGGATCGGCCTGCAGTCGCGCCAGCGCCGTGAGCCAGCGCGAGTTGAAGAGCGCCGCCAGCGCGTAGGCGTCGTCCGGCTCGCGGGTGGCGATCCCGTATACGGTGTTGAGCGGCACGATACCCGGGTCGGGCACCACGGCCGCGAGCCGGCGCGCGAGGTCGGGCCAGATCACGCGGCACGGGGCGTAGGCGAGAGCGGTGCGGAACAGCTGCCAGGCCGGTCCGGCGCGGTAATCGCTGCGGCGCGCCAGCCGTTCGAGGTGGGGTGCGAGCGCCGCGGCAAGATCGGGTGGCAGGCGGGCGAGCGGCCGCCCGTCGGGCGCGTGGGTCCAGAGCAGGTGAATACGCGGCGTGGCGCGCCACGGCTCCAGGTCGCGGCCCCGGACCGCGGGGCGGGTCGCCGGACCGGGTTGGGCGCTCAGGAAGACATCGTCCGCGCCGGTCTTCACGCCGAGCTGCGGCCGCCAGCGCTCGCCCACGCGCGCACACCACGCCGCGAGGTGGCGGGCGACGCGCATCGCGTCGCGCGCCAGGATCCAGGGGCCGTCACCCGCGAGGGCGCGCTGCGGGATCAGGGGCGTCGCGCTCCTCGCCCCGAGTGCCGTGGCGACCTGCTCGCGCCCCGTCGGCTCGGCCCGCGTGGTGACGAGCACCATGGGATAGACGGCCGCCGCGAACGCACTCCCTGCCGCCGGCATCGCCGCCACGCGCTCGACGCGCGCGCCTTCCGCCAGCCGCCGGCGCAGCGGCGCCGCGTAGCCGCTCGACGCCAGCTTGGCGGGAACGAGCAGGGCGGCGGTGCCGCCCGGGGCAGCCAGCTCGAGCGCGCGCTCCACGAACGCGACGGCGAGATCCGGCAGATGGGCGAACCCCCGGCCCCGCGCCGGCCGCCACGTGGCGTACCGCGTCGCCAGCGCTTCCCGCACCCGCAGGGGGACCCGCTCCCCGCGCACCCATGGCGGATTTCCCGCCACCAGGTCGAATCCGCCCCGCGCCAGCACATCGCCGAAGTGTGACTCGAACGCGAAGAACGGCGCGCCGCCCTCGCGCTCGAGCCGCGCCGACGCAGCCCGCAGCTCGCGCCGGCTGGCGCGCAGCCGCCGCAGCAGGGCCCGCTCGTCCCCCGTGAGCCCCCGCCGCCGCCCGAACAGGTCGCGGTCCTTTGCCGCCGCGATCAGCTCGGCCACGCGCCGCTCCAGTGCCGCCACCGCCGTCCGGAACAGATCCCGGGCGAGCGCCGCCTCGGCGCGGGCCAGGCCGGCGAGCGCGTCCCGCTTCGCCGGACCCGCCAGGCCGAACAGCTTGCGCCGGGCGCTCGTCAGTCGCTCGAGCTCGGGCGTTGGAGCCGCGGGCGCCGGTCCGCCGCCGAGCGCCCGGGCGAGCGTGAGCGGGTCGACGAGCGCGTCTCCCTGGCGCACGTGCCCGTCCAGGTTCGGCAGCGGCGCGATGCCGGTGAGCTCCCGGTCGTTCGGCTCGGCGCTCACGTCCGCGATCAGCGCGAGCCACAGCCGCAGCTCGGCGAGCCGCACCGCGGTGAGGCTCAGGTCCACGCCGAACAGCGAATGCGCCAGCACGTCGCGCCGTACCGCGCACGCCGGCCCCTCGCCCCCCGTGCAACGCAGCCGGGTGAGCTCTTCGAGCGCACCCAGCAAAAACGCTCCCGACCCCACCGCCGGATCGAGCACGCTGACGTGCCGCAGGTCGGGCGACCGCTCCGGCGGCTCGCCGCGATGGATCCACCGCTCGGCGGCGGGCGGGGCGAGCCCCACCCGGTGGACGAGCACCGCCTCGAGCCCGGCGCGTACGATCTCCCGCACCAGCGCGGCCGGCGTGTAGTAGCTGCCGCTGGCGCGCCGCTCGGCCGGATCCATCACACCCTCGAACACCCGCCCCAGCATGTCCGGGGCGACGGCGTCGCCGTCCTCCGTTTCGCGCGCCGAAAAGTGGAACCGCTCGAGCAGGTGGTCGAACGCGTCGCGCCAGTCGCTGTTGCTCCACCGCGCGGCGCCGTGGCGCCGCTCCAGGGCCGTGGGCTCGAACAGGCCGCCGTTCAGGAACGGCAGACGGCCGAGCGCGCGGGCCGCGCCGGAGCGCTCTGCGGCGGGGCGGTTGAGCGCCCCGAAGCACAGCGGGTCGAGTACCCGGCGGTGAAACGGCCGCCGGGCGGCGACGCAGTCGTCGAACCGGCGGATCAGGTAGCGGCGGTCCCCGTCCAGCCATCCTTTCCCCTGGACGAAGTAGAGGAACAGCACGCGGGTGAACGTGGTCAGCGCGAGGGCGTGACGCTCCGTCCGGCTGCGCGGTGCCGTCAGCCGATCGGTGAGGCGCTCGAGCGTGGCGCGGAACGCCCGGAAGAAACGGGGTGTGACGGCCTCGCTCGCGAGCGCTTCACCCACACGCAGGCTGAGGGCCAGCGCCGTCTCGCGTGGCCGCGGGCTGAAGCGCTCCAGCGTCTCGAGCGAGCTGCCGGGCGGCCGTTCCAGGGGGATAGCGGCAACGCGAATGACGGGCCCGCGTGCGGCGGCGCGCCAGCCCGCGCACAAGAGCCGCCGCGGCGCGGCGCCCAGGGCGCACGCGAGGCCCCGCTCGGCCTGCGCCGCGAGCCGCTGCGCTGCCGCCCGCACCGCGCGCTCGGGATCACGCGCCTCGAGCGCGAAGACGCGGAACGCGTCGTGGCGCGCCACCAGCGCCGCCCGCACGACGCCGGCGGCCTCCGCCGGCGCGGTGCCGAGCCAGGGCCCGGGCGGCACGTGCTCCCACGCCGCTTGAAACCCGAGCGCCCCAAAGAGGTGGCGAAGATCATCGATCTGCTCGGTACGGCTGAGAAGCTCCCGCAGCACCACGGGACCCCTGGTTCGGACGCGACTAACCTGGGGGCGGAGCGGCTCGGATTAGGTACCGCGTTGTTGCGGGGAGGGTCG
>DATNOR010000109.1:0-5762 GCA_035601235.1 Gemmatimonadales bacterium
CGCCGCTGGGAGCGCCTGACGCACGAAGAGGCCGCGCCCGACCGGATGAAACGCTCCCTGCTGTACCGGCTCATGCCCGCGTGCTTCGTGGTCGCCGGCATGGTCGCGGCGTGGCGGCTGTGCCGGCGCCAGCGCTACGACGTCATCCACGTGCATTGGCCCTTTCCCCTGGCGCTGTTCGGTTGGGCCGCGCAACGGGCTCGCCCGGCTGCCCTCGTCACCACGTTCTACGGTGTGGAGCTGCGATGGGTGAAGACCGCAATGCCGTTTTTTAGAGGGTTCCTGAAGTGGGCGGCGCGGCGCTCCGACCGGGTGGTGGCCATCTCGTCGTACACGGCGGACGAAGTGCGCGAGCTCGTACAGGTGCCGATCGAGGTGATCCCCTACACTACCAGCCTCCCGGCCCCGACCTCAGTGCCGCACGCCGGCCGGCGGTCCGCCGGCGCGCCTTTCACGGTGCTGTTCGTGGGCCGGCTGGTGGAGCGTAAAGGCGTGAACCACCTCGTGGATGCGGCGAGCCTGCTCGTCCCCGGCGTCGACGTCCGGCTGGTAATCGTGGGGGACGGTCCGGAGCGGGCCCGGATCGAGGCTCGCGTCCGAGAGCAAGGTCTCGACGGGCGGGTCGCCGTGCGCGGCAGAGTGTCGGACGCCGAGCTGCAGGCCGCTTACGCGGCGGCGGACGTGTTCGTGCTGCCGGCCGTGATGGACCGGCGCGGTGACACCGAGGGGCTGGGCGTCGTGCTGCTGGAGGCGATGAACCATCGCGTGCCCGTGATCGCCAGCGCGATCGGCGGCATTACGGACATCGTGGAAGACGGTGTGTCGGGCCTGCTGGTGCCGCCGGGCGACGGGACGGCGCTGGCGGCCGCCCTGGAGCGACTGGCCCGCGCCCCCGATCTCTCCGTGAGCCTGGGAGACGCGGGGTACCGCCGGCTGCATGAGCGGTTCAGCTGGGACGCGATCACGCGGCGCTGGCTGGAGGTGTACGCGGCCGCCGCGCGCGGGGGCTAGCCGTCTCGAGGCCCCCCGTCTCCGCCGCTCGGCCGGTCGGGCGGCCGCCGGAGGGCGCGCACCTCCTCACGCACGCCCGCGAGCATCTCGCCCACAAACCCGAAGCCGAACAACATCAGGCCGGCCAGCACGAGCAGCAGCACCAGGTAGAGAAACGCCCGGTTGCCCTGCTGGTACACGTAGCGCTCGATCAGCGCATACACCGCCACCAGAAAGCCGAGGAAGATGAGCACGGCCCCGGGGACGCCGAAGAAGAGCAGCGGTTTGCGCCCAAACCGCAGCTGGAACCACACCGACATCAGGTCCAGCACGCCCACTGGGATGCGCCCGATCCCGAACTTGGACTTCCCCGCCCGGCGCGGCAGCAGCGGCACCGGGCGCTCGGCGAGTCGGAAGCCCTGCGCCGCGGCGATGACCACCATGAAGCGATGCCAATCGGGACGGGTGGTCAGGTCGTCCATCACATCGCGCCGGTACGCCTTGACCGAGTTGAGGTCCGTGACCCGAACGCCGAACAGCCAGCGGCACAAGCCGTTGTAGACCCAGGACACGAAGCGTTTTTCGTAATGACCCTGTTTCGTGCCGGTGACGATGTCGGCGGTGTCGTCGAGGATCGGCTGCACCAGCGAGGGGATGTCGCCGGGGCGGTATTGCAGGTCGGCGGGATAGAACACGAGGATGCGGCCGCGGGCGGCGTCGCCCCCCGATGCCAGGGCGTCGGCGATGCCACGCTGGCTGCGGTGCGTGACCACGCGCACGAACGGGTGTTTGATCGCGAGCTCGCGCAGCGTCTCGGCGGTGGCGTCGCGGCTGCCGTCGTCGACGATCACCACTTCGCAGCTGTACGGCAGCGGCAGCAGGGCCTCGCGCGCCTGGCGTACGAATTCCGGAAGATTCTCGGCTTCGTCCTTGGCGGGCACGAGGACGCTCACCTCGGGAGTGGCCGTCCCCGTGGCGAGGCTCATAGCCGCTTGCGCATGCGGGCGGGGAGGATGCTCAGCTGGTCGCGGTACTTGGCGACCGTGCGCCGCGCGATCTTGACGCCCCGCTGCGCGAACATCTCGACGATTTGCTGATCGGTCAGGGGGTTCTTGGGATCTTCGTCCCCCACCATCTTCTGGATCTGCGCCCGGATGGCGCGGGCGCTCGCGTCCTCGCCGGTGGTGGTGGAGAGGCCGCTCGAGAAGAAGAACTTGAGCGGCAGGAGCCCGCGCGGCGTCTGGACGTACTTCTCGTTCGTTACCCGGCTCACGGTGCTCTCGTGCATGTTGATCACGTCCGCCACCTCGCGCAGCGTGAGCGGCTTCAAGTATTCCACGCCCTTCTCGAAGAAGTCGCGCTGGCGATCGACGATGAAGTTCATCACCTTGAGCATGGTCTGGCGCCGCTGCTCGATCGCCTGGATCATCCAGTGCGCGCTGTTCATGCGCTGGTTGATGAAGTCCTTGTTCTCGCCCTGGAATTTTTTCTTGTCGCGTGCGATGTCCTGGTACGTCTTCGAGATCCGCAGACGCGGCAAGCCGGCGTCGTTCAAGAACACCTTGTACTGCCCGTCGATCTTCTCGACCACCAGGTCGGGAATGATGTACGCGTCGTTGGCGGCCGAGTGCTGCAGGCCCGGCTTGGGATCGAGCTTGGCCAGGTCGTCGGCGACCTTCTGCACTTCGGTGGCGTCCAGCCCGAAGCGCTTGCCCAGGTCGCTCCAGCGGTGTGCCTTGAGGTCGTCGAAGGCGTCGCGCACCAGCCGGTAGGCCAGCGTGTCGGTCTCGGCGCGCGCCTCGAGCTGGAGCAGCAGGCATTCGCGCAGATCGCGGGCGCCTACGCCGGGCGGATCGAGCTTCTGGATGACGCGGAGCATCTCCTCGGCCTCGGCGGTCGTGAACAGCTGCGGCTTCGCGTCCTGCTCCGACTCGGTGGCGTGCTCCTCCAGCAGCTGGTTCGCGCCGCGCACCATCTCTTCGAGGGTGGCGCCGAGATAGCCGTCCTCCGCGATGTTCCCGATGAATTCCTCAGCCAGGAGCTGCTGGCGCGGCGTCAGGTCGAGCAGCCGCATCTGGTCCCGCAGATAGTCGGACAGGTCCTTGCTCTCGACCGGCACGGGCTCGACGTACTCCCGCGCTTCGCTCAGGTCGCGGGGCGGCGCGCCCGAGTCCGAGCCGTCGTCGAGCAGGATCTCTTCCCAGTTGGGCTCGTCGTTGGCTTCGGCCTCTTTCTTGTCCTCCTTGGCCTCCTCCGCCAGGGGTACCTCGGTCTCCTCCTCGGGCTCGACCAGCTCGAGGAACGGGTTGCCGAGCAGCTCCTGCTTCAGGTGCTGCTGCAGATCGAGCAGCGGCATGTACAGCAGGTCCATGGCCTGGTACAGCCGCGGATTGATGCGGAGCTGTTGCGAGAGTCCGGTGTGCTGCTGTAGGCCGGTCTTCATACGGGTTGCAGCTGGCTCCCCCCGAGGCGCGCGCGCAGGCGCGCCGTGAGGGTGGGCCCGAGGTAGAGGTTCGCCACGCGGTCGTCGAACACCAGCTCACGCACGGTGCCGGCGACCTGCACTTTGCCTTCGAACATAATGTACGCACGGTCCACGATGTCGAGCGTCTGCTCCACGTTGTGATCGGTGATCAGCACCCCGATGCCCCGGTGGCGCAAGCCGGCCACGATGGTCTGGATGTCGTGTACGGCGATCGGATCGACGCCCGCGAAGGGCTCGTCCAGCAGCATGAACTTGGGCTCGGTGACGAGGGCGCGCGTGATCTCGAGACGGCGCCGCTCGCCGCCCGAGAGCTGGAATCCCTTCTGGCGCCGCAAGTGCTTGATGGCGAGCTCGTCGAGCAGGCGCTCGAGCCGGTCGGCCTGCTCCGCGGGGTTCAGCGGCAGGGTCTCGAGAATCGCGCGCACGTTCTCCTCGACTGTGAGCTTGCGGAACACCGAGGGCTCCTGCGCCAGGTAGCCGATTCCCATGCGCGCGCGGCGATACATCGGCTCGGGCGTGATGTCCCGGCCGTCCAGCACGATCTCACCGCCGTCGGGACGGATCAAGCCGGTGATCATGTAGAAACACGTGGTCTTCCCCGCCCCGTTGGGGCCGAGCAGGCCTACGATCTCCCCCTGCTCGAGCTGCACGCTCACGTCGTTCACCACGCGGCGGCCCTTGTAGGTTTTGACCAGCCCGTGGGCCTCGAGGCGGCTCCCGCCCGAGACCGCGGGGTGCTCCCCGCTGGGCGACTCGGCGCGCGCCAGCGCGCGCTCCGCGACCTCGAGCAGCCGGTCCGCCATGCCCCCGCGGTCGCTCGCCAGCTCGGCCCACACCTCGGCCGTGAACGCGATCGTCACCGGATCGCCCGGCGCTGCCAGCGGGTACGTCACGATCTTGAGGAGCGCCAGCCGCGGCAGCACCGACGTCCGCAGGCTGGCGCGGAACTCCTCGACCGACAAGGCGCCGAGCTCCGGTAGGCCGGCGCCCCGGGAGTGGGCGCGCAGCTTGAGGAACTCCTCGCGGTAGGCCACCGCGAGCTCGGGGAACGGCGCGCGGCCCTGGGCGTCCCCGACGCGCGCCAGCGCCGCCGCCGCCAGCGGGAGCGACGAGTCGCGGGCGGACAGGAGGTCCGCCAGGTGACTGGGGGCGGCCGGTGTCGTCATCGGCCCGGAGCCTTTTTCTTAGTCGTGTCCGCCGGAGCCTTCTTCTTGGTCGTGTCCGGAGGAGCGGGCGGCAGCGGCTCGAGCTGCACGCCGTCGGCGTGCCCCGTCGCCAGCACACGATCGACCTTGTTGCCGACGAGCAGGATCTCGATAACGTCGGCGCGCTGGTAGTTGAGCGACGGCAGGGAGTCGCGCTGGTTGTACTGATGCGTGAACGCGCGGGCGGATCCGCGCGAGACCACGCGGTGCAGCGTGCTCTTCGGTTGGTGGGCCCCTCCCCCGGCGGGGTCGGCCGGCTGCGCCCAGTGCGCCGTGAGCGAGTCGCCGGTAATCCAGTCCGGGGTCGAGTCCCGCCTGGCCGTGGAGTCGCGTTTCATGGTCGAGTGTGCGTGCCCGAACGCGCGCACTTCGGTGAGCACTTGATCCGGGACGTCGAGCGCGAGCGAGTCGGCCCGGATAGTCGTACTGCTCGAGACGGCCCGCGCGTGGACCGAGTCCTTGGGGCCCCAGGCGAACGCCAGCTGCAGCTTCTTGCGGTCGATATGGAGATGAATCGTGTCGGCGGTGAGGCGCCAGTCGGCTCCCGTGGCCACGCCGTCGCCCAGTGCCTTCACCAGGCGGATGTCGTGACCCCGGAGGCCGAGCTCGATGCGGGTGCCCGTGAGCCTGTAGGACTCCGTCCCCTTGCCCTCAACCCGGGGCTTGCCCAGGAGCAGCCCGAATCCCGCGACCTGGTCGAGCTGCATCGAGTCGCCGCGCGCCGCGAAGTCGCTGCGATCGATGGTCACGGCTCCCCCGCCCCAGATGCGATCGTTGCCTTTGAAGCGGACACGATCCGCGACGATCACATAAGGCTCCGCAGAATCGGCAGTGCCGCGATAGTCGATCGTCGGGCGGCCGGAAGCGTACATCTCGAGCGTGTCCCGGACGCCCTTCAGCGCCCGGTAATAGGTCAGATTGGGCCCCCGCAGCACCGAGCCGCTGTTGCGGTTCACCGCGACCACGTTCTTGTGGGCTTCGAGCCGCTCCTGACGCAGGAAGTAGGCCGCCGTCACCGCGTCGAGCGTGATGGCCGTGTCACGGATGTGCACCAGACTCTTCTGCCCGATCATGTCGAAGCG
>DATNOR010000110.1:0-26258 GCA_035601235.1 Gemmatimonadales bacterium
CGGTAACTAGCGCCGTTGGCGCGACGTCTTTGCGTGACGTTCTTCCCTCGACGCCTTTTTTCCTTCATGGGCCTGAGTGGAGTTGAACCACTGACCTCACGCTTATCAGGCGTGCGCTCTAACCACCTGAGCTACAGGCCCCGCCGCTCCCCAACTTAGTAGACCCCCCCTCGGGGCGGTACTCCACTCTCGGCGACCCCCAATGTTTCGGCACCGTGACAGAAGGAAGCTACTATCGGCCATGAAAGAGGAAGCAGTCACCCATCCCTTCAGGAGTATCCTATGCGTCAGGCCTTCATCTTCTTCCTTATCAGCGTGCTGCAGGGAGGCGCGATCAACCTGTCCGATGTCGCTGGCACGTGGAAGGTACGCTCGATGGTCGGGCCGAAAGACAGCGTGGTGGCGACGTCCGTGGTGGTCGCGACCGCTGGCCGCGAGAGCTGGATCATGCGCCTCGAGGCGCGGCCTCCGATTCCGCTGCGCATTGTCGCCGTGGGCGGCGACAGCATCGTCACGGAGTGCGGCCCCTACCCGAGCATTCTCCGGAAGGGCCTGCAGGTCACCGTGCTACGCAACGTGTCGCATTACAAGGGCGGGACCCTGACGGGCACCTTCGAGGCGCACTACTCGTCGGGGGATGTGTTCCGCGGCAAGACGGCCGGCCAGCGCATGGCTCATTGAAGCGTGAAGCGGGAGCACCGCCACGTGCTCCCGCTCGCACCTCCTCGCTCACTCCCAGTCCCGCCTCGGCCCCTTCTTGGGGCGGAATTCCTCGTCCTCGTCGTCGTCGAATTCGTCGTCCAGGTCGTCGTACTCGTCGAGATCGTCCAGCTCCTCCTCGTCAAGCTCGTCCTCGTCCAGCTCGTCGTCGAAGTCCTCGTCCAGGTCCTTGTCCTCTTCGAAGTCTTCGAACTCTTCGTCGCCGAGACTGTCGCTGCGACGCTTGAGCGACCAGTCCGACGTCTCACGGGACAACATCGTCACCCCCAGCTGAGGTTGTATGTGAACGAGCTATCCGACTGCCCTACGACTCCTCGGCCGCTCGCGCGTTGCGCGCCAGCTTGCGGCGCTCGGTGGCTCCCAGAGCGCGCTTGCGCAAGCGGATGGACGACGGCGTCACTTCGATCAACTCGTCGTCCTCGATGTATTCGAGCGCCAGCTCCAGCGTCACCAGCCGCGGCGGCTCCAGCATGATCATCTCGTCCGACGCGGTCGTCCGCATGTTGGTGAGCTTCTTTTCCTTCGACGGGTTCACGTCCATGTCGCCGGTGCGGGCATTCTCGCCCACGACCATCCCCTCGTACACCGCATCGCCCGGCTTCACAAACATCGTCCCCCGCTCCTGCAAATTGAAGAGCGCGAACGCCACGGCCACGCCCTCCCGATCCGCCACCATCACCCCCCGGCTCCGCCCCGACAGCGGGCCCGCCCACCGACCGTACTCGAAGAAGCGATGGTGCATGACGCCCGTGCCGCGCGTGTCCGTCAGGAACTCCGAGCGGTACCCCAGGAGGCCCCGCGCCGGAATCTTGAACCGCATCCGCACCATCCCCACTCCCGGGTTCTTCATGTCCAAGAGCTCCGCCCGGCGCGGCCCCAGCTTCTCCATCACCACCCCGAGATACCCCTCGGGGCAATCGATCATCAGCTCTTCGTACGGCTCGAGCCGCTCCCCGTTGGGCCCTTCCCGGGGGATGATCCGCGGCCGGCTCACCTGGAACTCGTACCCCTCGCGCCGCATCGTCTCCATCAGGATGCCGAGGTGCAGCTCCCCGCGCCCCGACACGGTGAACGTCTGGGGATCGTCCGTCTCCTCCACCCGCAACGCCACGTTCTTCTCCAGCTCCTTGAACAACCGCTCCCGCAGCTGCCGGCCGGTCACGAACTTCCCCTCGCGCCCCGCGAACGGTGAGTCGTTGACCTTGCAGTCCACGGAGATCGTGGGCTCCTCGACCGCGATCCCCGCCAGCCGCTCCAGATAGTCCGGGGCCGTGACCGTCTTCCCGATCTCCACCCCCGCGAGCCCCGCCAGCGCCACGATGTCGCCCGCCGAGGCTTCCTGCACCTCGACCCGCTCCAGCCCGTCGAACGAGAACAGCTTCACGACGCGCGCCTGCTCGTACGGCCCATCCCCCACAGGACCAGGCGCGCCCAGCGAAAGTAACGCCACCGTCTCGCCCACCCGCACCCGACCCCGCTCGATCCGCCCGATCGCGATGCGTCCCAGGTACGACGAATAGTCGAGCGTGGAGACGAGCATCTGGAACGGGCCCGCGGGATCGGCCACGGGGGCCGGGATCGTGTCCAGGATGGTCTGGAACAACGGGTTGAGATCCGTCCCCGGGGTCCCCAGGTCGGCCGTCGCCGTGCCCGCACGGCTCGATGTATAAAGGAAAGGGCAGTTGAACTGCTCCTGTGTGGCCTCCAGGTCGAGGAACAGCTGGAGCACCTCGTCGTGCACCCGCAGCGGCTCCGCGTCCTGCCGGTCGATCTTGTTCACCAGCACGATCGGCTTCAGGCCCAGCGCGAGCGCCTTCCCGGCCACGAAGCGCGTCTGCGGCATCGGCCCCTCGGCGGCATCCACCAGCAGCAGGAACCCGTCCACCATGCGCAGGATGCGCTCTACTTCGCCGCCGAAGTCCGCATGCCCGGGCGTGTCGACGATGTTGATTTTCGTGTCGCCCCAGCGTACGGCCGTGTTCTTCGACAGGATGGTGATGCCCCGCTCGCGCTCCAGCGGGTTCGAGTCCATCACCCGCTCGGTTAGCCGCTCGTTGGCGCGGAACACCCCCGCCTGGCGGAGCATCTGGTCCACCAGCGTGGTCTTCCCATGGTCGACGTGGGCGATGATGGCGATGTTACGGATCTGCAAGGGGCTGCGTTCCTGGTGGTGGCTGGAATTGAGGGGCGCAGTATAGGGGGGTGGTCTGGAAAAGACAAGCAGGAGTATCACACAAAGAGCGGCAACAGGCGGCAAAGGCGGCAGGGGGCGGCAGGTGCGGCACAACCATTGCCGCCCTGTGCCGCCCCTGTCGCCCCTCAGTCACACGTCGGATCCTTTTCCATTTGAACCGTGACGTGCCTGATCCCCATGCCGCCCAGGCGCTGCTGCACGGCCTCGAGCACGCGCTGGTTGTCGCCGGGGTTCTGGACCACGAGGTGGCCGCTCATCGCGATCACGCCGCTCGTGACCGTCCAGACATGCAGGTCGTGTACCGAGGTCACGCCGGGAATGGAGGCGATCCGGTCGTGCACGTCGGCGAGCGGGATGTGGGCCGGTGCGGCCTCCAGCAGAATGTCGGTGCTTTCCTTCACGAGGCGCCAGGCGCTGCCCAGGATCAAGACCGCGATCAATACGGAGATGAGGGGGTCGGCCTTTACCCACCCGGTGGCGAGGATGATCGCGCCGGCGGCGAGCGCGCCCGCCGAGCCGAGCACGTCGCCCACGATATGAAGGTAGGCGCCGCGCTGGTTGAGCGAGTGGTGGTGCCCACGATGCAGGATGGCGGCTCCCGCCCCGTTGGCCACGAGGCTCACCGCCGCGACGCCGAGCAGCAGGGCGCCGTGAACCTCGGACGGCGCCCGAAACCGGTGGTAGGCCTCGACGGCGATGCCGAGCGAGATGGCGAGCAGGGCCGCCCCGTTTACCAGGGCGGCCACGATCTCGAGCCGCAGCAGGCCGAACGTCCGCTCCGCGGTGGCCGGCCGCTGGGCGAGATAGGCGACGGCGAGCGACAGGCCGAGGGCGGCGACGTCGGCCAGCATGTGACCGGCGTCGGCGAGCAGGGCGAGCGAGTGGGCGAGCCATCCCCCCACCGCTTCCACCAGCATCACCGCGGCGGTGATGCCGAGCACCAGCGCCAGCCGCCGGCGGCTCTCCTGCCGCAGCGGCGCACGATGCGTGCATTGCACGTCGATTGGTAGTGTCGCGCTCACGATAGTCCCTAGTCCCCAAGATAATCACGCTCTATGTTCCCGCGTCTATGCCCGGCCCAGTCCCGGAATCGCTCTGGCTGCGGCTGCTCGCGGTCGTGGCCCTGGTGCTCGCGAACGCGTTCTTCGTCGCGGCCGAGTTCGCCCTCGTGGCCGCGCGGCGCACCCGCATCGAGGCGATGGTGCGCCGTGGCGACCGTAAGGCACGCACGGTCCAAGCGGCCCTCCAGGACCTGTACCGCCAGCTGTCGGCCGCGCAGCTCGGCATCACGGTCGCGTCGATCCTGCTCGGCTACGTGTCCGAAGACACCGTCGCGCACCTGTTCCGCGACTGGTTCGCGACGCTGCCGCCGCTGCTCGACTTCCTCACGCGCGGCGGCGTGGCGTCCACCGTCGCGGTGGCCGTCGTGTCGTTCCTGCACGTCGTGTTCGGCGAGCAGGCGCCCAAGGCGTGGGCGATCACCCATCCCGAAAGCACGAGCCGCTGGGTCGCGGCCCCGCTCATCTTCTTCTCCTGGATCACCCGGCCGTTCACCGATCTCCTCAACTGGAGCGCCGGGCGCGTGGGGCGGCTGCTCGGCTTGAAGGGCACCACCGCCGAGCTCGAGCAGATCCACTCGCCGGAAGAGCTGCGCATGCTCGTCGAGCAGAGCCGCAAACGCGGCAAGCTCGACGCCGACGACGCGCGGCTGCTGCAGGGGGTGTTCGAGTTCAGCGAGAAGTCGGCCCGCGAAGTGATGACGCCGCGCACCGAGATGGTCGCGCTGCCGGCGGACCTGACCCTCGAGCAGGCCGCCGACCAGGTCGCCATCGCGGGCCGCTCCCGTTACCCCGTGTACGGCGAGTCGCTCGACGACATCCTCGGCGTGGTGCATGCGAAGGATATCCTGGCGGGTCTCCGCGCGGCCAAAGGCGGGACGCTGCGCGCCGTGCTGCGGCCCGCCATGTTCGTGCCGGGCACGCGTGAAGTGGAAGACGTACTGGCCGACATGAAGCGCCAGAAGATCCACCTCGCGATCGTGCTGGACGAGTTCGGCGGCACGGCCGGACTCGTCACGATGGAGGATTTGCTCGAGGAGATCGTGGGTCCGATTTACGACGAGTACGACCAGCCCAGCGGCGAGCTGCGGGTCGCGCCGCCAGGCGCGGCCCCGGTGATCTCCGGGGCGACGCCGCTGCGCGACGTGAACCGGGTGTTCGCGCTCGAGCTCGACGAGCAGGACTACACCACCATCGGCGGGTTCCTGTTCGGCGCGATCGGCCGCCTCCCCAAGGTCGGCGACCAGGTGGCGGTCAAGGGCGCGGTGTTCGAGATCCTGGAGATGGACGGCCGCCGCGTCGGCAAGGTGCGGGTCGTGCGGCGCACCGTCGGCGCCGAAAACCCCCGCGGGGTGAAGGCCGAGAGCTAGCGGCCGACGCGCGCCAGCTGAGCGGCGAGCTCGAGCGCGGCGCGCATCGACCCGGGGTCCGCGATTCCCCGCCCCGCGATGTCGAGCGCCGTCCCGTGGTCCGGCGCCACGCGCGGGAAGGGGAGGCCGAGCGTGACGTTCACGCCCTTCCCGAACCCTGCCACCTTTACCGCCGTCATCCCCACGTCATGATACGGGGTGAGCACGGCGTCGAACTCACCCTTGAGAGCGCGCACGAACACCGTGTCCGCGGGGAGCGGACCCGCGGCCCCGAGCGCTTTGGCCGCGGGCGCGAGCACGCGCTCGTCCTCGTCGCCGAACAAGCCCGACTCGCCGGCGTGCGGGTTGAGCGCGCACAGCGCGAGCCGCGGCGCACCGATCCCCCACCACTCGCGCAGCGCCCGTTCGGCGATCCGCCCGCACGCCACCACGCGCGCGGTGGTCACCGCGGCGGGGACGTCTTTGAGGGGGATGTGCGTCGTGACCAGCACCACGCGCAGCGGACCGGCGGCGAGCATCATGGCGACGTCCACATCGCCCGCGAGATGAGACAGCAGCTCCGTGAGACCGGGATAGCGGAAGCCGGCGAGGTGGAGGGCGTGCTTGTGCACCGGGCCGGTGACGATGGCGTCGACCTCGCCGGCGAGAGCGAGGCGAACGGCCTGCTCCACCGCCTCGCCGGCGATCCGGCCCGCAGCTTCGGGAAGGAGGGAGGGGGGCGCGCTACCTTCATCGCCGAGCACGGTGATCTCCGCGTCCAGCGGCCCGAGCGCGAGCGCTTTGGCCACCACCTCCGGCCCGATCCCCCGCGGGTCGCCGGGCGTCACGGCGAGGCGGGGACGGTGGGGTCGGCCCACGCCGCTAGAACCGGACGTCGACGTAGGTCGTGCGGCGCAGCAGGTCGAGGTAGTGTTTGACGGCGAGCTGCTGGGCCAGGCCGTCGCGGATGCGGTCCTTCACCTCGTCGAACGACAGCTCGCCCTCGGGGAGACGCTTGACCAGCTCGAACACGACGAACCGTGGTCGCGGGCTCCCGGCGCCCACTGCGAATACGGGCTTCAGGCCCGGCACGGTGTCGCTGCCCACCACCTTCTCGTAGTCGGGTGGCAGCTGCGACACGGGCAGCGCATCGGCGAGCTTGGGCTCGTTCGGATCGGCGTAGGAGCGGGCGAGCGAGTCGAACGGAGCGCCGTGGGCGAGCGCGTCGTGCACGGAGTCCGCCTGCCGCCGGGCGATCGCCAGCTGCGCCGCCGAGATCGTCGGCTGGATCAGGGTGTGACGGGCCAGGATCTCCGCGGGTTGCGCCCGCTCCACCTGGATGATGTGGTAGCCGAACTCGGTCGGCACGACGTCGGAGATCGCCCCGGGGCGCAGCCGGAACGCCACGTCCTCGAACTGCTTCACCATCACGCCGCGACGGAACCAGCCCAGCTCGCCCCCCTGCTCGCGTGAGGCGCTGTCGGCGGAATACTTCTTCGCGACCTCCGCGAAGTTGGCGCCGGCGCGCAACGCCACTACCAGGGACTCCGCGAGCTGCAGCGCCCGTGCGCTGGCGGCGGAATCGGGCTTCGGCACGATGACGACCTGGCGGAACGAGATCGCCGCGGGGCGCTTGGGCTGCTGCGCCCGGTTCGCCTCCCAGAAATCATGCATCTCGGCGTCCGAGGGGGGGATCGGCCGCAGCTTGCCCTTCTGTTTCAGCCCCTCGATCAGCCGCTGCTCCAGAATCGAGCGGCGCTGCTGGTCGGCGAGCCAGCGGCGCCACTCCTCCTCGGACACGAACCCCGCCGCGCGCAACTGCGCCTGGAACTCGGTGATCGAGGTGAACTGCTTGCGCACGTTCTGCACCGTCTGCTCGACCGCGTCCTGGACCTCCTGATCGGTCACCTTGATCGTGGTGTCGCGCTCGGCCTGCTGCACCAGCAGCTCCTCATCCACCATCTGCGACAGGATTTGACGCCGCGCCGCGTCCCGGCCGGCCGAGTCCTCGGGGACCTTCGCCCCCTGCGACTGCGCCAGCACGAGCTGCTCCTCCACCTGCGAGGCGAGGATCGGCTTGGTGCCCACCACCGCCACCACGCGGTCCACGGCCCGCGCCGTCGCCGAGCGCCCCTGTGCCGCCACCGCCGCTGCCCCGAGGGCGGCCCACGTCATGACGATGACCGTCACCCCTGCGGACCGCATGTCAGCTCGGCGTCCGCTTGGCCGCGCTGTCGCCCGCAATGGGCGGCGGGCCGGGGGCGCGCTTGAGACCCGTGCCGGGCGCCTGCCGGGCGGTGGTATCGGCGGCGCGAATCGCCTGCGCCCGCTCCACCGCGCGCGCGATGCCGGCGTCGTTGAGCGACCACGTCTCGCCGCGGCGGAGCGCCGCGGCCAGGAAGGGCGGCACCGGCAGGAACTGCGCGCTCCCCTGGGTGACCGCCGCATCCAAGTAGCCCTCCATGTGCGCCATCGCCAGCCGCACACGCGCGTCGGGCGTCGCCGCGGAGTCCTTGAGCAGCTGAGGCGAGAGGTGCAGCAGCCCCTCGAGCCGGCCGACGCCGGAATCGTGCTCCGCGCGCACGTGACCCCAGTCGTCTGCCGTGAGGACCACGCCGGCGGAATCGATCTGCTCGAGCAGCATGTCGCGCTGGGCCAGCAGTCTCACGAACTGCGTGAGCTGGTCGTCCGAGGCCGTCGCAATGCCGCGGACGTCATTGGGATCGAGCGCCAGCAGCCAGCGCGCCAGGTCTTTCACGCGGAACGCGCCCCCCCGGAACGCGGCCAGCGTGTGCTCGTCGTCACGGGCGGTCACGATCTGCGGCACGGCCTGGCGGACCCGTGCCGGGGCGCCGGCCTCGACCTTGAGCTGACGCGCCTTGGTGAGACTGTCGAAATACAGCGAATCGAGACGGTTCGCGCGCGAGCTCTCCAGATCGACCCGGAACGAATCCCGCACTTCCGCGAGCGGCGGCCGGCGGATGATGTGAAATCCGAACGGTGAGCGCACGACGCCGCTCAGCCCGCCGGGGGCCAGCGCCCACGCCGCGCTGTCGAACGCGGGGACGAATTGCCCCCGCGGCGTCGCCGGGAGATAGCCGTCTCGCGCCTTGGAGCCCGGATCCTCCGAGTAGCGGCGGGCGAGTTGCCCGAAGCCGGCTCCGCCCCGCGCCGCCACCTGTTGCAACACGCCTTCGGCTTTCTTCTTCTGCTGCTCTTCCACCATCGGCACGGCGCTCGGTGGCACGCGGATCAGAATGTGCTGGAACAGGCGGACCGTGCCCGCGCGATACGCCGAGTCGGCGCCGGCCGCCGTCAGCCGGCCCCGGGCGGCGAGGAGGCGCTGGTGGTAATGCTCCCACTTGAGCTGCACCACGAGCGGCCATTCCGCCGCGAGGGCGAGGGACGAATCGTGCAGGTCACGCCCGCGGCCCAGGGCCGTGGCGAGCACGGCGTAGTCGAGATAGACGTTCGCGACGCCGGTGAGCACGTCGGGCCGGACCGGAATGCGGGGGGCCCGGCCCACCAGGCTCGCCAGGCGCTCCACCGCGAGCGTCTGGCCCGCGGCGGTGCCGACGACCTCGGTATGTGCCGAGAACGCGTCCCGCAGGGCGCCGCAGCCCGCCAGCGGGAGCACTATCGTCAACAGACTCAGCCGTCGCATGCCAGCTCCCGTCAATCGTGAGCGTCCGCCAGGACCGCGCTGAGCGCGCGGACCAGGCCGGGGCCGATCGCCTCGCCGCCGAGCCGCCGGAGTCGCAGGGAGAGCGGAGCCGCGCGCCGCACCTCGGCCTCGAACTGCACCGCGTCGAGCGCCGCCGTGAGACGGGCGAGGCGCGGGGTCGCGTCCCGCCGGAACGTGAGCCGCGCCTCGTCGCCCTTCACCAGGACCATCTCCAGTCCCGCCCGGGCGCCGAGCGCGCGCAGCTCGGATACGAGGAGCAGGCGCCGCGCGTCGTCCGGGAGCGGCCCGAAACGGTCGCGCAATTCCTCGCGCACCGCCTCAATCTCGCTCGCCGCTCCGGCCCGCGCCAGCCGGCGGTACAGCTCGAGCTTCGCCGCCTCGTCCGGCACGTAGTCATCGGAGAGATGCGCGGGCTGGTCGAGCACCACTTCGGGCGGCGTGCCCGTCCCCCGTCCCCCGTCCCCGGTCCCCTTGAGCGCGTCGACGGTCTCTTGGAGCCACCGCAGATACGTATCGAAGCCCACCGCCTGCGCGTACCCCGACTGCTCGGCACCGAGCAGATTGCCCGCGCCCCGCAGCTCGAGATCGCGCAGGGCGATGCGATACCCCGAGCCCAGATCGGTGTGATGCTCGAGCACGCGCAGGCGCTCCTCCGCATCGGCATCGACCAGGTCGGGCACCAGCAGGTAGCAGTACGCCCGGCGATGGCTCCGGCCCACGCGGCCCCGCAGCTGGTACAGCTGGGCCAGCCCGAGCTGGTCGGCGCGGCTCACGAGCATCGTGTTGGCGTTCGGCACGTCGAGTCCCGATTCGACGATCATGGTCGACACGAGGATGTCCACCTCGCCGCGGACGAAGCGCGACATCACGTCGTCGAGCGCCGCCTCCTTGAGCTTGCCGTGCGCGACCGCCACCCGTGCCCGCGGCGGCGCGAGCGCCCGCACCCGCTCCGCGACGGTATCGATCGTCTCGATACGGTTGTGCACGAAGTACACCTGACCCGCCCGGTCGAGCTCCCGTGCCAACGCCTCCTCGATCAGCCCGTCGTCCCACGGCTCGATGAACGTGACGATGGGAGAGCGGTCTTTGGGAGGCGTCTCGAGCAGCGTCAGGTCGCGCAACCCGGCGAGCGAGAGGTGCAGCGTGCGGGGGATCGGCGTCGCCGTCAGCGTCAGCACGTCCACCGCGAGCTTCAGCGCCTTGAGGCGCTCCTTGTGTCGCACACCGAAGCGGTGTTCCTCGTCCACGATGAGGAGCCCGAGGTCGTGAAACGTGACGTCACGCGATAGCAGGCGATGCGTCCCGATCACGATGTCGACTTCGCCGTGGGCCATCCGCCGGGTGACGTCCTTCGAGTCCTGGGCGCCGCGAAACCGCGACAACACCTCGACCTTCACGGGATAGTCCGCCAGGCGCTCGCGGAAGGTACGGCCGTGCTGCTCCGCGAGAATCGTGGTCGGCACGAGCACCGCCACTTGCTTGCCCGCCTGCACCGCCTTGAACGCCGCGCGCAGCGCCACCTCCGTCTTGCCGTAGCCCACGTCGCCCACGAGCAGCCGGTCCATGGGCCGCGCCCGCTCCATGTCGCGCTTGACCTCCTCGGACGCGCGCCGCTGATCGGGTGTGTCTTCATAAAGGAACGCGGACTCGAGCTCACGTTGCCACGGCGTGTCGGGCGGGAACGCATAACCGGGCGCGAGCTGGCGTCGGGCGTACAGGTCGAGCAGCTCCGACGCCATCCGGCGAATCGCCGCGCGCGCCTTGTCGCGCTGCCGCTGCCACGTCGTCGCGCCCAGGCGGTGCAGCCGCGGCGGGGGCGCCTCGCCGTCCCCGGCCGCCCGGTACGGCTCGAGCTGGTCGAGCCGATACAGCGGGACGTTGAGGCGGGCGCCGCCTTCGTACTCCACCACGGCCACTTCGAGGCTGCCGCCGTCCGACCCGACGGCGATCGTCTGGATCCCACGGTAGATCCCGATGCCGTGCTCGAGATGAACGACGAAGTCGCCGCCCCGCAGGGCCCGGGTGGCCGCGCTGGCGACCGCTTCGCGGTAGCGCCGGGGCCGCCGCAGCCGCCGCGCCCGCCGGAAGATCTCGTGATCGGTGAGCACCCGCAGCCCGGGCACGATGAACCCGCCGTCGAGCGCGCCCACCACGAGCGTCGCGCGCTCCGTATCCAGCAGCTCCTCGAGCCGCTCGAGCTGCCCCTCGTTGTCGCACAGGATGACCGTAGGCGGCTCGCCCGCCACGATCTGGCGCAGCCGCCTGATGTCGCGATCCACCGCCTCGGGCGGTGCGACGGGCAGACGCAGATCACCGTCCGGGGCGTTCAGCGCCAGGCGCGGGAAGCTCGCCAGGCGGTCGCGCCACGCGGCGGGATCGACGAACAACGCGTCGCGCGGCGGTGGTTCCTCGCCCAGCCGTCGGGCCACGTCGAGATGGTGCGTCGCCTCCGCCCAGGCGCGATCCACCTCCTGCGCCAGCGCGGATTCCTGTTCCAGCACGACGACGCTGTCGCTCGGGAGGAGGTCGAGTAGCGACTGGCGTGGTAGGGGCGCAGCATGCTGCGCCCCTACGTCGCCTATCCCCCGTCCCTCGGTGCGCACCGGCAGGACGGTGATCCGCTCGATCGCCTCGGCGGACCGCTGCGAATCCAGATCGAAGGCCCGGAGCGACGCGATGTCGTCTCCCCACCATTCGACCCGCGCCGGCGACGCCATCCCGAAGCCGTACACGTCGAGGATGCCGCCGCGCACGCTGAACTGCGCCACCTCGGTCACGGTCGCCACGCGGGTGTACCCCATCTCTTCGAGGCGCCGTATCACGTCCGCGAACCGGAGACCGCCCCCGGCGTGGAGCGACAGCCGCGTGTTTCCGAGGGCCGCCGGCACCCCGGTTCGCTCCGCCGAGGCGCGTGCCGTGGTCACGAGCAGGCGAATCCGCCCCGAGAGCAGCGCCTCGAGGGTTTCGATCCGCTCGCCGGCGATCTCGACGTGCGGCTCCTCGGCACCGAGCGCCTCGCGCTGCGGGTACAGCGCGGCGGCGTCGCCCGCGAGCGCCTGCAGATCGGCCAGCCAGCGCTCGGCATCGGTCGGCGTCGCCGTCACCACGACGAACACGCGCTGCACACGCTGCCGCGCCAGCGCGGCCAGGAGCACGGCGGCACTGGAGCCGGGAAGACCCGCGATGCCCCGGCGGCCCCCGGCACCCGGGAGCGCGTCCGCCAGGGCCCGCGTGGCCGGCAGGGCGTCGAAGCGATCGATCAGGAAGGAGAGGGACATCAGCGGGTGAAGGTGGCGACCCCCAGCTCCGCCGCGGCCACGAGCAACGCGAGCAGCAGCAGCGGGCCGCTGGCGTCGCTCTTGCCCGCACCCGCGAACCGCGCGGCGGCGAGCGCCGTGGCGTCCAGGACCTCCGCGCCCAACACGTCCCGCACCAGCGCGGCCGGCGCCGGCGTCAGATCCGACTCCCGCGGGTCGGGGCCCGACACGATCGCGCCAACCGTATCGGAGCCGCGGGCACGAAACTCGACGCCGGGCAGGCCCTCCACCTCGGACACGGGAGCCTCCCCCCGCGCCAGACGGTTCACGAGCGCGTCCATGAACGGCACGAACGCGGGTGCGACGGGCAGCGCCGTCCATGCCGTGTCCAACCGGCTGCCGATCAGCAGGATGCCGGCGTCACGCGTCAACCACGGCTCTCCGTTCACCCTCGCCAGGACCGTACTGTCTTCCCCCTTCCCCCGTCCCCCGTCCCCGATCGCATCGAGGCGGTAGCGCCGAGACACCGGGATGCCGTCGATCCCCGTCGCTGCCGACGCCGCGACCGGCCCTGGAGTTCCCGCCGCAGCGATGCGCCACCCAACTCCGCGCGCCGCCAGGGCGCGGTTCAACGGCCCGATCAGGGTCGGGTCGGCGGGCGGCACCACCACGCTGACCGCGGCCCCTCCCTCCAGCCGATCGCCGATCACCACGTCGCCGCCCCGTCGCACCCGCTGGCCCTGCTCGAGCACGGCCAGCGCCGCTGCCACGAACGGCCCCGCCCCGCTGGACGCGGTGACCCGCGCCGGGGACGCCACCCGCCACGCGAACACGCGCCGATCGTCGGCCCGCAATTCGTCGGCGTCGAGAGTGGCTGCGCCCACCCACCACCCGGGGCCCCCCGGCGGCAGCGCGATCGAGACCGTCGAACCCGGTGCCGCGAGTGCCCGCCCTACTTCGCGACCGTGCACCTGCAGGGTCACTGCCGCCGGCCGGGCGCCCGGCGTCCCGACGATCGACACCGCCACGGCAGCGTCGGAGACCCGCACCGAGCCCACTCCCCGGTTCGCCGGCACTTCGGAGAGGGGGGCGAGCGCGAGCACGCGGACTCCCCGCGGCACGCCCGCCCGGCCGGATCCCAGCGCCGTTCGCTGGAGATCGCTCAACACATGCACCTCGCGCCCCTCGAGCGGCTCCGCATCCACGAGGCGCGCCGCGTCGCGCACGGCGGCCGTGAGGTCGAGCCGCCGGGGCGACACACCGGCGCTGTCCACCGTTGCGAGCAGCGCCTCACGCGTCCCCGCCCGCGCCACGCCGTCCGCGAGCACGAGCCACAGCCGGTCCGATGCCGCGGCGGCCGCGAGCGAGGACCGGGCCGCTGCCCGGAGCCGATCGAGCATGGGGCGCCCGTCCACCACGACGCCGGACGACACCGAGTTGTCGAGGATCACGACGAGGGCGGTCCGCTGGTGCACCGCCGCGCGGGCCATGGAGGCGGGCGCGGGAGCGGGAACGAGCGGTCGCGCCGCGGCCAGGACGATCAGCGCGATGAGGGCGGTGCGCAGCAGCAGCAGCAGCACGTGCCGCAGCCGGAGACGCCGCGCGCTCTGCCGCTCCGCCTCGCTCAGGTAGCGCAACGGCGGAAACTCGGCTTCGGGCGGAATGCGCCGCTCGAGCAGATGCAGCAACGCGGGAATCGCCGCCGCGGCGAGCCCCAGCAGCGCGAGCGGATGCAGGAACGTCACGTCAGCAGGCGGAGCGCCATGCCGAAGGGCAAGTCGGTGAGCACGTGGTGGTAGGCGATCCCGTGGCGCCGGCACGCGGTACGCCAGGCCGCGATCTCGCGGCGCACGGTTTCCCGGTACGTCCGCGCCAGTTCGCGCGGACGGACCACCACACTGACCGCCGATTCGGGATCCCGGAACCGCACCTCCGGCGCGCCCGAGAGCTCGGCCTCCGCGGGATCCATCAGGTGCAGCACGATCACGTGATGGCCGCGGTGACGCAGGTAGCGCAACGCGGTGAGCGCGAGCTCACGGTCGAACAGCAGGTCCGACACGAGCACCACCAGCCCCCGGCGCACGAGCAACGACGTGAGCTGGCCGAGCGCCGCCTCGGCGGCCGTGCCCCCGCCGTCCGGCGTGCGCTCCAGGCCCCGGACCAGCCGCGCCCACTGGCCCGACCGCACGCGCGGCGGTACGACTTCGCGCACCGCCTCATCGAACGTGATGAGCCCGGTCGCATCACGCTGCCGCAGCAGAATCAGCGCGAGCGCCGCCGCCAGCCGGTCGGCGTACGCCCGCTTGGTGAGCCGCGCCGGCGCGCCGCGCCACGCCATCGAGCGGCTCGCATCCACCAGGATCATCGCCCGCAGGTTGGTCTCTTCCTCGAACTGCTTGACGAACAGCCGATCGGCGCGGGCCAGAATCCGCCAATCGAGGTAACGCAGCTCGTCGCCCGGCTGATACGCGCGGTGCTCGGTGAACTCGACCGAGAAGCCGCGGAACGGGGAGCGGTGGATGCCGGCGAGAAAGCCCTCGACGACACCCGCGGCGACGATTTCGATCCCGCCCAGCCGCGCCACGTCGGCGGGGTCGAGCAGATCGATGCGCGCGGTGTCAGCCATGGGGTTCGCGGAAGCTAATGATCGGCCGATTGTCCCGGGTAGAGGACAACGGCGGGGCGATGACGGCGGTCCACCGGGGTTGTAAGGTCGCCATCGACAACCAGTTGGGAAACGGGACCTGCGCTCGCATGATGGCATGGCGCCTGCTCCTCCCGGGGGGTGGGAGGCACTTATGTTGACCACGTTCGGGTTGCTCAGCCTGCTCGTCAGCTCCGCCGCCGGGTCCGACCGCCCACGCGTCGAGGTCTGGACCGACCGGGGCGACGACCCCTATGCAACCGGCCAGGGCGTGCGCGTGCACTTTCGCACCGAGCAGGACGCGTACGTCACCATCCTGCGCATCGATACCGATGGCCGGGTGCGGGTGCTGTTTCCGCGCGAGCCGTGGGAGGACAACTTCGCGCGCGGCGGCCGCGACTACGAGGTCCCGGGCCGCGACTCCCGCGACGCCTTCTATATCGACGACTACGCGGGCGTGGGCTACATCTTCGCCGTCGTCGCGCGTGACGCGTTCGTGTACGACGCGCTCCAAAGCCACGACCATTGGGACTATCGCGCCATTGCCGACGGTCGCATACACGGCGACCCGTACGTGGCGGTCACGGACGTGGCGGAGCGCATCGTACCGCCGGGGTACGGCGACTGGGACTACGATCTGGCGCCGTACTACGTCGAGCGGCACTACGATTATCCGCGGTTCTTGTGCTATGACTGCCACTCGCCTGTGAACTATTCCTCCTGGAGCCCGTACGACTACAGTTGCGTGCGTTTTCGGATCGTCGTGTACGACGATGCGTACTATTACCCCTATCACACCTACGGTGCGACACGCGTGGTGTTCACGCGGCCGCTCCGGCCCGAGCCGCGCTTCATCTTCAAGGACCGCCAGGCCTCCGACGCGTTCATCACGCGCGTGCGCGCCCGTCCCGTGGACGACAACCAGCGGCGGGAGGTGGGCGTGCGCAGTCGCGATCGGGACGGCACGGGCGTCGTGCCACAGCCCCCAGTACTGCCGCGACCCCGGTCGATCACCGGCGACCAGAGCGACGGCGAGCGTGACCGGGACCGTCCGCGCGAGCGAGCCCGTACGCCCGACGCCCCGACCCAGCCCGAGCAACGCCCTCGTCCCGCGCAGCCGGAGGGTCGGGACCGCCCCGACCGGCCGCTGCCGCCCGCCCGTCGTCCCGAGCCACCTGTCGCCGCTCCACCCCCGCCGCGCGCCGAACCGCGGCATGAGGCTCCGCCACCCAAGAGCGAGCCGCGGGTCGAGCCGAAGCGCGACGCCCCGAAGGAGAAGCCGCGGGCCGAGCCGGAGCTGAAACGCCGCAAGCCGTGACGCTCAGCGACCCGTCGAGCGCGCCCGGCCGTGGTCCCCCACGGTCGGGCGCATTAGCTTTTCGGTCCCCTTCTCCGAGGCCACCAGGGATGCGGTACCGCTTGAACCTGCTGCTCGCGGTGCTCACGGTGCCGGTCGCGGCACAGCGGCAACAGCCGGATGCCCGGGGAGGCGGCGCGGCGGCGATCACGGCCGAGGACGTGCGGCGGCGCATCGGGATCATCGCCGCCGACTCGATGCTCGGCCGCGCGACGCCGAGCCCGCAGCTCGATCAGGTTGCCGCGTACGTGGCGGCCGAGTTCCGTCGCTTCGGTCTCACGCCCGGCGGCGACAGCGGAACCTACCTGCAGCGCTACCCGCTCGAAGTCCAGCGTTTCGACCCGGACAGCGCGAGCATCCGGATCGCGGGCCCAATGCCCGCCACCTGGCGCACCGGCCAGGATGTGCTGCTGGTCGAGGGACAACCACCCAGTGGGGACAGCGCGGGTCCGGCAGTGGTGCTCACCGGGTCGCCTCAGGGAGCGCTCGCGCTCGATTCCTCGGCGGTGACCGGAACGGCTGTGTTCATCGCGTATGGACCCAGCGCGAACGCGATCGCCGTGAAGATCCTGCCGCTGCGCCCGCTCGCGCTGCTGCTCGTGGCTGACTTCCCCGACTCGATCTGGGCAAAGCTGCCGGGACATGTCGCCAGCGTGCACGTGCGCAACCCGAGCGAGGAAAACGGATTCGCGATCCCGGCGGTGTTCGCCGTGCGGGCAGCGACGGCCCGGGCGCTGTTCACGCGCGCGGGCGTCCCGGCGGACTCGCTCCGCGTCTGGGGCGACCGGCCGCTCACCGTCCATCCCCTCACCGACGTCAGGATGCAGCTCGCCGTCCACCAGCAGCTGCTCCAGCGCACGTCCGCCCCCAACGTGGTGGGCATCCTCGAAGGCGGCGACGCCGTCCTCAAGAAGGAATACGTGCTCTTCACGGCCCACATGGACCACATCGGCACCCCGGGCGCTGGAGAGGGGTGCACGGCGCGCGGCGCCGACTCGATCTGCAACGGCGCGGACGACGACGGCTCAGGGACGGTCGCCGTGGTCGAGCTGGCCCAGGCGTTCGCGACGGCGCGCGAGCGCCCCAAGCGCTCGCTGGTGTTCATGACCGTGAGCGGCGAGGAGCGGGGCTTGTGGGGTAGCGCGTACTTCGCCGACCACCCGACCGTGCCGCTCGCAAAGGTCGTCGCCGATCTGAACAGCGACATGGTCGGCCGCAACGCGAAGGACACTCTCGCGGTGATCGGCCGGGAGCATTCCAACCTGGGGCGGGTGGTCGACAGCATAGCACTGGCTCATCCCGAGCTCAACATCAAGCCCGTGGGCGACCTGTGGCCCCAGGAAGGTCTCTACTACCGCTCGGACCACTACAACTTCGCGAAGAAGGGGGTGCCGATCCTGTTCTTCACGACGGGGCTCCACCCGGACTACCACCAGGTGAGCGATTCGCCGGACAAGATCGACGCCGAAAAGGAGGCACGCTTCGCCCGGTTGGTGTTCTACCTGGGGCAGGCCGTGGCGAACACGACCGCGCGACCGCAGTGGAACCCGGACAGCTACAAGCAGATCGTGGGCGGCACCAACTGACGTTCAGCTGACCGCTTTCAAGAGCTCGGCGTTGGTCTTGGTACGCCGCAGCTGCGCCAGCAGCCCCTCCATCGCCTTCTCCGGAGGCAGCCCCACCAGGCTCCGCCGCAGTTGCTGTTTGGCCGCAACCGTCGCCGGATCGGCCAGGAGCTCCTCGCGCCGGGTGCCGCTGGCCGCGACGTCGACCGCCGGATAGATGCGCCGGTCGGCCAGGGCACGCGACAGCCGCAGCTCGGCGTTGCCCGTCCCCTTGAACTCCTCGAAGATCACGTCGTCCATGCGACTGTCCGTCTCGACGAGCGCGGTGGCGATGACGGTGAGCGAGCCACCGTCCGGCACGGCCCGCGCGGCGCCGAACAGTCCCTTGGGCTTGGCGAGGGCGTTGGCGTCGAGGCCCCCGGACATGGTCCGGCCGCTGCCGCGCCCGGTCGTGTTGTGCGACCGGGCCAGGCGGGTGAGGGAGTCGAGCACGATCACGACGTCCCGTCCGAGCTCGACCTGCCGGCGCGCGTGCTCGAACACCATGTCGGCCACCGCGACGTGCCGCTCGTGAGACAGGTCGAAGCTCGACGCGATCACCTCACCCCGGCCCCAATCGATCATCTCGCTCACCTCTTCCGGGCGCTCGTCCACGAGCAGCACGAGGAGGGTCGCCGCCGGATGGTTGAGGACGACGCCCTCGGCAATGGCCTGGAGCATCACGGTCTTGCCCGCCTTGGGGGGCGACACGATCAGCGCCCGCTGGCCGAAGCCGAGCGGGCAGATCAGGTCGACGACGCGCTGCGTCTCCGCGGTGCGCGGGCTCGATGCGCGCGACGACTCGAGCACCAGCGGACGCGCGGGATGCACGGCGCCGAGCTTGGCGAACTCGGGACGCTCGACCAGGCGCCCGGGCGGCGCGCCGTTCACGCTCGCGACCTTGCCGTTCTCGAGCGTGACGAGATCGCCGCGACGCAGGCCCGGGAGCCGCACGCCGGGATCGCCCTTGGCGGGCAAGTAGCTGTTGGCGGCGAGCCGCACGGCGCCGCCGTTGGAGGTGGGGTCGAACCAGCCGGTCATGGGGGGCAGAGACTAGGCCTCGGTCCGTTAAAGATAGCGCCTATATTTCTCCCGCACATGCGCCAGGATCACATCCGCAACTTCTGCATCGTGGCCCACATCGACCACGGGAAATCGACGCTCGCCGACCGCCTGATCGAGCTCACGGGGACCCTGGACAAGCGCCTCATGCGGGAGCAGGTGCTCGACACGATGGATCTGGAGCGCGAGCGCGGCATCACCATCAAGCTGAATGCCGTCCGCATGAACTACCACTCGCGCGACGGCGGCATCTACGAGCTGAATCTGATCGATACGCCCGGGCACGTGGACTTCACCTACGAGGTGTCGCGGTCGCTGCAGGCGTGCGAGGGCGCGATCCTGGTGGTCGATGCCTCCCAGGGCATTCAGGCGCAGACGATCACCAATCTGTTCCTGGCGCTCGACGCGGGGCTCGAGATCATCCCAGTGCTCAACAAGATCGACCTCCCGGGAGCCGAGCCCGATCGCCGCGCGCAGGAAATCCACGAGCTGATCGGGGCGAAGCCGGACGAGATCCTGCGTATCTCGGCCAAAGAGGGCACCAACGTGCCCGAGTTGCTCGAGGCCGTGGTGCGCCGCACCCCGGCGCCCCGGGGCACGGCCGAGGCGCCGCTGCGCGCCCTGATCTTCGACTCGTACTACGACCGCTACCGCGGCGCCATTCCCAGCATCCGCGTGGTGGACGGCACGATCCGGCCCGGCATGAAGATCGCGTTCGGGGCGCACAAGGAAGACCTGTACGAGGTCGACGAGGTCGGCTACCTGCAGCTCGGCCACAAGCCCACGGAGCAGCTCGAGGCGGGCGAGGTCGGGTACTTCGTGGCCAACGTGCGCGGCGTGCGCGAGACGCGGCCCGGCGACACCGTGTTCGACGCGGAGCACCGGGACGTGGCGCTCCTGCCCGGATACCGGGACATCAAGTCGATGGTGTTCGCCGGGCTGTACCCGACGGAGCCGAACCAGTTCGAGGAGCTGCGCGACGCGCTCGCCAAGCTGCAGCTCAACGACGCGTCGCTGCATTACGAGCCCGAATCGTCGGTGGCGCTGGGCTTCGGCTTCCGCTGCGGATTCCTCGGTCTGCTGCACATGGAGATCGTGCGGGAGCGGCTCGAGCGGGAGTTCAATCTCGACCTGATCAGCACCGTCCCCAACGTGGAATACCACGTCCACAAAACCGACGGCACCATGGACCTGGTCGAGAACCCGAGCCTGCTGCCGCACGGCTCGGCCGTGAATCGCATCGAGGAGCCGTACGTGAAGGCGCGGATCGTCGCGCCGGCGGAGTACATCGGCGCGATCATGAAGCTGGGCCAGGAGCGCCGCGGCGTGTACCGTGGCATGCACTACGTGGACCCGACCCGCGTGGACTTCACCTGGGAGTTCCCGCTCGCCGAAATCATCCTCGATTTCTACGACAAGCTGAAGACGATCTCGCGCGGCTATGCCTCGCTGGACTACGAGTTCCTGGAGTACCGGCCGTCGGACCTCGTCAAGCTGGACATGCTGCTCAACGGCGACGCCGTGGACGCGTTTTCGGTGATCATTCACCGGGACAAGGCGTACGAGTGGGGCAAGAAGATCGCGGAGAAGCTGCGCGAGCTGATCCCGCGGCAGCTGTTCGAGGTCGTGATCCAGGCCGCGATCGGCACGAAGGTGATCGCCCGGGAGACGATCCGCCCCCTGCGCAAGAACGTCACCGCCAAATGCTACGGCGGCGACGTGACCCGCAAGCGCAAGCTGCTCGAGAAGCAGAAAGAGGGGAAGAAGCGGATGAAGCAGGTGGGCACGGTGGAGATCCCACAGGAAGCGTTTCTCGCGGTTTTGCAGGTTGACTAGCCTCGTCATCCAGACCGCGTTTCTCGGGGACGTCGTGCTCACGACGCCGCTGCTCGACGCCGTCGCGGCTCGGCACGGGCCGGTGGACGTCGTGACCACCCCCGCCGCGGCTCCGCTCATCGAGACGCACCCGGCCGTGCGCCGCGTGATCTCCTACGATAAGACGGGCCGCGATCGCGGCCTGAAAGGGCTGCTCAGACTCACCCGCACGCTGCGGGCGGAGCGGTACGAATGGGCGTATCTTCCCCATCGCTCCCTGCGGACGGCGCTCGTGGCGTGGCTCGCCCGCGTGCCGCGGCGGGTCGGGTTCGACGATGGCTGGCCGCGGCTCTACACCGAGGTCCGGCCGCGGCCGAAGACGGGCCACGAGGTCGACCGGCTGCTGACGCTCGCGGGCTCGGGCCTGACGGGCGGAGCTACGCACCGCGCGACGCCCTCGCTCGTGACGACCATCGCGGACCGGATGGCGACGGAGGGATTCCTGCGGGAGCACGGGATCACCGGCCGGTTCGTGGCCCTCGCCCCGGGCTCCATCTGGGGCACGAAGCGCTGGCCCTACTACGACGAGCTGGCGCGGCGGCTGTGCGAGCGCGCGGGAGTGGTCGTGGTGGGAAGCCCGGAGGATGCGACGCTGGCGTCGGCGATCACGGCGGCGGTCGGAGGGTCCGGTGGTCGGGCGGTGAGCGGGTGCGGTCGGCTTTCCCTGCGCCAGTCCGCCGAGGTCATCCGGCGAGCGGCGGTGCTGGTGACGAACGACAGCGCGCCGCTGCACTTCGCCCAGGCCGTCGGCACGGTGACCGTGGCGATCTTTGGATCGACGGTGCCGGCGTTCGGATTCGGGCCACGAGGTCCGCGCGACCAGGTGGTCGAGCTCACGGGGCTGCCGTGTCGCCCGTGCTCCGCGCACGGGCCGCCGAGCTGCCCTCTGAGGCACCATCGCTGCATGAAGACGCTCACGGTGGATGACGTCCTTCACGCCATCGAGGAGACCGGTGCGCTACGTCGTCGGGATTGACATCGGCGGAACGAACATCGTCGCGGGCACCGTGGCCGAAGACGGCTCGGAGCTCCTCGGTCTCGTCTCGGAGCCGACCTTCTCCGAGCAGGGCGCCGACGCCGTGATGACGCGGATCGTGAAGCTGACGCGCGCGTCGATGGCGGCGGCGCGCGGCAAGGAGATCGCGGGCGTCGGCATCGGTTCGCCCGGTCCGCTCGACACCAAGACCGGCGTCGTGCTGCTCACGCCCAACCTCGGCTGGACCAACTTTCCGCTGCGCGACCGGATCACGCAGGCGCTGGGGCTATCCGCCACGCTCGACAACGATGCCAACTGCGCCATCTTCGGCGAGTGGTGGCGCGGCGCGGCCCGCGACGCCAGTCACGTCGTCGGCCTCACGATCGGCACGGGCATCGGCGGCGGCATCGTCCTCGGTGGCGAAGTCTACCGCGGCGCGTCCGACATCGCCGGCGAGATCGGGCACATGACCATCGACTCGACCGGCCGGCTCTGCAAGTGCGGCAACTACGGGTGCCTCGAGGCCTACGCGTCGGGCCCGGCGATCGCGGCGCGGGCGGTCGAAGGGATCAGGCCGGGCGCCGACACGTCCCTGCCCAAGTATGTGAACGGCGATCTCTCGAAGATCACCGCGCAGGTGGTGTACGAGGCGGCGCACGACGGCGACGAGTACGCGCGCGAAGTCGTGAAGGACACGGCCAAGTTCCTGGGCGCGGGTGTCGCCAGCATCATCAACATCTTCAACCCCGAGGTCGTGGTCGTGTGCGGCGGCGTGACACTCGCGGGCGATCGCCTGTTCGAGCCGCTGCGGGCGGAAGTGCGCCGGCGGGCGTTCAAGCCGGCCACGGACGTGTGCCGCATCGTCCCCGGCGAGCTGACGGGCACGGCCGGCGTGTACGGCGCGGCCGCGGTGTTCATCAAGCGCACATGGGGACGGGTGTGAAGCGGCTGGGCGTGATCGGGTCGATGGTGTGGGACACGATCTACGGGCGCGACCCCGCGCGCCCCGCGGTCGAGGAGTGGGGGGGGATCTCCTACTCGCTCGCCGCGCTCGACGCCACGCTGCGCGACGACTGGCAGATCGTGCCGCTCGTGAAGGTGGGCCGCGACCTGGCCGCGCCCGCGAACGAGTTCCTCGGCACCCTGCACCACGTGGCCCCCGGGGCGCGCTTCATCGAGGTGCCGGCGCCGAACAACCGGGTCACGTTGCGTTACTACCAGGCCGCGCGCCGCTGCGAGCAGATGGCGGGGGGCGTGCCGCCGTGGACGTGGCCGGAGCTGGGGCCCCAGGTACGCGACCTGGACGCGTTGTACCTGAACTTCATCTCCGGCTACGAGCTGGACCTGGAAACGGCCCAGCTGTTGCGGCGCGGCTTCCCGCGATTCGTCTACGCCGACCTGCACAGCCTGTTCCTCGGGAAAGAGCCCGACGGCACGCGCGTGCCCCAGCCGCTGCCCGACGCGCCGGCGTGGTTCGGCTGCTTCGACGTGGTGCAACTGAATGAAGACGAGATGGGGCGGCTCGGCCCCGATCCGCTGCTCGTCGCCGCGGGCGCGCTGGCACGCGGCTGTCAGACCCTGGTCGTCACGCTCGGGCCCCGTGGCGCGGCCTACTTTGAGCAGGTGACAGACGCCGAGACGCGCAGACGCACAGGCCCGGTGCGGAGCGCCCGGATCGCGCCCGATGTGGCGGCCGACCCGGACGGCGATCCGACGGGCTGCGGCGATGTGCTCGGCGCCACGCTCGTGGCCTCGCTCGTCGGGGGCGCCCCGCTCGAGGAGGCGCTCCGCCTCGGGACGCGGATGGGGGCGCGCAATGTGGCGCATCGCGGCGCCACGGGACTGCGCGACCACCTGCTGGGCCGTCTCTCGCCGGTATGACGCGGCTGGTCGACGTACCGGCCCAGTTCGACGATCGCACGTTCGAGCAGTTCGCAGGTGCCTACGCCGCGGCGGCCAGGGACGGCGAGCGGCTGCTGTTCGACGCCCACGCGACGGAGTGGGCGTCACCCTACGGGCTGGTCGGCCTGCTGGCGGCCGGTCAGGCGGCGCGCGCCACCGGCTCCGCAGAGCCGCCGCTCCTCACGGCGCCGACGCACACCGAGGTCCTGACCTACTGGACGCGCGCCGGTTTTTTTCGCGAAGCCGCCGAGCTGTTCGAGATCCACGGCAAGCTGCCGCGGGTGAAGCCGGCGGAGCAGAGTGACGTCCTGCTCCCCGTGACGCCGGTGCGGGCGGCGGAGGACGTGCATGCCGTGGTGTCGAACATCCAGCAGCGCGCGTCCGCCATTTTGGCGTCGGAGCTGGCGCTCGATCCGAAGGCGACGATGGGTTTCGCTATGGCGCTTTCGGAGGCCTGTCAGAATATTGTAGAACACGCCGGCACGGGCGGCTGGGTCGCGGTGCAGGCGTACCACTGGCGCCGCAAGCTGGCGCGGCGCGTGGTGGTGATCGCGGTGGCGGACGCCGGGGTGGGGTTCCGCCACTCGCTCGAGCCGACGCAGAGCAAGCGCTTCGGCGCCCGCTGGAGCGACGCGGCGGCGCTGGAAGCGGCCCTGGTCCAGGGGATCAGTCGGTTTCGCGATCCGGGACGAGGGCAGGGGCTCGCTGGGATCCGGCGCTACCTCGCCCGCTGGGACGGCAAGATCGCGATCCGCAGCGGCACGGCGCGCATCGCGATCGTGCCCAAATGGGACGACGACGTACCGTTGCAGGACGGCCTCCCGGCGTTTCCGGGTGCCCAGGTGCTCATCATCATTCCCGAGCAGGGATCCACGACGCCGTGATACAACACATCGATGTGCATGCGGTGCTCCAGGAGTCGGTGTCCGGCGTCTACGCGGACCTCGTCACCCGACCCACGGGGCGCGTCGTGCGGGAGCGCATCGAGCGGGCGATGGCCACGGCGCAGGACCCCGTCACCGTGGCCCGCATCGACTTCACGGGCGTGGGCTGCATCGACTATTCCTGCGCCGACGAGATCGTGGCGAAGCTGCTGCGCGACCGGCGCGCGGTCGTGGTGCTCTCCGGGATCTCGGACGGCCACCGCGAGGCGATCGAGCCGGTGCTGGCGGGCCACGGGTTGGCGGCGCTGATCGAGCGGCCCGACGGCAGCGGCGAGCTCGAGGCGTTGGGGGCGCCCGAAGCCGCGGCGGCGCTGCTCCACGACCTGGTGGCGCGGCGGCTCGCCGTGCGCACGTCCGCAGGGACCATCGCGCTCACGCTCGCGTGATCGGGCGAGGCCGGTGAAGCGCCGCCTCGGCTTCTCGACCCACGCGGTGCACGGCGATCCGGAGGCCCGTCCGGACTGGACGCCCGTCGTCACCCCCCTGTATCAGAGCGCGACCTTCACCAATCCCATCGGCTCGACCCAGGAAGTCGTCTACGCCCGGTACGGCAACAATCCCAACCACGTCGCGATCGCCAGGCGGCTGGCGCTGCTCGAAGGCGGCGAGGCGGCGATCTTCGTGGGCAGCGGCATGGGCGCCGTCGCGCTGTCGCACCTGGCCGTGCTGCGACCGGGCGACCATCTGCTGGCGAGCGAGTGGATCTACGGCGGGGTGCAGCGGCTGTTCGCACAGGAATTCGGGCGGTTCGGCATCGACGTGTCGCTCGTGAACCCGCTGGAGCAGCGTACCTGGAAGCGCGCCCTCAAGAAGAACACGCGCGCCATCTTCGTGGAGACGCCGACCAACCCGCTCTTACGAGTGCTCGATCTGGAGCCGATCGCCTCGCTGTGCAAGACGGAGGGGCTGGCGCTGCTGGTGGATTCGACGTTCGCGACGCCGCTCAATTACCGGCCGCTCGAGCACGGCGCCGACGTGGTGATTCACAGCGCCACCAAGTACCTGAACGGCCACGATGACGTCCTCGCCGGCGCCGTGGTGGGCAGCGAGTCGGTCATCGAAGAGGTGCGCAAGCTGCTCCAGGTGTGGGGCCCGGCCCTGGACCCGATGGCGGCGTGGCTGATCGAGCGGGGGATGAAGACGCTGGGCGTGCGCGTGGCGCGGCAGAACCAGACGGCGCTGGCCGTGGCCGAGTGGTGCGCCAAGCAGCCGCAGTTCGCCGCCGTGCACCACCCGGGGCTCGCCTCGCACCCCGATCACGACGTGGCGAAGCGGATCCTCGACGGACTGGGCGGGATGGTGGCGGTCGAGCTGAAGGGCGGCGCCCGGGCGGCGGAGCGGTTCCTGCGCGCGCTCACGATCGCCGCCCACGCGCCCAGCCTCGGGGGGGTGGAGACGCTCGTGTCGGAGCCGCGGCTCACGTCGCACGCGATGCTCACGCCGGATGCGCGCGCGCGGGCTGGCATTCCCGATGGGTTTCTGAGATTTTCCATCGGACTGGAGGATGCCGACGACCTCATCGCGGACTTTGCGCAGGCCCTGGCGCAACTGTAAGTGATCAAGTTCACGAATGTCTTCAAGGCCTTCCCCAAGGGGGGGCTCGCCCTGAAGGACGTCTCCTTCCACATCGC
>DATNOR010000111.1:0-5785 GCA_035601235.1 Gemmatimonadales bacterium
GCCTGCTTTCCCCCAACGACGCGTTCCGCAAGGCGGAGGCCGCCGCGCTCCATGCCCTGCAGCTGGACTCCACGCTTGCCGAGCCGCATGCCACCCTCGGGTTCGTCAGAATGTATTACTACTGGGACTGGGCCGGCGCGGATCAGGAATTCCAACACGCGCTTGCTTTGAACCCGAGCTACGCGACCGGTCACGAGTGGTACGGCCTGTTCCTCACGGCGATGGGCCGGTATGACGAAGCACTGGCGCACGAGCGCCGCGCCCAGGATCTGGACCCGCTCTCCCCCTCGATCGCCTGTACGACGGGGTGGGTGCTGCATTACAGCGGTCGGCAGGATGACGCCGAGCAGGAGCTGGTGGTCGCGCTGCGAATGGACTCGACCTTCACCCTCGGGCACCTCTATCTGGGCCGCGTCTACCAGGCCAAGGGCCAGATGGACAGCGCGCTGTCGCAGTACGCGACGACCGGCCCGCTGCGGAGTTGGGTGCCCACGGTGGCGGCCGAAGGGTACGTGTACGGGGTTCTCGGTCGGCGCCGGGAGGCCCAGGCGGCACTTGCGCGCATGGACTCCCTGTCGCGGCGGCAGTACGTAACCGCGTACGCGGTGGCGCTGGTGCATACGGCGCTGGGGCAGAGGGACAGCGCCGTCGCGTGGCTGGCGCAGGGCGTCCGAGAACGCACGCACTGGCTGGTGTGGCTCAACCGCGATCTCCGTTGGGCTCCGCTGCGCGCGGACCCACGGTTCCAGGCCGTAGTCCACGAAGTGGGGTTGCCGCCGTGAGGCCGCGCGGCGCGGCGCGCTGCTGGCGTGGAAGGCGTGGGTACCGCAGGTTGGCCGGAGGCCGACGCTCTATCCAGCTGAGCTACTGGCGCAAGTACTAGACGGGGAGACGGCGAGACGGGTAGACGGGTAGAGTTGGTCCCACCTGTCCTCTAGGAACCACTCGCCGTCTGGAATCTGCCTCCCGTCTACCTACTCACTCTCCTTACAGTCGGGGCGAGTGGATTTGAACCACCGACCTCCTGGTCCCGAACCAGGCGCGCTAACCGGGCTGCGCTACGCCCCGAACGGCTAGACGCCTAGACGCACAGTCGCCTGGCCGCCTAGGACTACCTCCTGCGAACTCCTGGGCGTCTCGGCGTCTCGGCGTCCAGCCGTTATGCGCCCAGGAGGACTCGAACCCCCAGCCTCTTGGTCCGTAGCCAAGCGCTCTATCCAGTTGAGCTATGGGCGCGAGTGGGCGGTACTAGACTCGAACTAGTGACCTCCACGATGTCAACGTGGCGCTCTAACCAGCTGAGCTAACCGCCCGAAAGACTAGACGGGCAGACGGCGAGACGGGTAGACGGGCTAGCGGTTCCTAGAACACAGTGGGTAGAGACTCCCGCCTCCACCCTGCGGACCGCTCGGCGTCTACCCGTCTACCCGTCTAACCCGTCTAGTAGTAGCGGGGGTGGGATTTGAACCCACGACCTCCGGGTTATGAGCCCGGCGAGCTACCAGACTGCTCCACCCCGCGTCGCATGGGAGAGCGGGAAACGGGACTCGAACCCGCGACCCCAACCTTGGCAAGGTTGTGCTCTACCAACTGAGCTATTCCCGCAAACAGCTAGACGCCGAGACGCGCAGACGCCGAGACGCCTAGGGTCGACTGTGACACGTTTGGCCCAATGTAACCGGTCCGGGCCATCTCAGACTAGGCGGCTAGGCGTCTCGGCGTCTGGGCGTCTAGCCGTTATGGAGGCGAGGGGGATCGAACCCCTGACCTCGTGAATGCCATTCACGCGCTCTCCCAACTGAGCTACGCCCCCCGTATATTGGGCCCTGGCAAAACGCGTTCCGGCGGGAACACGGCATCTTACCGGGACGTTCCGCTGGTGTCAAGCGATCTTGCGCCCAGGCACGAACTTTTCGTCCTGTGGTCGGTATCACAGGATGATCCGGGACCCATAGCGATGCCCAAACACATGCGACGGAAGAAGACCACCTCCCCCGCCCGGGCGAAGCCCCGAGCGGCGCCTCGCCCCACGGCGGCCGCCGCCGGGCAGCTCGAGCCCAAGGCGAAGCCCGCCAAGAAGCGCGGGCGGCGCCGGGGGCTGTTGGCCGGCCTCGGCACGCATGAGCACGAGCGGGACATTCTCGATCAGTATCTCCACGAGGTGTCCAAGACGCCGCTCCTCACCCAGAAGGAGGAGATCGCGCTTGCCCGCAAGGTGCGCGCCGGGGATCAGGAGTCGATGCAGGAGCTCGTGAAGCGCAACCTGCGCTTCGTGATCTCGGTGGCCAAGAAGTATCAGAACCGCGGTCTGCCGCTCACCGACCTGATCGGCGAGGGCAACGTGGGGCTGCTCACCGCGGCCCGGAAGTTCGACCCGGACCAGGGAGTGAAGTTCATCTCCTACGCGGTGTGGTGGATCCGGCAGGCGATCCTGGCGGCGCTGGCGCGCCAGGGGCGCACCGTGCGCGTGCCGTTGAACCGCACGGCCGACCTGTCGCGCATCGTACGCACGGCCGAGTACCTGCGGCAGACCCTGCGGCGCGAGCCCACGCCGGAGGAGATCTCCGACGCCACCAAGCTGTCGCTCGAGGTGGTGCAGTCGCTCGCGGCCCTCAACACCGGGGACGTGCGGCTCGATGCGCCGCTCGATCCCGACGGCGATCGCTCGCTGATCGAGCGCTTCATCGCTGAAGATCTTCCCGACACGGAAGACCAGGCGATGGACCGCTTCCTGTCGGACGAGATCGAGCAGGCGCTCGGGACCCTGCAGCGGCGCGACGCCAAGGTGCTGCGCCTGTATTTCGGCCTGGACGGCGGCCGCGAGCACACGCTCGAGGAGATCGGCGGCATGCTCGGCGTGACGCGCGAGCGGGTGCGGCAGCTGCGGGATCGCGCGCTCAAGCGGCTGCGGGATGGAGATGTAGGCAAGGCCTTGGCGAGCTTCGCAGCCTAACACGTTCCACGACGCCACGACGCCACGTTGCACGCGGTGGCCGGCAAGAGTCAGTGCCGGCCACTTTCGTTTCGTGTAACGTGGCGTCGTGCAACGTGGCGTCGTAGTTTAGGGCCGTGATCGAACGCCTCGGCCGAAAGACCGTCGACGCGATCAAAGCGGTCGGCGGCTTCGGCCATTTCGTACGGGATCTCGCGCACGCCATCCCGGACGTCGCGGTGTGGGGAGGCCTGACGCTCGTACAGATGCGGCGCGTCGGGGTCGACTCGCTTCCCGTCGCGCTGTTCATCGCCGCGTTCACGGGCGTGGTCCTGGCCCTGCAGGCCTCCTACACGTTCACCGGCACGGTCCCGCTCTACTTCGTGGGTACCCTGGTCGGCAAGACGATGATGCTCGAGCTCGGGCCCGTGCTCGCCGGGCTCGCCCTGGCGGGCCGCGTCGGCGCCAGCATGGCCGCCGAGCTCGGCACCATGAAGGTCACCGAGCAGGTGGACGCGCTCGAGACGCTCGCCTACGATCCCCAGAGCTTTCTGGTGCTCCCCCGGGTGCTGGCCGGGACCACGATGTTCCCCGTCATCGTGGCCCTGGCGATCCTCACCGGGATCGTCACCGGCTGGATCGCCAGTCTCGTGCTGCTCGATCTGTCCACCCAGGAGTTTCTCAAGGGCCTGAAGCTGTTTTATCGCTTCAAGGACACCTGGTTCGGCCTCTTCAAGAGCGCCACGTTCGGGTGCACCATCACCCTCGTGGGGTGCGTGGTGGGGCTCTCGACGCGCGGCGGCGCGGAGGGCGTGGGCCGGAGCACCACCCGCGCCGTCGTGTATTCCGCCGTGCTGCTGCTCGTGCTCGATGCCTTCTGGGCCCTGGTGCTGTTGCGGTGATCGAGTTTCAGGACGTACGCAAGGCGTTCGACGGTCGCCCGGTGCTGGACGGGTTCACGCTGCGCGTGCCGGACGGCGAGACTACGGTCATCATCGGCTATTCCGGCACGGGGAAGAGCGTTGCCTTGAAGCATGTAGTGGGCCTGTTGCAGCCGGATGCGGGCGACGTCATCGTTGACGGTCGCGCGGTGTCCACGCTCGAACGGGCCGCCCTCACCGCGCTGCGGCGCGAGATCGGGTTCGTGTTCCAATTCGCCGCGCTGTTCGATTCGATGTCGGTGTTCGACAACGTCGCCCTCGGTCTCCGGCGCCGCGACCTGTCCGACGACGAGATCGCCGCGCGCGTGCGCGAGGCGCTGGCGCTCGTGGACCTGACCGGCGCGGAGGAGCGCTACCCGGCAGAGCTGTCGGGGGGCATGCGCAAGCGGGTGGGCATCGCGCGCGCGATCGCCCTGCGGCCGCGCTACATCCTGTACGACGAGCCGACCACCGGCCTCGACCCGGTGACGTCGGCCGTGATCGATCAGCTGATGGTGCGCACCCGAGAGCACCTGCGGGTGACCGGAATCGTCGTGACGCACGACATGCGCAGCGCCTACACCGTGGGGGACCGCATCGCCATGTTGTACGAGGGCAAGATCCGGCAGGTGGGGACCGTGGCCCAGATCCAGGAGACGGAGGATCCCGTGGTGCGGCAGTTCATCGAGGGACGCCCGACGTGAAGCGCGAAAACGAGTTCGCGGTCGGTGTGGTAGTGATCGCCGCGTTCGCCGTCGTGGTGACCGGCGCCCTGTGGCTCTCGGGCGCGCACCTCGGGCGCACCGAGGCGGTCTACACCGCGCGGTTCCGCACGGTGGGCGGGCTCGGGGTGGGCGACCCGGTGGTGTTGCGCGGCGTGCGCGTGGGCCGGGTGGAGGCGATCCGCCTCGCCAGCGGCAACTGGGTCGAGGCGGACCTGAAGATCTACGCCGGCACCCAGCCCCCGTCCAAGCCCGCCGTGATCGCCGCCTCGGCGTCGCTGTTCGGCGAGTGGGCGGCCTCCCTGGTGCCGGTCGACCAGCTCCCCAACGACCCGAACATCCGGCAGGCGATCGCGGAAGCGCAGGCCGCCGGCAGCGGCAAGTGGCCCGGCGCCACGCTCCCCGACATCGGGCAGCTCACGGCGCAGGCGAGCCGGATCGCGACCGACATCGCCACCGTCTCGAGCCGCATCCAGAGCGCCTTCGATTCCGAAGCCGTGAACGAGCTGCGGCGCTCGATCAAGGACTTCGGCCAGGTGGCGGACAAGCTGGTCCGGGTCACGAACGACCAGGCCGACGTCCTGGGCTCGGTGGGATCGAACCTGCGGCAGGGCTCCGATGTGCTCGCCAAGGCCGCGACCAACTTCCAAACCACGCTGGGCCGGGTGGATTCGGCCACGAACCAGGGCCAGCTCGCGACTATCCTCAACAACTCCGCCACGACCAGCGCGAACTTGCGCTCGGCGTCCCAGGACTTCCGCGACCTGCTCGATGCCGCGCACAAGAACCAGGAGAGCCTGGTGCGGGTGCTGGTGTCGGCGGACAGCGTGATGTCGCGCATCTCCAACCGCAGCGGCACGCTGGGCCTGCTCGTGTCGGACTCGACGCTGTATCGCGAGACCACGCTCACCATGATCCAGCTGCGCCAGCTGCTGTCCGACATCCAGGCGAACCCGCGGAAGTACTTCTCGTTCTCCGTGTTCTGAGACCAATGTGCAACGGGACAACGCGGAACGCGGAACGCGGAACGCGGAACAGGCGGGCCAGCGCTCGTGCTGATGCTCCGCGTTCCGCCTTCCGCGTTCCGCGTTCATCATGAAGCGCAAGCAGCGCCGCGCTCAACGCGAGACCTCCGCCGGCGGTGTCGTCTTCCGACGGGACCCCGACGGTGCACCCCGCTTCCTGCTGATCCGCGACGCCTATCGCAACTG
>DATNOR010000112.1:0-27204 GCA_035601235.1 Gemmatimonadales bacterium
AGACGTCGCGAGCCGGCCTGGCGTTACCCCGCGTGTGTGACGAAGGACACCGGGCCGTGCCGGGATGCATCGAAAGTTGACACCGAGCCGGAATTTCGGATGTTACAACGAGAGGTGATATAGCATCTATATGCTATAGTACGTTGACGCTATACCACGTTGGGTTATTGCATGTTGCCACATGTATTGGATATTGACGCTGTGCAAGACGTGAACGGGTCCCCGTCCTGAGGGAGTCCCGCTCGGCATGGGCCTTGCCCGTGGACCACACGTCACACGTTCCCAAACGCAGTGAGGAGGCGTCCGTGCTCAGTCCTTCATTCTCGCGCCGCTGTCGGGTCGCCGGATTCACGTTCATCGAAATGATGATCGTGTTCGTCGTGCTGGGCATCATGACGACGATGATGGTCCGAGCCGTCCGGGGTTCGTGGTACGCGGCCTCGCGCCGCGCCGCCACGCGCGACGTGACCGCCTACCTGTTCCGGGGACGCGCGATCGCGATCCAACAGAGCCGGGCGGCGTGGGTGGTCCGCAGCGGCGACGTCCTGAAGATTCTCGTCGATTCGTCGGGCACGCCGGTGCAGCTGGGCACAGCGCTCGACTTCTGGCAGCGCTACGGCGCGCACCTGGCCACGAGCCCCCTGGGTAAGGACAGCATCCCGTTCGATCCCCGCGGGTTCGCCCCGTACCCCACTACGGTGCCCAGGATCATTGTCCAATACGCTGGCCGTACCGATACGGTCTGTGTGACGGGCCTCGGGAAGATCACCGGAAAGAGCTGCTGATGACCCTACTCGCGTTTGCACCCGTGTCCCCACGCTCGGAGCGAGGCTTCACGCTCGCCGAGCTCCTGGTGGCCGTCGTGATCTTCAGCATCGGCCTGCTCGCCTTGGCGGGGACGGCGTCCGTGATCATGACGACGCTGACGAGCACGCAGTCCCGGACCATCGCGGCGGGCGTGGCGGAATCGCGCTTCGAACGCATCCGCACGACCACGTGTGCGAGCCGCGCGAGCGGCTCGGCCACGACGCGCGGCATCGCCGAGACGTGGACGCTCAGCCACCTGCCGCGTGCGGAGGACGACGTGACGGTCTCCGTCACGTTCCTGAGCAACCATCAGACTCGCACTGAAACGTTCCGGAGTTTCCTGCCATGCTGACCGCGAGAGTGGCGCGGGCGCGCCGAGCCGGGTTCACGCTCATCGAGCTGCTCATCAGCATGGTGCTGATGGGCCTGGTGTCGGGGGCCATCGTGAAGGTGCTGCTGCGGCAGCAGCGGTTCTACAACAGCGCGAACGACCTGATCAACACCCGGCAGCAGATCCGTCAGGCGGCCGCGATGCTGCCCGCGGATCTCCGGGGGATCTCGAGCGTGGGCGGGGATATCTCCGTCATGTCGGACTCGGCGTTGGAGTTCCGCTCCGTGTTCGGCAGCTCGGTGGTGTGCGCCAACACGGCCGGGAAGCTCTCGACCGTGCCGCGCATCCTGGCCACGGGCGCGACCATGACCAGCTGGAGCCGGCTCCCTGCTGCGGGCGACTCACTCCTCGTCTACAATGACTCCTCGAGCTTCGCCGTGACCGACGACGCCTGGACAAAGCATCAGATCACGGCGGTGACACCGGTGACGGGGAACGTCGCCAACGGCTGCCCCAGCGCGACCGGGCTGTCACAGCCCGGCGACCTGACGGCCAACAACCCGAGCTACCAGCTGACCCTTTCGCCCGCGGCGAGCAGCAAGGTGATCGTGGGCTCGGCGATTCGCTTCTTCCGCCGCGTGCGTTACCGGATGTACAAAGACACCGACAACCAGTGGTATCTGGGATTCTACGACTGCCTGCCGGGGCGCGTCCCGGCCTGCAACCCCACGCAGTCGATCGCCGGTCCGTTCCAGCCGTACGCGGCGGGCACGACCAGCGGCGTGCAGTTCGCCTACTACGACTCTACCGGCGCGGTGACCGCCAACCCGCTCCAGGTCGCGCGCATCAGCCTCATCGTGCGGGGCCAGGCGGGGTCGCTCATGAACCTGAGTGGGGCAGGGGGCACCGTGTTCCGCGATTCGCTGCGCATCGAAATCGGTCTGCGCAACCGCAGGTAATCGCCGTGAGAGGAAACGAGGGACGTATGCGTCGGATACTACAATCGCAGCAGGGCGTCGCAATGATCATGGCCCTCGGGGCCATCGTGGTCATCGGGGTGCTCATGGGGAGCGTGCTGTTCGTCTCCACCCAGGACTACCGCGTCGGCAGCAACACGGTGCGCACCGCCCGCGCCGCCGCGGCCGCCGAGCTGGGGTTGAACCGCATTCCCGTCGACTGGAACCTGGCCGATAACGCCCGGCTCAAGACCGGCGACACGCTCAAGAAGGCCTACACCGCGCCGCGCGGCGCCACCGCCAACGTGGTGGTCACGCGTCTCGACGGGCCGTTCTTTTGGGTGGTCTCCGAAGGGTACGCGGGCGACTTGGGAAGCCAGGCCTCGGCGCGGCGCCGCTACGGCGTGCTGTTCCGGCTCAATATGCCGAACATGAACTTCATGGGCGCCATCACGACCCAGGGCAATACGACGGTTTCGGGGAACGTCACCGTGAACGGGAACGACGCGGCCCCCGCCGGGTGGTCCGGCTGCGGCGGCACCCAGAACGTCGCCGGGGCGGCGATATCCCCCACGACCACGGCCACCTTCAACGGGGGGAGCGTGACCATCAACGGGAGTCCGACGGTGCTCACGACTCCCGCGGCGAGCGACTCGAACACGTATTTCAACTACGGCAACTCGAACTACCAGTCGCTCGCGGCGTCGGCGAACCTGACCTATGCGGGCGGGAGCTTGCTCAACGGCATCCAGCCGCTCATTGTCGGCGGCGTGTGTCAGGCCAACGCGATTCCGGCGAACTGGGGCGAGCCGAACCACACGAGCCCGGCGGGGGCGTGCGACACCTACTTCCCGATCATCCACGTGCTGGGAGACTTGAAGGTCACCACCGGGCGCGGGCAGGGAATCCTGCTGGTCGACGGTGACTTCACCGTGGCAGGCAACTTCGCGTTCGACGGAGCAGTGATCGCGCGTGGGGGACTCAAGATGACGGGGACCGGCAATAAGATCACGGGCGCCGTGATGGCGGCGAGCGTTTCGGTAGACGACAACGTGTCGCTTGCCGGCAACACCTCATTGCTGTACTCCTCGTGCGCCCTGCAGGCCGCGCTGCAGTCATCGGCCTACCCCACGCAGGCAATGCAACGGGGCTGGGTGGATCTCTACTAGACGCACAGAGGCGCAGACGCAACAGAAGCGAACAGACTGGAGGGAGCAGGGGTTCTCTGCTCCCTCCGTGCTGTTCTCCCCTGTGCGTCTGTGCGTCTAGTTTTTTGCCGGTCCTTGTATCTTTGCCCTTATGCCTGCACCCGGCGGTGAGCGCGCGGCCCTCTCCCGCGACCTCGCGGATTTCCTGATCGAGTTCTCCATTGCGCTGCACAAGCACGCCATGTATCCGGAGGGCCACCCCTCGCTCGCGCCCGCGGCGGCGGGGGTGACCCGGCGCGCCGGGCTCCTGCTCCTCGACCGTGCCACGCTGTCGCTCGGCGTCGCGCGGCAACAACTGGTGATCGAGGGCGTCGCGACCGATCCGAAACACCCGGTATTGGCCGAGCTCGCCGCCCGGCTGCACCGGCACCACCTCGGGGCCGTGACGTTCCGCCGCGGGGTCGAGCCCGGCGAGATGGCGAGCGTCCTGAAGACACTGGCCGTGGAGGCGGAGCGCACCGGGCAGCCCCTCGGCCTCGGCCCGCCGGAGCAGTTGCGCGCCTGGACGTGCGTGCAGCTGCATCCGCTCACGTATGAGCGCCTCGAGCTCGTGGACGACGGGGCGCCCGCGTCCGAGCGGGGGGCGCGGGCCGCGCAGCTGTGGGTGGGCCTGGCCAGGGCCGCCCTCACCGCGCAGGCGGGGGACGACCACCCGACCGCGACCGAGCCGGCGGTGATCGCCCGCGCCATCGACGAGCACCCCCGGACCGATGCCGCAGCGTACGACCAGGTGATCGTGGGCTACCTGCTGCAGATCGCGGACGAGCTGAAGACCGCGGGCAGCACGGAGGCAGTCGCGCTACGGCGCCGCACCTCCCGCCTGATCCGCGCCCTCAAGCCGGACACGCTGCGGCGGCTCGTCGAAATGGGCGGCGACTTCGTGCAGCGGCGCCAGTTCGTCTACGACTCGACCGACGGAATGGCGGTCGACGCGGTGCTCGAGATCCTTCAGGCCGCCGCCGACTCTTCGCACCAAACGATCTCGCACTCGCTGGTCCGCATGCTGTCCAAGCTGGCCGCGCACGCCGAGGCCGGCGCCGCGACCGTGCGGCCGCAGGCGGACGCGGCGTTGCGCGACCAGGTACGGCAACTGCTACAGGGCTGGACCCTGCAGGACCCGAATCCCGGTCAGTATGGGGCGGCGCTCGCGCGCATGGCGCGGGCGGCGCCCGAGCGCGGGGCGACGGCCGACGGCGAGCACGCGACCGAGCCGGATCGTATCGTCGCGATGGCGCTCGAGATCGACGCCGTCAACCCGCAGGTGCTCGCGGCCGCGGATCGCGTGGTGCGCGAGGGGCGGCTCGGCCAGCTGCTCGATGCGCTGGCCGAAGTCCCCGAGTCCCAGGGTGCGGCGCCCGAGGTGTGGGCCCGCCTCGCGACGCCGGACGTCGTGCGCCAGCTCGCCACGCGGGAGCCGGTGGATTTCAAGACGCTCGAGCGGTTGGTGCCCCGGGTGGGTCTCCCGGCCGCCGCGCCGCTCCTGGACGCGCTCGCGGCCGCCGAGGCGCGCGGGGTGCGCCGCGGCCTGCTGGCCCAGCTCGCCAAGATGGGGCCGGAGATCGCTCCCGTGGTCATCCCGCGGCTCCAGGACCCGCGCTGGTACGTCACCCGGAACATGCTCGCTTTACTCGAGGACCTGTCGCCGCTCCCGGCGGGGTTCTCGGCGGCCACGTACCTGCGGCACGCGGACGCCCGCGTGCGCTGGCAGGCAGTGAAGGTCCAGGTCAAGCTTCCCGCCGAGCGGGACGCGGCGCTGGCGCTGGGCCTGCAGGACCCGGATCCGCGCACCCTGCGCCTGGCGCTGGGACTGGCGGTGGCGCTGCAGAGCTGCCCCGACGCCGCCGTCCCCACGCTGGCGGGCCGCGCCCTCGATCGTGCCTTGCCGCCCGACGTGCGCACGCTCGCCGTCCGCGCCCTGGGCTACGCCCGGGCGCCGGCGGCGCTTGAGGTACTGCTGCGGCTGACCTCGGGCGGTCGCACCCTGTTCGGACGGGAGAAGCTGGCGCCCAAATCGGCGGAGCTGCTCGGCGCGCTGGCGGGGCTCGCGAGCGGGTGGCAACGGGATCCACGGGCGCGGGCGGTGTTGCGGCGGGCCGCGGCGTCGGGCGATCCCGACATCGGGGCCGCGGCCGACACGGGCGAGCGGGGCAGCGGGTCGTGAGCGGGCCCGCCGGGTTCCTCTCCGCGTTCGCGCACGCGCTCGCCGCGATGACGCTGTACGCCGCGGGGCACCCGGCGCGCGAGCGCGCGATCGACGACGCCTTCCAGCAGCTGCACGACCTCCAGTCTACCGCGCCTAACGCGCTGTTCACGTTTCTGGGCGATGAGATCGTGTTCGGAAACCTCCCCGTCCGGGAGCTGAAGGCGTGGGACTGGTCGCGGCGCCTCGCCCAGGCGGGCATCCAACGACTCGAGTTCGCCGACCGCGTGAGCCGCGACGAATTCGAGGGGTTCCTCGACGAGGTGCTGGCGCGGTTGACGCTCTCGGCGATCGACACGACGGAGGCGCATCAGCTGCGTCAGTCCAGCATCCGCTTCGGGTCGGTCGGCGTGAAGGGCGACGCGGGGTCGGCCGAGGCGCCGGTCGCCACGGCCACGATCGGCTACTCGCTGGGCGAAGAGGCGGAAACGGTCCGGTGGTTCCAGGACGCCGTCCGGTCTCAGGGCGTTGTGCCGCTCAGCGAAGCCGAAGCGGTCGTGCGGTCATTGTCGATCGCGATGCACAGCGACCGCCAGCTCGTGATCCCGTTGCTGCAGCTCAAGGAGTTCGACCAATACACCACCACGCACTCCATGAACGTGGCGGTGCTGACCATGGCGCTCGCCGAGCACCTGGGGTTGAGCGCGCGTGACGTGCGGAATTTCGGTATCGCCGGGCTGCTGCACGATATCGGCAAGGTCACGATCCCACTCGACGTGCTCACCAAGCCGGGTCGCTTCACCGACGAAGAGCGCGCCCTCATGAACCAGCATCCCGTCGAAGGCGCGCGCATCATCCTCAAGTCGGACGAGCAGCTCGAGCTGCCCGCCGTGGTGGCGTACGAGCATCACATCATGTTGAACGGTGGGGGTTACCCGACCCTGCGCTTCCGGCGCGACTGCCACCGCGCCAGCAAGCTCGTTCACGTGTGCGATGTGTACGACGCGCTGCGCACCAACCGCCCGTATCGGGAGGCCTGGCCGCAGGAGCGGACGCTGGCCTACGTGCGCGATCGGGCGGGGGTCGAGTTCGATCCCGAGCTGGCGGGCGCGTTCGTGCGCATGATGCAGCAGTGGGAGCCCCAGCTGGCGGTCATGACCGACGAGCGCGCGCCGCTCGGCACCGTGAAGACCTGACCTGGCCCCTTCCAGGGGACGTATCTTTCACGGGTGATGCCACGCGGCGCCGCTCTGCTCGTCCTGCTCGTCGGACTCGGTCCCGGGCTCGCCGCCCAAACCGCCCCCCACCGCTCCCACCTCGAGGGCAAGTGGCAGGCCAAGACCGAAGACGAGATCCGCAACATCATGGTTCGGGGCGATAGCTCCGCCCAGTTCGGCGAGCAGGTCGCCCGCTGGCGCATCGTCGGCGACAGCCTGTGGCTCGCGCTCGGGGACGGCGTGTGGCAGGTCTACGGGATGAAGCTCGCAGCGGACAAGCTCACGCTGTCGGGTGGGGACTTGGAGAAGCCAGTGACGCTGCACCGCGTGGGTCCTGCCACGGCGCGGGCGGACTCGGTGGCGATCCCGCCAGCACCGCCGCCGACGGAGCGCGCCTGGGATTAGCTCACGGGGCGTCGCGGATGTTCGCGATGCGCCAGCCGTCCGGCGTCTTGAGGAAGCGGATCGCCTGGCGCAGGCGGGTTTCGCGCTGGGCCCCGCCTCCGGCCGGCACGAAGGTGTACGACGTGCGCACCGCGGCGTTCGCCGTGTCGCCGCGCGCGCTCAGGCGCTCAACGGCGTACCGGGCCGTGAGGCGGGTGTAGCGCTGGAAGAACGTCTCCCACGCCGTCACGTCTTTCGCCGCCATGCCGGGCATCAGCACCTGGAGGTTGCTCACGCGCTCGCTCGCCATGGCGCGCTCGAGATCCTGCAGCAGCACGCCGACCGCGGCGCGGGTCTCGGCGGGCTGTAGCGACGGCGGTGCGACACCGGCGGCGACGCCCACTTGTTCCGCGTCTTGCGCCGCGAGCCGGGCGACGGCCCAATCTCCGGCCGCGTAGAGCGATTCGGCGCGCCCCAAGGAGGCCCCGGCGCGCCCCGCTTCGGGGCGGGTCGAGCCGAGCGCGTTCACCACCGGCGTGGCGCGCGCCAGCGCCAGCTGGGCCTCGCGCCGCAGCGCTGCGGCTTCCTCTTGCGCCTTGCGATACTGCGGGATGGCGCTCACGTACCCGCTGGCCGCGCGGGCCAGGTCGCCCGAGCGCAGGGCCCCTTCCGCGGTCAGCAGGACCGTCTCGGCCAGGATGAGCGAGGGCACGTTGTTCTTCATGGCGCCGGCACGGCGGGCGCGCTCCCGCGCCGCGAGGGTCGAATCCCGCTGCGCCACGAGGGCGGCGTTGAGCGTCGCCGGCAGCGCATAGCCCAGGACCTGATCGAGGCTCGCTCCCGCGAATTGCGCGTCGCCGATCGGGGCGGCCACGGGTGAGGGCGAGCGCGACACGTACAACAGCACCAGCGCCGTGACCATCAACGTGGTCAGGACCGCCGCCCGCCACTTCAGCGGCGCGTGGGTCACCAGGCGCAGCACCGCCGACGGGATGGGCGTCCACCGCAGACTGAGTCGCTCCGTCGTATCGGACGCACCCGACAGGGCGGCGCGGATGGCGAACAGGGCCGACTGCATCTGACGCGCCGTCTCGTAGCGCTCCTCCGGCACCTTGATCAGCGCCTTCGACACCACGCGCTCCAGCGCCGCCGGGATCGACGGCACGGTGGTGCGGAGCGGCTTGGGGTCGGTCGTGAGCACCTGGTACAGGACGCCATGCACGGTTTCGCCCTCGAACGGCTTGCGATAGGCGAGGAGCTCGTACAGCAGGCAGCCGACCGCGAACACGTCGGTGGCGGGCGTAATCGCGCCGTTGGTGATCTGCTCGGGGGCCATGTAGGTCGGCGTCCCGACGATCGCGCCCGATCCGGTGACGTCGGCCGATTGCAGGCGTGCGATCCCGAAGTCCATGATCTTGACGGAGCCGTCGGAGGCGATCCGGACGTTGGACGGCTTGATGTCGCGGTGAATGACGCCGCGCTCGTGCGCGTAGGAGAGTCCCTGCAGCACCTCGATCACGAGGTCCAGTTTGCGCTCCAGCGGCAGCGGCTCGCTCAGCGCGATCAACGTGCTCAGGTCACGTCCGTCGACCAGCTCCATGGCGATGAACAGTTGCCCGTCCGCTTCGCCCAGGTCGTAGATGGTGACGATGTTGGGGTGCTGCAGGGCGCCGGCGGCGCGGGCCTCGCGCAGCAGTCGCTCGCGCGCGTCCGCCGACCGGCCCGCCCGCGAGAGCAGCTTGAGCGCGACGTAGCGGCGGATGACGGAGTCGTACGCCCGCCAGACCTCGCCCATCGCCCCTTCGCCGATGGGCTCGTGCAGCTCGAATTTTCCGACCCGCCGGTATTGCTCGGTCTGCGCCATGCCGCTCGTGTGGGGATGGAGTTGTGCAATTTGCGCGGTGGCGGTGCCGGCCGCAACGCGCGGCCGTCACCCCGTGGCCCAATCGTAAATCCGTCCCAGCAGATCCCGCAGCGCTGCGTCCACTGCGACGTCGCGTCGCGGCAGGACTCGCTCGGCGATGCTGAGAAACCCGTCACGGCTCATGCGCGCCCCGCCCGTCGCCCCCCACGCGAACGGCGGGACATACTTGGGGGGCCGCGCGGCGTCGAAGACGTTGGCGCCGGTGCCCACCACCGTGCCGGTCGCGAGCAGCGTCCCGATCGCCGTCTTGGCGTGGTCGCCGATGAGACTGCCCAGCAACTGGAGTCCCGTCTCGAGTGGCGTGCCCGCGACGTCGAGCCGGACGCGGCCGTACGTGTTCTTCAGGTTCGACGTGATCGTGCCGGCGCCGAGGTTCGCCCAGCGGCCGATCACCGAGTGGCCCACAAAGCCGTCGTGGGCCTTGTTGGCATACCCCAGAAACACGCAGTTCGACACTTCGCCCCGCACATTGCAACGGGGACCGATCGCCGTCACCCGCACCGGGCCGCCCAGCACGTGGGCATTGGCGCCCACCCACAACGGTCCCTCGAGCCGCGTCCCCGAGCGCACCTCGGCCCCGCTTTCGAGCACCACGGGACCGCCGCGGACGTCGAATATCACGCCCGGCTCGACCGCCGCATCGTGCAACGCGATCGCGGCGGGGTCGCCGAGCACGATGCTCCCCGCGGGAATCGGGTCGGCGTCGGCCAGCAGGGCGCGCAGGTCAGCGTGGAGCAGCCGCTCCAGCGTGGCGACGAGGTCGTACACACCGTGCAGCACGGCGCCCTCGACCTCGATCGTTCGCGCATGCGGCTGGGGCCGGTCCCACGTCGCGCCCGCCTCCACGCCCCAGCCTACCGTGATGCCGCCGCACGTGAGCCGGAAGGCGCCGTCGGGGAGCGCGGGTGCGAGCCCGCGGGGCGCGAAGGTGGAGGACCCGATGATGGCGGGGCCCGCCACCGGGTGGCGGGGCGTCACGGCCGGGACGCCCGGCTCGGCGAAGCCAGCGAGGTGGGGCAGGGCGAGAATCCCCGCGGCTTCCGCGCCGACGAACGCCTCCCAGCGCTCGCGGATCAGGTGGGCGCCGGCGCGCAGCTCACACAGCGGACGCGCGCCGAGGAACGGCGCCCACGCGGCACTCGGCTCGGGATCGAGCAGATAGAGCGCGTGGGTCACAGGCCTTGCACGAGTTGCTTCAGCCGCTCGGCGCGCCCCGTCGGCATGACGAGGGTGTGGCCGTTGGCCCGCACCACGACCATGTCTTCCAGGCCGATCACCGCGAGGTGCTCGCTGTCGGACCAGACGACCGAGCGGCGGACGTCGTCCGCCAGGGTGACGTTCCCGACCACGACGTTGCCGCGCGCGTCGGGCCGGCGAATGCGCAGCAGCGCGTCCCACGAGCCGATGTCGTCCCAGCGAAACGTGCCGGCGACCACGGCGAGGCGCTTGGTCCGCTCCAACACCGCGACGTCCACCGCGACCGGGCGCACCGCACCGAAGAAGCCGGCGATATCGCCCGCCGCGAGCGCCGGCCATCCCGGCTTGAGCTCGCGCGCGTAGGCGCCTGCTTCGCCGAGAAAGCGCGCCACGCCCCACGCAAACAGACCGGTGTTCCAGAGCGCCCCGCGCTGCCGCAGCAGCGCGGCGCGCGCCGGCGATGGCTTCTCGACGAAGCGCCGCACCCCCCGCGCGCCGCCCAGCGGCTTGCCGGGGACGATGTAGCCGTACGCCGTCTCGTTGCGGGTCGGCTTGACGCCCACCGTTACCAGCACGTCGTACTCCTCGGCCACCGCGAGCGCCTGCCGGGCGGCCGCGCGAAAGGCGCGATCGTCTTCGACCGCCCAATCGGCGTGCAGCGAGAGCAGCTGCGCGCCCGAGTCGCGCTCGGAGATCCAGTGCGCCGCCCACACCAGGGCGGGCGCGGTGGACGCCGCCCGCGGCTCCGCCAGCACCTGCGCCCGCGGGATCTGCGGGACCGCGCGCGCCACCTGGTCCACGAGGAACGGTCCGGTGAGGATGAGGATGCGCTCGGGCGGCACCAGCCCTTCGAGCCGCTCCACGGCCTGCTGCAGCAGCGGGCGGTCGCCGGCCAGCGGCAGGAGCTGCTTGGGGCGCTCGGGCGTCGACAGCGGCCAGAACCGCGTGCCCGACCCCCCCGCGAGGATCGCGGCCCAGACGTTCACCGGGGCTCCTCGGGGGCGGGCCCGTCGTCCAGCATGGCGGTGATACGGGCCGTGAGCTTGCTGGGACTGAACGGCTTGGTGAGGAGCGCGGCGCCCAGCTCTTCCACTTCGCCGAGGACGCGCTCGTCGCCTTCGGCGGTCAGCACGATGACCGGGAGACGACGGGTGGCGGCGGCGGCGCGCAGCTCCCGCAGCAGGTCGAGGCCCGAGCCATCGGGGAGGTGGAGATCGAGCAGCATGGCGTCGAGGGGGGCGTGGCGGTCCTGCAGCGCCGCGCGCGCCTCGGCGAGCGTGCGCGCCAGGCTCACGCGATAGCCGAGCCGCTCGAGATGGGGGCGCAGCAGCAGCCCGATGTGCGGCTCGTCGTCGATGACGAGGAGGTGCCGCCGGGTGGGCGACAACGCGGCCGCCTCCCGCTCAGAGGAGGCCGGCGATCGCGGAGCGGTGGCGGCGCAGGTCGTAGAGCAGCGCGCCCACGTTGGTGGACGGTTGCACCAGCACCACCAGCAGCGCGTCGGCGTGGAGGACCGAGACCAGCGCGAGGCCGGCGCCGAACTCGAGCACGCCGGCGCCGAAGTCCCCGCGTCCGCCCGCCTGCCCGAGCTGCGCCATGCCGTTGATGACCGACGGGAGCAGCGCGGCGACGCTCTCGGCGTCGACGCCGTTGGCGGTGCGAGAGTCGATCGGCAGCCCGTCGCGCCCGACGACGACCACCGCGTCCACACCGGTGCGGCGGCTCAGCGCCTCGACCACTTCGCGGATCGTCGCCATACGGCGGCCAAGCTAGGAATGGAGTCTGGCGAAGTCAAGCAGTGATCGCGGGTTGACCCACTTGGACGCGGCTCGGTATCTTCTCCGGCACCGCATGACTCCGCGCCACCGACTCGTCGCCGTGACCGCCGTCGTCACCGGTCTCGCGCTGCTCGCTGCCGCGTGCAGCAACACGACGGGCCTGCCGGCCGCGTTTTACACGAACGCCGTGGACACGGTGTCGCTGTACGCGTTGCGCGGCACCGCCATCACCTTGCCATCCGCCTATTCGATGCAGGACCGGCTGACCGTACGCACCGACACGACGGTGAACCTGGATTTCGCCTTCGACTTCGACTCGGTCAGCAAGCCCACACTGCTCCCCACCGCAGCGCTCCATCTTGGCAGGGCGTCCGGGCTGCAACGGACGAGCACGGCGTTCGCGGCCATCAAGCTGGCGCCGTTCGGCGGCTACGTGCTGGACTCGGCCGTCACCGTCGACACCGGGACGGTCCTCTACGTGGTGTCGCGCCCGGTGACCTGCCTCATCGGCTCCGTCCCGTTGTACGCCAAGCTTCACGTCCTGAGCGTTGACACCGCGGCGCGGCGTCTCCAGTTCGAGATTCTCGTCGATCAGAATTGCGGCTACCGGGGTCTCGCCCCGGGACTGCCCACGCAGTAGCTCCGTGATCGATCTCAAGCTGCTTCGCGCCTCGCCTCAGCAGGTGCGCGCTGCGCTCGCCCGGCGCGGCGATCCGAGCCTCACCCGGCTGCTCGACGAGCTCGAGGCGCTCGACATGCGCCGCCGCGCCCTCACCGGCCAGCTCGATCAGCTCAAAGGAGAGCGCAACGAGGCCGCGAAGACCGACGCACGCCTGATGAAGCAGCAGGGCGAGCTCCCGGCGGCCGTGCGGGAGGGCCGCCGCGCGCTGGGCCAGCGCATCGAGACCCTGGAAGCCGAGCTGCGCGGCATCGAAGCCGCGGTCGAGGACAAGCTGCTGTACGTTCCGAACCTCCCGCTCCCGGACGTCCCGGACGGCGACGAGTCGCACAACAAGGTGGTCCGCACCTGGGGCGAGCCCGCGCCGCGGGGCGGCAAGCCGCACTGGGAGCTCGGCGAGACGCTCGGTATGCTGGACCTCGCGCGCGGCGCGAAGCTCTCCGGATCGGGCTTCCCGGTGTTCGTGGGTCCCGGGTCGAAGCTGGTGCGCGGGCTGATCAACTTCATGCTCGACCTGCACACCCGCGAGCACGGGTACGTCGAGGTCGAGCCGCCCTTCTTGGTGCGCCGCGAGAGCATGGTCGGCACCGGCCAACTCCCAAAGTTCGAGGACGACGCCTACAAGACGACGCCGGACGATCTGTTTCTCGTGCCGACGGCCGAGGTCCCGGTCACGAACCTGCACCGCGACGAGATCCTGGATGGGGCGAAGCTGCCGCTCGCCTACACGGCCTATACCCCGTGCTTTCGGCGCGAGGCGGGCGCCGCCGGCAAGGACACCCGCGGGTTGCTGCGGGTGCATCAGTTCGACAAGGTCGAGCTGGTGCGCTTCTGCCGGCCGGCCGAATCACCGGCGGAGCACGAACGGCTGACCGGGCACGCGGAGGCCGTGCTGCAGCGGCTCGAATTGCCGTATCGCGTGGTGCTGATGGCGATCGGGGACCTGGGCTTCGCCGCGGCCAAGAAGTACGACCTCGAGGTGTGGGCTCCCGGAGTGGGGCAGTGGCTCGAAGTCTCGAGCTCGAGCAGCTTCACGGATTTTCAGGCGCGCCGCGCCAACATCCGCCACCGCTCCGGGGCGGGGGCGAAGCCGGAGTTCGTCCATACGCTCAACGCCTCGGGCGTGGCGCTGCCGCGCACCGTCGCCGCCCTGCTCGAAACCCATCAGCAAGCCGACGGGTCCGTGACCGTTCCGCCGGCGCTCGTCCCCTACCTCGGGACCGAGCGCTTCGTGCCATCCGGTGGCTCGTAACGGCGCGCTCCGCCGCGCGGGTCCTCCCGTCGTCGTCGGACTGGCGCTGCTGCTCGGGGGGATCACGGTCGGATACGGATGGATCGTGGCGCGTCACCTGCGCGACGACGCGCGCCAGACCAGCGCGCTGCTGGGGCGCGTGTTCGCCGGATTGAACGACCCCGGCCCGGATGCCACCACGGATGCACTGCTCGATCTCGCCCGCCAGGTGCGCTCGCTCGGCATCCCCATCGTCGTGACCGACACGGCGGGACGCATCACGGCGCTGGACAACGCGCCGCCCACGGTGGGCGCCGACACGGCGCGGCTGCGCGCCTGGATCGCCCAGCTCGACGCCGTGAATGCGCCGGTGGTGCAGCCCGGGGTCGGCACCATCCACTACGGGGCGGGCCCGGCGGCGCGCACGCTGACGCGGCTCGCCGTCCTGGAAGGGTCCGTGCTCGTGTGCCTCGCGCTGCTCGCGGGGTGGGCGTACCGCTCGCAGGTCGCGGCGGCCCGCGACCGGCTGTGGGTGGCCATGGCGCGCGAGTCGGCGCACCAGCTCGGGACGCCACTCATGAGCCTCACGGGATGGATTGCCTACCTGCGGGAAAATCCGGATACCACCGGGGCCGAGCTGGCCGATCATCTTCAGGCGGATGCGGAGCGGCTCGAGCGTGTGGCCAAGCGGTTCGAGCGCATCGGGCGGCCGGCCCGGCGCGAGCCGGTGGGCCTGGGGGCGGTGGCGGAGCGGGTCGTGAGCTACTTCCGGCCGCGCCTCCCCACCCTCGCGAGCCCGGTGGCGCTGGCGCTGCGCGCCACCGGGCCGGGCCCCACTGCGCTGGGGGATCCGGTGCTCGTGGAATGGGCGCTCGAGGCCGTCATCAAGAACGCCATCGACGCGCTCTCCGGGCGCGGCGGCAGGATCGACGTCACGGTCGACGCGGTCCCCCGCACGGCCCGGATCGCGGTGCGCGACGACGGCCCCGGCGTCGCTCCCGAGGTGCGCGCCAACCTGTTCGAGCCCGGGATCTCCACCAAGCCCGGTGGGTGGGGGATCGGCCTGGCGCTCGCGCGCCGCATCGTCGAGCAACAGCATGGCGGGCGGCTGCTGTACCGTCCGGCACCGGGCGGAGAGGGGACCGAGTTCGTGCTGGAGTTTCCGCTGGTCCAAGAGCGGGACGGAGGACGGGGGAGGGGGGACGGGTGACGCTCCCGCTCAATCCCGCGCAAGAGGCTGCAGTCCGCCATCCTGGTGGACCGTTGCTGGTGCTCGCGGGAGCCGGCTCGGGCAAGACGCGCGTGCTGACGGCCCGCATCGCCCACCTGATCCAGGAGCGCGGCGTGGCGCCCTCGCGCATCTTCGCCGTCACCTTCACCAACAAGGCGGCGGGCGAGATGCGGGCCCGGGTCGCGACCCTGCTCGGCGCCGATCCGCGCGGCCTGTGGATCGGGACGTTCCACTCGCTCTCGGCGCGGCTGCTGCGGCGCGAGGCGCCGCTCCTGGGCTTCGGGCCCAACTTCACGATCTACGACCAGGACGACTCCGAAGCGCTGGTCAAACGGCTGCTGGAGCAGCGCGGCCATTCGCCCAAGGCCAATCCGCCCCGCGCGATCCACGCCATCATTTCCGGCGCCAAGAACCGCATGCTCCTCCCCGAGGAGCTCGGCGCGAGCGCCGAAAGCCCGCTGGAGCGCGTGGCGGCGGAGATCTACGCCGCGCTCGGCCCCGCCTTGAAGCAGGCCAACGCGATGGACTTCGACGACCTGCTGCTGTTTCCGCTCACGCTCTTCGCCGAGCACCCTGAGCGCCTGGCCTACTGGCAACGGCGCTTCGACCACGTCCTGGTGGACGAGTTCCAGGACACCAACGCGGCGCAGTACCGGCTGGTGCGGCAGCTGGCGGCGCGGCACACCAACCTCTGTGTGGTGGGCGACGACGACCAGGCGATCTACGGCTGGCGCGGGGCGGACGTGCGGCACATGCTGTCGTTCCAGCACGACTTCCCCGGGACCACGCTGATCAAGCTGGAGCAGAACTACCGCTCCACCCAGGTGATCCTCGACGCCGCCAACGGGGTCATCGCGGAGAACGCGCGCCGGCTGGGCAAGACGCTGTTCACCGCGCAGCAGGGCGGCGAGCCGGTCACGCTGCTCACCGCCGCCGATGAGCGCGACGAGGCGGAGTGGCTGGCCACGGAGCTGGCGCGGCGCGCCGCCGCCGACGACATCCCCTATGAAGGAATGGCCGTGCTGTACCGCACCAACGCCCAGTCGCGCCCGCTCGAAGAGGCCTTTCGGTTCCGGGGGATCCCCTACCGCCTGGTGGGTGCCGTGAGCTTCTACGAGCGCCGCGAGGTGAAGGACGTGCTCGCGTATCTGCGCCTCATCGCCAACCCGGCGGACGACCAGGCCTTTCTGCGCGTGGTGAACGTCCCGCGCCGCGGGATCGGCGACGCCTCGCTCGCGCCCCTGGTGCGGACGGCGACCCAGTGGAAACAGTCGCTGTTCCAGACCGCCGGCGCGGCCGGCCGGATCCCCGACCTGCGGCCGAATGTGCGGGATGCGTTCGTGGGACTGACCCGCCTGCTCGAGGACCTGCGGGCCCGCTACGGCCAGGCGGACCCGGCGACGGCGCTGGAGCAGACGATCGCGGCCGTGGGCTATCCACAGTACCTCGCCGAAGAGGGGCCCGAGGGGATCGAGCGCCTCGAGAACGTGCAAGAGCTGATCGCCGGCGCCGCCGAGTGGGCCGAGACGGCGGAGGCCGACGGGGATGAGGCCGGGGAAGAGGCCGGGGAAGAGGGAAGGGGGACGGGGACATCGCTGATCGAGCGCTACCTGACCCAGGCCGCCCTCGTGACCTCGGCCGATCAGGGGACCGGCGACCCGACGGGTGTGACTCTCATGACGGTCCACATGGCCAAGGGACTCGAGTGGCCCGTGGTGACACTCGGCGGTCTCGAAGACGGACTGTTCCCGCTCGCCCGCTCGGCGGGTGAGCCGGGGGGGCTCGAGGAGGAGCGACGCTTGTGCTACGTGGGACTCACGCGGGCGCGCGAAAAATTGTATCTCTCATGGGCGCGCACACGGTACCGGAACGGCCGGCTCGAGCTGTCGGAGCCCTCCCGCTTTCTCGAGGCGCTTCCGCCCGGGGTTCTGGAAGAGCGCAGCACGACACCACAGTGGGACCGCGGGGAGCGGACCGCGCGTCGGGCGGGGGCGCGCGCGCGCGGTGCCACGCCGGCGGACCTGGACTGGGAGATGGAGGTGTCGCAGGACGCGCCGCGCTACGCCGCCGGCGAGCGGGTGCGACACCGCAAGTTCGGAAGCGGAGTGGTGCGCGTCGTCTCGGGCGCGGGGCGGGAACTGAAAGTGACGGTGGAGTTCGACGATCGCGAGATCGGCACCAAGCAATTGCTCGTCGCCTACGCGGGGCTCGAGCGCGAGTGGGAGAGCGCATGAGCGTCACACACGACGAAGTGCTGAAGATCGCGCGCCTCGCGGAGCTGGACGTGAGTGAGGAAGCGCTGCCCCTCCTGGCCGAGCAGATGTCGCGCATTCTCGACTACGTCGCACAAATCAACGCCGTGCCCGCGAGCGAAGGCGTGAAGCCGTTCGTGCCCGGCCCGGACGCCTTGCGCTTCCGGGTCGACGAAGTGAAGCCCATCCCCCTCGCCTTCGGTCCTGAGACCCTGGCGCCCGCCTTCAAGGACGGCTTCTTCCTGGTGCCCAAGCTCGGCGCTTTCGAGGGTGCCGATTCGTGACCGATCCGAGCGAAGCGCTCGCCAGCGCCAAGGCCACGGCCGATCGCCTCGTCAAGGCCAAGCGGTTCAACGCCTGCCTGACGCCGGTGCGCGAGCTCCGCAAGGCGCTGGTGACGCAGGCGCAGGCCGCCCACCCGTCCGGGGTCCTGTACGGCATGCCGGTGGCCGTCAAGGACAACATTTGCACGCTCGAGTTCACCACGACCTGCGGGTCGAAGATCCTCGAGGGCTATCGCTCGCCGTACGAGGCGACCGCCGTCGCGAAGCTCAAGGCGGCGGGCGCGCTCATCGCCGGCAAGACCAACTGCGACGAGTTCGCCATGGGATCGTCCACGGAGCACTCCGCCTACGGGCGGGTGCTGCATCCGTTCGACAAGACGCGCGTCCCCGGCGGCTCCTCCGGCGGCTCGGCCGCCCTGGTGGCGGCGGGCGCCGTGCCCGCGGCCCTCGGCTCCGAGACGGGCGGCTCGGTGCGCCAGCCGGCATCGCTGTGCGGCGTCGTGGGGATCAAGCCCACCTACGGGCGCGTCTCCCGCTGGGGGCTGGTGGCGTTCGGCTCCTCGCTCGACCAGATCGGCGTCCTGGGCAGGAGCGTCCACGACGCGGCGCGCGTGCTCTCGGTGATCAGCGGGCGCGATCCGAAAGACTCGACCTGTGAGGAGCGCGACCCTTTGCGGCTGCCCACCGTGCCGGAATCGCTGCAGGGGTTCGTGATCGGGATCCCGAAGGAATACTTCCCGGCCGACCTGGACCCCGCCGTGCGGCGGGCGTGCGATCGCGCCGTGCGGCTGTTCAAGGAGCTCGGGGCCGCGGTACGCGAGGTGGCGTTGCCTCACACCCCGTACGCCGTGCCCACCTATTACATCCTGGCTCCGGCCGAGGCGTCGTCCAACCTGGCGCGTTACGACGGGGCCCGCTACGGTCCCCGCTTCGACGGGTCGGCGGACGTGCGGGCCCTGTACCGCACCACGCGTGGCGAGGGGTTCGGTCCCGAGGTGCGGCGCCGCATCCTGCTCGGCACCTACGTGCTGTCGTCGGGCTATTACGACGCCTATTACCGCAAGGCGCAGCAGATGCGGGCGTTGATCGCCCAGGACTTCCGCAACGCCTTCGACCGCGGCGTCGACCTGCTGTTCACGCCCACGACGACCAGCCCGGCCTTCAAGGCCGGCGAGAAGGTCAACGACCCGGTCGCCATGTACTTGTCCGACATCTTCACCGTGACGGCGAACCTTGCCGGCCTGCCGGCGATCTCGATCCCGATCGGACGTATCAAGGGACTGCCGCTCGGTGGGCAGTTCATCGGCCAGGCGTTCCTCGAGGACGAGATGCTCGAGGCGGCGTATGCGCTGGAGCGGGTCGTGCCGGCGACCGAGGAGGCCTGATGGCCGGGACGGCGACGCCCGAGTGGGAGACGGTCATCGGGCTCGAGACGCACGTGCAGCTGCGGACGGTGTCCAAGATGTTCTGTGGCTGCTCCACGGCGTTCGGTGCGCCCCCCAACACGAACGTCTGCCCGGTGTGTCTGGGCCTGCCGGGCGCGCTCCCCATGGCGAACGGATTGGCGCTGCAGCTCGCGGTCCGCGCCGCCTTGGCGCTGGGATGCACGGTGCACCCGCGCAGCGTGTTCGCTCGCAAGAACTACTTCTATCCCGACCTTCCCAAGGGCTACCAGATCTCGCAGTTCGAGCAGCCGCTTTCGACCGAGGGGTCGCTGTCGTATCTGTCGCCGGACCGGGGGATCGCCACGGCCACCATTCAGCGGCTGCACGTCGAGGAAGACGCCGGCAAATCGCTGCACGACCGGTTTCCCAAGCAGACGGCGATCGACTTGAACCGCTGCGGCGTGCCCTTGATCGAGATCGTGACGGGACCCGACTTTCGCTCTCCCCACGAGGCGCGCGCCTATCTCCTGACGCTCAAGCAGGTGCTCGAGTACGCGGGGGTCTCGGACTGCGACATGGAAAAAGGCAGCCTGCGCGTCGACGCAAACGTCTCGGTGCGCCGTGTTGGTGAAGCCGTCTTGGGGACAAAAACCGAAGTAAAGAACATCAACTCGTTCGCCTATGTCGAGAAAGCCCTGACCGTGGAGCGCGACCGCCAGATCGCCGTGCTCGACGCGGGGGGCAAGGTCGAGCAGCAGACGCTGTTATACGAAGCGAAGACGAATGCGGTGCGCCCGCAGCGCGCCAAGGAAGAGAGCCACGACTACCGCTATTTTCCGGACCCCGACCTCCCGCCCCTGGTGCTGCGCGAGGAATTCATCGCGGAGCAGCAGGCGCTCCTGCCGGAGCTGCCGGCCAAGAAGCGGGAGCGCTTCGTCGAGAAGTACGCGCTCAGCGTGACCGACGCGGCGGTGCTCACCGCCGATCGCGCGGTGGCGGACTATTACGAAGCGGTGGTGCACGCGGGGTCCGGAGCCGACGCCAAGGTCGCGGCGAACTGGGTCATGACCGAAGTGCTCGCCGATGCGAAGGATCACGGCGACGGGCTACGGGTGCAGCCAGGTGCGCTCGCGAATCTGATCGGCCTGGTGCGAGGCAGCACGTTGAGCCATCAAGCGGCCAAGCGGGTGTTCAGCGAGGTGGCCGAGCACGGTGGCGAGCCGCGCAACGTGGCGGAGGCGCTGGGTCTCATTCAGGTGGCCGACACGGGCGTGGTCGCGGGATGGGTGAGGGAGGTGCTGGGGGCGCACCCCGCCGAGGTGGAGCGCTATCACAAGGGCGAGACCAAGCTGCTGCAGTTCTTCGTAGGGCAGGTGATGAAGGTGTCGCGGGGCAAAGCGGACCCGAAGCTGGCGCAGCGCGTGCTGGAAGAGAAGCTGGTGGTTTAGTCGCTCCGGTCGCGATCCCGCCAGGGGCGCTGCGACTGCGACTGCTTCCAGTAGGCGAGCGAGGGCGTCGGCAGGCCGAAGTGGTGCTCCGCCGTCTCGAGCATCCGGTCGGGGTCCTCCCGGCCACCCTCGTGCAGCGCCTGGCGCCGCATCTGCTTCGCGAGCCGCAGCGCCTGGTCGCCCGCCGGATCGAGCCGCCGCGCCGCCGCGTCGCGCTCCCCCAGCATCTCCATCACGTACTCGAACGCCACGGCCATGTGGCGCTCGACGTCGTCGTCGGGCAGGTCCCAGCGGGTGTTCTCGAGCAGCAGCTGGAACGCCCAGCGCCAGCTCTCGCTCTCGGTGAGATGCACCATGCCGCGGAACAGCCGGCGGTTGGTGCCCATGCTGAACAGCGTGGGTGAGATGATGGAGTCGAGGTGCGCATCGCTGGGCGCGTGGTCGCGCAGAATGACCTCCTTCGCCTCCTTGGCATACGCGTCACCGAGGTGCGTTTCGAACCGGCTCTCCCAATAGCTGTGGCCCAGCGCCGTCGTGCCGGAGGTGAGCAGCAGCTGACGGGGCACGAAGAAATTGTGCGCCACCGAATCGGCCGCGAGGTGCGACAGGTAGCCAAAGCCGAATGCCTTGAGCGGGTCCGTGGGCGCCAGGTCGAAGATCTCCTGTCCCACGTGCCACGCGTGGCAATGCCGCCCCACCGGGGCGTACTTCTTGGCGATCGACGTGTCGGCGGCGATGTTGCCGTACAAGAAGTCGTACGGGAAGGCGCGCAGCAGGTCCGCCACCAGGCCCGGCAGCTGGTGCAGGTTGGCGAGCACCGATTCGCCCAGGTAGACGTGCGTGCCCGGTGTCCAGGCGTGCGCCACGGCCGGAAACAGCGCCACGCCGGCGAGGCCGGCGGCCGCGGCGGCGAGGAGGCGCCGGCCCCCCCCTTCCACCCTCAGTGCTTCCTCCCGCGTTTCAGCGCCCGCCGACCCCAGTCGACCAGCGAGAGACCGCGGCGCACCATGCGAACGCTGGCCGCCGCGTCGAGGACGGTGCTCTCCACTTCCTCCTGCACCACCTCGAACAGGGCATCGAGGTCGGCGAGACGGGTCTGCGCAGCGTCCGCCGCCTTCACGATGCGCTGCCGCAGCTCGCGCGATGTGCCGACCAGGCTTTCCGCCTCGGTACGAATCGTCCCCACCAGCTGACGCACGTCCCCCACGGCGGGGCCCGCGAGGTCGCGCAGCACGTGCAGGAAGGCCCGCACGCCGAGGGCCGCCGCCACGGACGAGACCGCGATGGCGATCGCGGAAAGGGCGAGAATCGCGAGCGAAATCCCCGCCACCACCGCCACCCAGGTCGGGATCATCGTGGACTAAGCTCGGCCGTCTCGGGCGCGGGTGTCAACCGCGCCGGCCCCGCCCGGAGCGCGAGCGTGAGCAGCGCCGGCGCGGCCAGTTGTGCCACGGCCACGGCCCCCACCACCGTGGCGAGCACCGCGGCCCCCCCGGCCCCCCCGGTCCCGTGGCCACCGTACATCAGAAAGAAGTTGACCCCCAGCGCGAGGGCGGTCGCGCCTTGCGCCACCGTGGCGAGTCCGGCGTGAGGAGGGACGCCGTCCAGTCGCAGGACGGCGCGCCCGAGCCGCACCGCGCCCCACTGCGCGGCCACGCGCACCAACGCCACGAGCGCGGCGGCGCCGAGAATCCACGCCGTCGGGAGCGTGAGCAGCGCGCCCGTCACGATCAGCACTACGACGGTGAGGGGGTGCGACCAATCGGCGAACATTTCGCGGACCACGCGCCGCCGGGTCGAGGTGTTGACGATCAGACCCGCCGCCAGGGCGCAGACGATGAGCGGCGACAGGTCGGCGGCGTAGCCCAGCCCCGCGCCGAACAGCAGCGTGGCGACGAGCGCGAATCCCAGGTCGGCGGCCGGCCGCAGCCGGCTGACCGACAGGAACGCCATGCCAACGAGCGCGCCACCGCCCACGGCGAAGACGAGCGAGGCGAGCCAACCGAGCTCCGCGGTGGCACCGGCGTAGGAACGGTGCAGCGCGAGCGGCACCGTGAGAGCCAGCGTGCCGGCGGCGGTTTGGAGCACGGCCACACGCGTGATGCGCCGGGTGACAAGCTCGCCCAGCCCGAGCGTCCGCGCGACGAGCCGGACGGCGCCAGGTCCCGACGCGGCCGCGACGGCCGCCAGGGTGAGGACCGCGGGCAGCCGCGGCGTCCAGGCCGCGCCCAGCGCCGGCACGAGCCGGGCGAGGAGCGCGACGGAGAGCGCCGCCGCCACGAAGGCGCTCACGGCCGACAGGGCGGCGCACAGCCACACCTCTCGTGGAACGCGCCGCAGGTAGCGCCATTCGAATCGCGCGCCGAGCATGGCGCCGAGCCAGCCGAGCGCGAGCGCCGTCACCGGCGCGAGCGCGCCCAACAGCGTCGGGCCCAGGAAGCCGATGCCGGGTCCGAGCACCAGGCCGACGGCGACGAGCGGACCGCCCGCCGCGAGCACCGGGTCCAGGCTCGCCACGCGCGGCCATGCCGGGCGCGGCAGCCGGGTGGCGAGCAGGCCGATCGCGGCGAGTCCGGCGAGCGCGAGCACGGGACTCACGTTCACGCGCGAACGTTCGCGCGCGCTTGACGCCGGCGCAAGCCGCCGCATAGCTTGCCTCACCCATGCCTCCGTCTTTCTCGGTGACGGGCGGTCGCCCGCTCAAGGGGACCATCCGTCCGGCGGGCAACAAGAACGCGGCACTCCCCATCCTCGCGGCCACGCTGCTGGCCGACGGGCCCTGTCGCATCGACAACGTGCCCCACATTCGTGACGTCGAGACCATGCTGGAGCTGCTCACGCACCTCGGCGCCACCGTGGCGTGGACGGGACCGAACAGCGTGGACGTGGACGCCGCGCGCGCCGAGCCGCGCGAGCTCGATCCCGCGCTGGGCGCGCGCATCCGCGCGTCCATCCTGCTGGCGGGCCCGATGCTCGCCCGCTTCGGACGGGTGAGCCTGCCCCCGCCGGGGGGCGACGTCATCGGGCGACGCCGCGTCGACACGCATTTCCTGGCGCTCGAGCAGCTCGGCGCGGCGGTGACCGTCGGCACCTCCTACCAGGTCGAGGCCAAGCGCCTCGCCGGCGCCGACATCTTCCTGGATGAGCCGAGCGTCACCGCCACGGAAAACGCGCTGATGGCCGCCGTCGCGGCCCGCGGCACCACGACGCTCCGCAACGCGGCCTGCGAGCCGCACGTCCAGGACCTCGCCCGCTTCCTCATGAGTCTGGGCGCCGAGGTGGGCGGCGTCGGGACCAACACGCTCACGGTGGAGGGCGGCCGCCCGCTCAAGGGTGGGGCGGGGTTCGCCCTGGGGCCCGATCACATCGAGATCGGCTCCTTCATCGGGCTCGCGGCTGTCACCAACGGCTCGATCACTATCGAAGGCGTACGGGGGGATGACCTCCGCGCCACGCTGCTCGCCTTCGAGCGCCTCGGCGTGCGACCGCGGCTCGACGGCACGACCCTCGTGGTGGACGCGGGTCAGGAGCGGCGCATCCGTCCCGATCTGGGAGGGCACGTTCCCAAGCTCGAGGACGGCCCCTGGCCGGCGTTCCCGGCCGATCTCATGTCGATCGCCATCGTGGTCGCGTCCCAGTGCGAAGGGCTGCTGTTGGTGTTCGAAAAACTCTTCGAGTCGCGTCTCTTCTTCGTGGACAAGCTCATCGGGATGGGGGCGCGCATCGTCCTGTGCGATCCGCATCGCGCCGTGATCGCCGGGCCCTCGCCGCTGCGGGGCGGGGTGGTCGAAAGCCCCGACATCCGGGCGGGGATGGCGATGCTGCTCGCGGCCCTCGCGGCTCAGGGCGAGTCGGTGATCCACAACATCGGTCAGATCGAGCGGGGCTACGAGCGGATCGACGAGCGGCTGCACGCCCTGGGGGCGCAGATCGAGCGGCTCGAGGGACAGCCGGACCGGCGGAGCCCGAGAGTGTGATGGCGGACTCCACACCCGGTCTCGCCGTCCGACCGCCCGACTGTCCGACGCTCCGCGAGCAGCCCGTGGGCGACTCCGCCGTCCCCCGCCTCGAGCTGCGCGAATGGGCGGAGCGCTATGGAGTTGTGGCGGGCATCACCACGCGCGGGCGCGGCTTCTCGCTGGGGCTGTGGAGCGAGGAGAACGTGGGGCAGGTGATGACGCGCTGGCGGGCGGTGCGCGCGGCTTTCGGGCCGCGCTTTCCGGGGCTGGTGCTCTCGCACCAGATCCACGGCACGGCCGTCACCTGGCATCGCGCATCCACATCCGGCTGGCTCGTCCTCGACGGCAGCGACGGCCATGCGACGGGCGCGCCGGGGTTGCTGCTCACCGTCACCGTCGCCGACTGTATCCCGGTATACCTCGCGGCGCCCGACAAGCGCGTGGTGGCGCTGCTGCACGCCGGGTGGCGTGGCACGGTGGGGCGGATTCTCGAGCGCGGCGTGGAGCTCGTGAAGCGGGAAGCGTTCGTGCGCGCGGGGGACATTGTAATGCATTGCGGCCCAGGTATTTGCGGTGCGTGCTATGAAGTAGGTTCTGAAGTGCTGGCGCAGCTCTCCGGCCGCGCCGAGACGGAGCCGGGCCGGGTGGATCTGCGCCAGGTGCTGGTGGCGCAGGGGCGCGCGTTGGGGCTCGCCCAGATCAGCACGTCTCCCTGGTGCAGTGCGCACGACCGCGACCGCTTTTTTTCGCATCGCGCCTCGGGCGGGCGCGACGGGCGCATGATCGCGTATCTGGGGCTGCCGCTGGCCGCAGCTTGACAGCCGCAGGCAGGCGGCTAGATTCCGCCTTCGAAGCGGGCGAAGTTCGGCCCGCGCTTTTTTTTGCGTTTGGTCATGCTCTCCGACAGCCTCGTCGAGTCGTTTCGGTCCCGACTGGAAGTCTTGGGTCTCGAGTTGGCCGACCTCCGTATCGGCGGCACGCCGCAGCGGCCCCTGGTTCACGTGCGCATCGAGTGGCCTCCGGACGACGCGTCGCGGCGGGTGTCGGTCGCCGATTGCGCCGCGGCCAGCCGGGTGTTGGAAGCCTGGCTCGACGCGGACGGCCCGCTGGGCCGCCGCTACGTGCTCGAGGTGTCGAGTCCGGGGTTGGAGCGACCGCTCCGCTGGCACCAGCACTGGGTGCGGTTCGTGGGCCGGGACGTGCAGGCCACGGTGGCGGGACTCGGCCGCGTGCGGGCGCGGATCGTGGCCGTCCCCGACGAGGCGACGGTGGTGCTGCAGCGGGAGGGGGCGGAGGCGCAGCCGATACCGCTCGCGCGGATCCGCGACGCGCGCTTGGCGGTGGATTGGTGACGAGGAACTCATGACGACGAATACCAGCGACGTAGTCTCCGCGATCCGCGAGCTGACGAACACCAAGCAGCTCGAGCGGACGGAGCTGCTCGACCTCTTGAAGGACGGGCTGCATGCCGCCCTGGTGAAGCGCTACGGCCCCAACGTGCGGGCCGAGATCGGCATCGACGAGCTCAAAGGCACCATCCGGATCGTCGTGTTGCGCACCGTGGTGGAGACCGTAGAAGACCCGGGCTCGCAGGTCACGCTCGAGGAAGCGCGCTTCGAAGATCAGGACTTCCAGGTGGGCGACGTGCTGGAAGAGGAGGTGCCGTTCGAAGCGTTCGGCCGCACCGCGGTGCAGGCCGCTAAGCAGCGCATCATCCAGCGGGTGCGCGAGGGCGAGCGGGCCCGCATCCGGGAGGAGTTCGCCGACAAGGTGGGAGAGCTCCTCTCGGGCGAAGTGCAGCAGATCGAGCGGGGCAAGATCGTCGTCATGCTCGCGAAGTTCCGCGAAGCCGAGGCGATCATCCCCTACCGCGAGCAGAATCACCGCGAGCACTTCCACCAGGGCGACACGATCCGGGCGGTGCTCAAGCGGATCGAGGAGACGCCGAAGGGCCCGCGCCTGATTCTGTCGCGCGCCGATCCGCTGTTCGTCAAGGCGCTGTTCAAGCTCGAAGTGCCGGAGATCCAGCAGCAGATCGTGGAGATCCGCGCCACCGCCCGCGAGGCGGGCAGCCGCACCAAGATCGCGGTCTCCTCGCGCGACGACTCGATCGATCCCGTGGGCGCCTGCGTGGGGCTCAAGGGCTCGCGCGTCCAGGCCGTGGTCAACGAGCTCAACGGCGAGCGCATCGACATCGTGCCGTGGTCGCCCGATCCCGAGCGGTTTGCCAAGCTGGCGCTCGCGCCGGCGCGCGTGGCGCGGGTGTTCTCGGACCCCGACACCAAGACGATCCAGGCGATCGTAGACGAGGATCAGCTCTCGCTCGCGATCGGGCGGAACGGCCAGAATGTGCGTCTCGCGTCCGAGCTCACCGGCTGGAAGATCGACCTGTACTCGAGCCGCGAATGGCTGGAGCGGGGCGGGGAAGGACCGCTGTTTGCGCCGCTGCCCCGTCCGGAGGAAGAGGCTACGACCAACGTCGCGCTGCGCGAGCTCAAGGGACTGCCGGCGGAGCTGGTCGATGTGCTGGCGCAGGCGGGTCACAAGACGCTGCAGGACATCCTCGATCTCGAGCGTGAGGACGTGGACAAGATCGCCGGCATGACGCCCGAGCTCGCCGACAAGCTCATGGCCTTCCTCAACGAGATGACCGAGGAGGGCGGCGAGGACGAGCCGGAGCCCGGACCGGCGGGCGCGCCGGGCGGAGCGCCCGCCCCGGCGGCGTGACCGAGCGGGTCGTGCGGCTGCTGGGGTTGGGGCTGCGGGGTGGGGGTGGCCGACGCCGCGCTGGCG
>DATNOR010000113.1:0-10943 GCA_035601235.1 Gemmatimonadales bacterium
CGTGCGATTCGTCATGAAGAATGGCGTGATCTATCGGGCGCTGTGACCGCCTTTACGTCTCCACGGGCAGCGAGAGCCGAGCCTCGCACCCCCGCCCGTCCGCGCGGTTGGCGAGTGTGAGCGTACCCCCGTGCGCCTCCGCGATCTGGCGCGACAGCGCGAGGCCGATCCCCGACCCCTCCGCCTTGGTCGTGTAGAACGGCACGAACAGGTTGACCGTGTCCGCGAGGCCGGGGCCATCGTCTCTCACCCAGATGTCCACCCGGCCGTTGCGCGTCGCCCACTCGACGTCGACGTGGCCGCCCGTCTCGACCGTCGCATCGACGGCATTGCGAACCAGATTGATCAACAGTTGGTCCAGCTGCCCGCCATCCGCCTGGATCGTCACGTCGGGGCCGGAGCAGACGGTTACGGCCAAGCGTGTCTCCAGGGCCGCGATCCGCTGCACCCACTCGGCGACCGACACCGCTTCGAGGCGCGGAGGGGGCAGCCGCGCCAGCCGAGCATAGGCGGCCATCAGCCCGCTGAGCGATTCGGCCCGGCCACCGATCACCCCCAACCCCTTGCCCAGGTCCTCGCGCCAGTCCGGTGGCACCGGGTCCCGGCGCACCAGGTCAACGAGGCTCTGCGCGATCGACTTGATCGGCGCGAGCGAGTTGTTGATCTCATGGCTCAGCACGCGGATCAAGCGCTGCCACGCCTGACGCTCCTCCTCACTGAGCGCGCGACTGACATCGGCCAGGACGAGCAGCTGGTGCGGGCGCCCGCCCTGCCGGAACGTGTCACGCCGCAGCTCCCACCGGCCGTGGCGTCCAGGGAAGGCGAGCTCCACGACCCGCGGCCCGTCCGCCGCCAGGCTCTCGGCGAGCTGCAGCTCCGCGGCGCTCTTCCCCAGGAGCTGCTCCGCCGGTCGCCCGAGCAGCGCCGTCCCAGCGCGGTTGACCAGGCGGAGCGTCTGCGATTCGTCGAACGCGAACACCGCCACGTCGATCTCTTCCATCACGCGACGCAGCAGCGCCGTCGCCTCGAGCGCGCTTAGCCGCTGTGCCCGGAGATCCTCACCCAGGCTGTTCAGCTCGAGCAGCAGCAGCCCGAGCGCGTCGTCCGGATCGGAGCCGCGCGCCCGCAGCGAGAAGTCGCCTTCCCGCAGCGCCGCCAGCATGTTCGAGATCGTTTGGAGCGGTCGCACCACGCGCTCGCGCAACAGCCCGACGACCACGAGCCACACCGAGATCAGGAGAACGGTCAACGTCCATTGCGTGCGGGTCGCGTAGTCGCCACCCCACAAGAGCAGCAACGCCAGCGCGACGGCGGGGAGCCCGGTGGCCACCGCGAGCGTGAGAAGCCGCTGCTCGTATCGCACTCGCCGCGCGCGGCGCCGCTCAGAGGCCATGCCGCTTGATCCGGCGGTAGAGGGCGCTGCGCGAGAGCCCGAGCGCCTTCGCGGCCTCACTCACGTTGCCGGCCGCCCGCCCCAGAGCTTTCTGAATGAGCACGCGCTCGACCTCCTCGAGGCTCATCTGGTCGAGCGAGGCTGCGCCGTCTACCCCGGCGTCGAGCCCCAGGTCGCGCGCCCGAACCACGGTCGCCTCGGCCATCAGCACCGCCCGCTCGATCGTGTGGTCGAGCTCGCGCACGTTGCCGGGCCACGGATGCTTGAGCAACGCTTCCATAGCGTCGGGGGCGAAACCGGTGATCGGCTTGCGATAGCGCGTGGCGTAACGTCCCAGAAAGTGGGTGCCGAGCAAGGGGACGTCTTCCCGGCGCTCGCGCAGCGGCGGGAGCCGCAGCTCGACGGTGTTCAAACGAAACAGGAGATCCTGGCGGAACTTGCCGGCCGTGGCGTCGGCGTGGATGTCCGCATTCGTGGCCGAGATGACGCGGACGTTCACACGCTGCGTCTTGGACGCGCCGACGCGCTCGAACTCTCCGGTCTCGAGCACCCGCAGCAGCTTCGCTTGCTGTGACAGCGGCAGGTTCGCGATCTCGTCGAGAAACAGCGTGCCGCCGTCGGCGAGCTCGAACCGTCCAACGCGGTCGCCTTTGGCGTCGGTGAAGGCGCCTTTCACGTGCCCCAGCAGCTCGCTCTCGAACACGCCCTCCGGTATGCCTCCCAGGTTCACCGCGACGAGCGCGCGCTCGGCGCGACCCGACGCGGCGTGCAGCCACCGCGCCACGATCTCCTTGCCGGTGCCGTGCTCGCCGAGGATCAGCACGTTCGCGTCCGACGGCCCGATGCGCTCCATGAGCTTGAGCACGGGTCGCATCGCCGGCGACTCCGCGATCAGCTCGGGCAGGCCTTCCTTCCGGAGCGCGCGATTCTCGCGCTCGAGCCGCTGGCTGTTGCGCAGCGCGCGCCCCAGCTCGACCTGAGTGCGTAGCGTGGCGAGCAGGCGGCGGTTGTCCCACGGCTTCTCGATGAAATCGCGCGCCCCCCGCCGCATCGCCTCGACCGCGCCGTCGATACTGGCCCAGGCGGTCATCACGACGACGGGGGGTGCCGCTTCGAGCCCCTGCAGCCGCGCCAGGAGATCGAGACCCTCGGCTCCCGAAGTGGTGTCGCGCGTGTAGTTCATGTCGATGAGAAGCGCGTCGAAGTCGTGCGCTTCCACGGTCGACAGGAGCGCGCGAGGCGAGGTGACGGCCTGCACGTCGTAGCCTTCACCCTTGAGGAGCAGCTTGAGGGCTTCGAGCACGTCCGGCTCGTCGTCGGCGACGAGGATGCGCGGCGGGGGCATGAGCTAAAGGTGTTGGGTGGCGGCTATCGTGCCAGACCCTTCCGGTAGCGCAGCCTCGCCTGCTGGGGCCCCAGCGGGCTCGTGAAGACATCGCTGAGGCCGCCGGGGTCTCGCAAAGCGACTGCGTCGTTTTGTCGCGGAGCGAGACCCCGGCGGCCGATGCGGCTCGCGGTCACCCTTCGGCTCGCAGTGCGATCACCGCATCGATCCGGGTGGTCGAACGGGCTGGGATGACGCTGGCGAGCGTTGCCACGACGATAAGGAATCCGGTCACGGCGGAGAGTGTCGCCCAGTCGGTCGGAGCCACCTCGTAGAGCATCGCCACCAGCAGACGGTTCACCAGCAATGCGCTGAGCAGCCCAACAACCGACCCCACCGCCGCGATCGTGAGAGCGCGCCTCATGACCAGCCCGCGCAGGTCTCGCGCGGTGGCCCCGAGGGCCATCCGCACGCCCAGCTCGCGCGTCCGCTGCCGCACCATCGTCGCCATCGCGCCGAACAGTCCGACGGCGGCCAAGGTGACGGCGGCGCCCGCGAATACGGCGAGCAGCAGCGCGTTCAATCGCGGCTGCGCCAGCGGTCCCTCGAGAAGATCCCCGAACGGTGCCGCGCTCACCAGAGCGACGCCGGGCGCGGTCTCGCTGATCACACGCCGGATCGCCGGCACAGCGTCGGCGGGGGAGCCGGTAGTTCGGATCGCCAGCGTCCACGGCGCGAACGGGAAGAACGACTGCCGCAGCGGGAAGTAGATGCTGGGGCGCGCGTCGCGCAGGTCGCGGTAGCGAGTGTCCGGGACGACCCCGACGACGGTGAACACCTGCTCCAACTTCTCTCCCATCCGCAGGCGCTTGCCGATGGGATCGGCGCCCGGCCAATAGAGGCGCGCGGTGGATTGACTGACTATCACCGCGCCCGGTACGCCCTCGCGATCGGCGTCCGTGAAGCCGCGGCCCCGGATGATGGGAACGCCGAGCGTCCGGAAGTAGTCCGGTGTCGCGACCTCCATGTTGACCATCGGATTGATGCCGGCCTGCTCGGGCGACTGGCCGTCGGCCGCCGGCCTGCCGTCCCAGCCGCCGTTGCCCGAGAAAGGGGCCGCCACGACGGGCGAGGCGGCGCGCACGTCCGGGAGCGCTTGGAGCTCGGGAACCAGCCGCTCGAGCATGGCGCGCTGCTTTTTCGCATCGCCGTACAGGTCGCCCTGCATCGTCAAGTCAGCGATCAGCAGGCCCGACGATTGGAACGAGAGGTCAACCCGTTCGAGGTTGATGAGGCTTCGCACGATCAGTCCGGCGGCGGAGAGGACGATCAGGGCCAGCGCGACCTGTCCCGCCACCAGGACCTCCCTCGCCAGCCGGGCGCGGCGGCCCGTGCTCTGCCGCGTATCCGACCGCAGCACGCGCTCCAGGTCGACGCGCGAGGTGATGACCGCGGGCGCCAGCGCGAAGAGGAGCATGGCGAGGCCGGTGATACCCACGGCGCCGGCCAGAGCGGCGGCGTTCGCGTGAATCTCGTCCAGACGGGGAACCCCCGGCGGCGCGAAAGCGACAAACAGCCGGACGGCGGCCGCCGCAACCACGACACCGAGTGCCCCGCCTAGGGCGGCGAGGAGGCCATTCTCGCCAAGCAGTTGTCTGACGACCTGCCCACGACCCGCGCCGAGCGCCGAGCGCACGGCGATCTCCCGCACACGCGCGAGGCCGCGGACGAGCAGAAGATTGGCGACGTTGATGCACGTGATCAACAGCAGCAGGGCCGCGGCAGCGGAGAACACGAGCAGCGCCGGCTTCGTGTCGCCGAGCACGAGTCGCGACAGCGGGTGGACGACGCCGTGCGTGTTGCGCTCCCACGGCGAGCTCTCCGCGCGCGCATAGAAGGCGGTCAGCTCGTCGCGCCCATCGACTGGCCCTCGCCCGGAAGCGAGGCGGCCGATCAGGTATACCGCACCGAACGCGAGAGACTTGGGAGGTATCGCGCGCATGATCGGCGCCCAGACCTCCGTGCCTCGGGGGTATTCGAGTCCCTGTGGCATCACGCCGACGATCGTGTGCGTCACATTATCGGTGTAGGTCACGATCTGCCGCCCGAGGACGTGCGGGTCGCCCCCGAACCTCCGCTGCCAGGCGCCATAGCTCAGCACCACCACGGGGGCCGCACCCCACACGTCGTCGGCTGGGCGCAGCGCCCGGCCGAGCACGGGTTGCACGCCGAGCACGTCGAAGAACTCGCCCGAGACGAGGGCGCCGTGCAGGCGGTAGATCCGGTCGCCGTCGCGAATCGGCGTCGGCCAAGAGCCCTCGTAGGCGGAGAACGCGACCCGCTCGAGCGAGCGCGCGCGTCCCGCGAATTCACGCGCGTCATCGATCCCGAGCGGATAGGTGAAGGTTTGATCTCGCCTTTCTCCCCACAGGACCACGACGCGGTCCTGATCGCGGATGGGGAGCCGGCGCAAGAGCAGCGTGTCCGCGACGGTGAATACGGCGGTGGCGAGACCGATGCCGAGGGCGAGCGTCAGGATCGCGGTGAGGGTGAACCCCGGTGTGCGACGGAGGCTGCGGAGCGCATAGCGGAGGTCATTCATAGCGCAGCGCCACCATCGGATCCACCTTCGTCGCGCGGCGAGCAGGGACGTAGGCAGCAACGAGTGCCACCGCGAGGAGAAGCCCGCATGCCCCCAAGAGAGCGACGGGATCCGTCGGGCTTACCTCGAATAGCATTGTTGTTAGCAGCCGCGAGCCTGCCAGGGCGGCCAGCAACCCGGCCAGGGCCCCCGCCGCCGCCACCGTCAATGCTTGGCGCAGGATCATGGCGCGGAGCCGGTCGGGTGTGGCACCAAGGGCAAGGCGCACGCCCAGCTCGCGGGTTTGCTGCGAGACCGCCGACGCCATAATACCGTAGAGACCGATCGCCGCGAGCAGCACCGCCGCGAAGGCGAAGGCGGACAGGAGCAAGGCGTTGAGCCGGGGTTGGACGAGCTGGGGCGCGATCACGTCGTCCATCGTTCGTGCGTCCACGAGCGCGGCATCGGGATCGACAGCCTGCACAGCTCTCCGAATCGCCGGCAACAGCGCAGCGAGGTCCCTACGGGTTCGGATCACCAGACTGCCCTGGGCCAAGCCCTGCCGGTACGGCCGGATGATCATCGGAGTGGCCTGACGATGCTCCCGGAAATGGATATCCCCCACCAGGCCGACGACCGTGATGACCGGTGAGCCAGCCGCTTGCCGAACCTGTTTGCCGATCGGGGCCTCCCCCGGCCAGAGCCGCTTCGCAATACTCTGCGTCACGACCGCGACGTTCGGCGAGCCCTCGCGATCGGCGTCGGTGAATCCTCTCCCCCGCAGGATAGGCAGCCCCATCGCCTCGAAATACTCGGGCCCGACGAAATCCTGGCCCACCCACGGATTGGCAGAACTCTCGCCCTCCGATTGTCCCGCAGCCATGAGCCTGGTCATGAAAACGTTGGACCCCAGGAACGGTGGAACTGCGACCGGAGACGCCTTCTCGAGGCCGGGAATGGCGCGGAACCCGCTCACCAGCTGATCGTGGAATTGAAAGGTCCAGCCGTCCATACATTTCCGAAATCGGTTGGTCGCGACAGCGTCCGCCTGAGGCGGTGCACCTCCGCACGAAGCAACCCATTTGTCCCAGGGCATCGAAACACCAAGGACCGACAGGTGGCTGGTGGCAAAACCCATCTCCAGTCCAGAGAGACGGGCAAAACTCCGCACGAGGAGACCAGCTCCGGACAGCAGGACAAGTGCAAGCGCGATCTGCGAAGCGACGAGCGCCCGCCGCACGGCGCGCAACCGCCGCCCCTCGGTTCCGGAGCGGGCATCGGCACGGAGCTGTGACGAGAGATCGTAGCGCACCGTGCTCACGACGGGCAGCAAACCAAATAGCAGCACGGCCAGGATGGTCGCCGCCCCGGCGATGGCCAGCGGAGCAGGAGCGATGCGGATCATGTCCAAGCGAGGGAGGCCCGCGGGCGCCAGTCGCAGCAGCAGGGTCAACAGCTCCCGCGCCAGGCCAAACCCCAGCACGCCACCACCGACCCCCAGCACCGCGCTCTCGGCGCACAGTTGCTTCACGATGTCGGCAGGCCCCGCGCCGAGCGCTCGCCGCACGGCGAGCTCCTGCGCGCGACCCGCGCCACGGAGCAGCAACAGATTGCCAATGTTGATGCAGGCGAGCAGCAGGAGCGTCGCAACGGCCGCTGTGAGCACGCTGAGCGCCGTTTTCACATCCCCCAGAACCATGCGCTCGAGCGGTTCCGCTCGGGCGCCAATCTGGTCCGGGAGACCCGCCTTCACGTAATCCGGGTCCCGTTTCACGAATGCCAGATAGTCCGCCCGCGCCGCAGCGAGCGTCGCACCGGGCGCCAGCCGGGCGACCACGTCCATCCCACCCGCGTAGACGTTGGGTGTCCACAACTCGGCACCGCGCGGGTAGTCGAGTCCCGGCGGAGCCACACCGACGATCGTCGCATTCCATTTCAACTCGGGCAAGTGCAACCGTCGGCCGATGATCGCGGAGTCACCGCCAAATAACCGGCGCCATGCGTCGTAGCTGAGCACGGCAACCAACGCATTGGCGTTGGGGGCATTGGGCCCGTACTCTCGCTCGTCCTCCGGCCGCAACAGACGCCCCAAGGTTGGCGCGGCACCCAATACCTGGAAAAAGTTGCCGGTGACGGTGGCCTGCCTGAGAAGGAGCGGTCGGTCGCCGTCCGTCACCGGAGCGGAAACGGAGCCCCAATGCGCAAAGCCGCCGACGCTCTGAAGGGTACGGCTCTCCTGGCGAAAGCGACGGAATGGATCGAGTGGGAGCGGAACTTCGCGAGCGGCACCCTTCGCCACGCCGGATAGCTCGACGATCCGATCCTGATCTTGTACCGGCAGCCTTCGCACCACGACCGCCTGAAACACCGTGAACACGGCGCTCGCCATGCCGATGCCGAGTCCGAGGATGAGGACCGCCGTCGCGGTGAACGTCGGCGTGCGGCTGAGACTGCGGAGCGCGTAGCGGAGGTACTGGAGCACGGGGCTCGGGGCTAGGGGTTCGGGACTAGGGTGGTGCAGAGCGGGCGCCCGGCGCAGAGCACGGCGTTCGAGCGCCGAACCCCCGAGTCCCGAACCCCGAACCCCGAGCCCCTATTCATATCGCAACGCTACCATCGGATCCACCTTCGTCGCCCGGCGAGCGGGGACGTATGCGGCGACGCAACCGACCCCCACGAGCAGCACACAGACAACGGCGAGAGTGATCGGGTCGGTGGGACTTACCTGAAAAAGCAGCGCCGTCAGGAATCGCGAACTGACGAGCGCGGCCGCGAGGCCCACGACGGCGCCGACCGACGTCACGCCGAGGGCAGCACCCAGCACCGCTCGACGCAGCTGTGCAGGCGTCGCGCCGAGCGCCATGCGCACGCCGATCTCACGGGTTTGCTCCCGGACGACAGACGCCATGAGGCCGTACAGCCCCACGGCAGCGAGCACCATGGCCACGAGCCCGAACCCTGACAGGAGCAGTGTGGAGAGCGTGGGCAGCGCACGCTGGGCAGCCAGCAAGTCCTCCATCGTCTCGGTGCGCACGATGTCGACCTCGGGGTCGGCGTCGTGCACGGCGCGACGCATCGCCGGCAGCAGACCCGTCAGAGGATCGACGGTCCGCACCGCGAACAGGCCCTGGAAGAAGTACTGGCGCGCCGGCAGGTAGATCGTGGGTGTCGCCTCTCGGAGGGTGCGAAAGTGAATGTCGCCCGCAATGCCGACCACCGTTCGCCACGCCCCGGCGCCCGTGTCACCCGCCATGCGGATGCGTTGGCCGATCGGGTCGGCCCCAAGCTGGAGGAGCCGAGCCGCCCCCTCGCTGACGACCGCAACCTTGGGCGCGTTCTCCCGATCGGTGTCGCGAAACCCGCGGCCCCGGAGCAACGGAATCTCGAGCGCGCGGAAATATTCTGGGCCGCTGGCCTCGATCGGTATCCTCGGATGCTCACTCGCCTGGGACGACGACCGGCCCTCGACCTCCCACGGCGCGTTGAATATCTGCGGCCCGAAGAACGGTTGCGCTTCCACCGGGGTGATCGCGGTGACGCCGGGAAGCGCGTGAAGAGCTGGAGGAATCCGGTCCAACAGGGCGCCGAATTTCGCCTCCGCGTCAGCACGCGAGACGGGGACCGCGAGCCACAGCAACGAGAGACGGTCTGGGCGGTAGCCGAGGTCAATCCGCTGCAGTCGATCGAGACTGCGTGCGAGCAGCCCGGCGCCGGCCAGCACCACGATAGCCAGAGCGACTTGTGCTGCGACAAACCATCGCTGCACTTGCCTCCGCGCCCTCGTCTCGCTTCCTGACCTCACGTCGATCCGGAGTGGAGAGGCGAGATCCTGCTGCGCTGCGGCGAGCGCCGGGAGCACCCCCACCAGCACGACCGCGAGGAGTGTCACCCCGACCGCCGTCGCGAGCGGTGCATTCCCCAAGCGAATGAGGTCGGTTCGAGGAAGTCCGGCGGGCTCTAGTACCAGGAGCACGCGGAGCAACGCCACCGCGAGGAAGAAACCGAGCGAGCCTCCGACGATGGCCAGCGCCCCGGTCTCCACGAGCAACAGACGCGCCAGGTCGCCGGCCGTGGCGCCGAGCGACCGACGGACCGCGAGCTCATGCGTCCGCGTCGCCACGCGCAGGAGGACCAGGCTGCCAACGTTGACGCAAGCCAGCACGAGCAGCAGCGCCACCGCCGCCGTGAGCACCTGGAGGACGGGCCGCACATCCCCGAGGACGGCTTGCGGAAACGTCCGGATCCGGGCTCCAGCCACCACCTCCCGCTCGCGGGCGTGCTGCTTCCGGTACATCTCCCGCATGGTCGAGAGGAACTCGGCCCGCGCCGCCGCGGGCATGGCAGTCGGAGCGAGGCGGGCTACGACGTCAAGCCCACCGCCATACACCAAGGGGCTCCAATACTCAGCGCCGACGGGATAGGCGAGTCCGGCGGGCGCGACACCCACGATCGTGTGGCGCCGCCGTGTAAACGCCTGCGTCAGTTGGCGCCCGAGCACACCGGAGTCGCCGGCGAAGCGCCGCTGCCAGGTGTCGTAGCTCAACACCAGCACCGAGGGCTCGGTGAGGGATTCGTCTTCCGACCGAAACAGCCGGCCGAGCGCCGGGCGAGCGCCGAGTACGTCGAAGAAGTTTCCCGTGACCCACGCCGCCCTGATCACGAGCGGGCGATCGCCGTCCAATAGCACGGTACCGAACGCGCCTTGGTGCGCCTCGCCGGCAATGGCCGACATCGTGTGGCTTGCGCGCCGCAGCTCGTCCAACTCCCTGGGCGCCACCACGAGATCAACCCCACGCGGGTCAACGATGCGTGGCAAGACGATCCCCTCTTGGTCGCGAACCGGGAGCGGGTGCAGCAACACGGTGTCGGTCACGGTGAGCATCGCGACCGCCATGCCGATGCCGAGACCAAGAATCAGCACCGCCGTCGCGGTGAAGGTGGGCGACCGGCGCAAGGCCCGAAACGCGAGGCGGAGGTCGTTCATAGGGCCTCGGGGCTCGGGGTTCGGGGCTCGCGGGTTTCGGGACGGAGTCGGTCCGCGGGCACGGCGTCCGAGCACCGCACCCCCGAGTCCCGAGCCCCGAGTCCCGAGCCCCTATTCATATCTCAACGCCACCATCGGATCGACCTTCGTCGCCCGGCGCGCCGGGACCCACGTCGCGACCAGCGCCACAGCGATCAGCAACAGGGCCGTCCCGGCGAACGTGACCGCGTCGCGCGGCGCTACCTCGAACAGCATCGCGCTGAGCGCCCGCGTCACGCCCAGCGCCGCAAGCAGCCCCAGCCCCACGCCTACTGCGACTCGGCGCAGGCTCTCTCTCATCAATAGCCCGACAACATCCACGCCGCGCGCCCCCAGCGCCATCCGGATGCCCAGCTCCCGGGTCCGCTGGGTCACGGCGTACGCGGTGACACCGTAGATGCCGACCAGCGCGAGTCCGACGGCGAGCAGCGCAAAGATGGTGAGCAGCGTCGTGTTGAAGCGCCGCGCCGCGGTCTGGCGACCGATCAGCTGCTCGAGGCTCACGATGTCCCCGATCGATTGCTCCGGATCAGCCTGATGCACCGCGTCGCGGATCGCGCCCACGAGCTGAAGCGGGCGCCCGTTGCCTGATCGGAGAGCCACCCATATCTCCCGCGTCTCG
>DATNOR010000114.1:0-3274 GCA_035601235.1 Gemmatimonadales bacterium
CTCTCAGCCCGGGACACTCACACAGCGCCCTACAGGATGGATACGAGCGAACAGCGAAACCCCGGCAGCACGTCCTCGCCCTCGAGCGCGCCCTCTGCCGTCACGACGGTCTCGCTGCCGTCGTGGCGATAGACTCGTCCAAGCCGGCGCTCCGGATCGAGCACCCACACGAGCCTGGTCGCCGCGGAGAGCCAATCGGCGACCTTGGCGAGCACGTCGCCGGGACGGTCTCCAGGCGACAGAACTTCGACCGCCAGGTCCGGGGCGAGCGTGGGGTATCCCGTCGTACTCGGAGGCGGCAGTCGCTCGCGCGACACGAAGGCGATGTCGGGGGCGCGCACCGTATCGGGATTGCTCGCCAGCTTGAAGCCGGATTCTGCGGCGTACACACCACCCGCACCGGTTTGCTTCGCGAACACGGCGAGCTCGGCGCCGAGATTCATCGTCACGAGCCCGTGCCTCGAGGCGGCGGGCTCGCGCACTACCAACACGCCTCGCACGAGCTCCGTGCGCTTGTCGGGGACGTGGGTCCGGAGCAGCTCGTCCGCAGTCATCAGCGGTGGGGGCGGGGACATGAGCGGAACGTAGGTGCGCTCGGCAGGCATGGCAACCCGAATTCTGCGCTCAACGTGGAGATCGGGGACCACGTCGAGCGGCGGCTTGCGGCAGCGGGCCTCGCGTCACGCGGCTCGGCGTCGCATCTTGGTCCCGATGAGCGCCGACATGGAGCGTCTGAGGACCGCGCTCGCCGGCCGCTACACCATCCAGCGCGAGGTCGGCCACGGCGGGGCGGCGGTCGTCTACCTCGCGCAGGACGAGAAATACGGCCGCTCAGTCGCCCTCAAGGTTCTGCGCCCCGAGGTCGCGGGGGCGCTCGGCCCCGAGCGCTTCCTCCGTGAGATCCGCATCACCGCCCGGTTGCAGCACCCCCACATCCTGCCGCTGCTCGAGGCCGGAGAAGCCGACGGGCTGCTGTTTTACGTGATGCCGTACGTGGAGGGGCACTCGCTCCGCGTGCGGCTGGCGCGGGAGCGACAACTGCCGATCCACGAGGCCGCGCGCATCGCGCGCGACGTCGCAGGCGCGCTCGCCTGTGCGCACGACCACGACGTGCTGCACCGCGACATCAAACCGGAGAATATCCTCCTCTCGGGCGACCAGGCGGTCGTGGCCGACTTCGGGATCGCGCGCGCCATGACGGTCGCGAGCAGCGGCGATCCCACCACCGGCACCGGCCTGGCGGTCGGCACCCCGGCGTACATGAGTCCGGAGCAGGCCGAAGGCGCGCGTAACCTGACCGGCCGGAGCGACATCTACTCGCTGGGGTGCGTGCTGTACGAGATGCTCGTGGGCGAGCCGCCGTTCACCGGCGCCAGCGGGCAGGCGGTGATCGCACGGCACGCCATCGAACCGGTCCCGCCGGTGCGGACCGTGCGGCCCACCGTCTCTGTGGGCCTGGAGCTCCTGATCGGTCGGACGCTGGCCAAGGCGGCCGCGGACCGCTTCGCCACGGCAGCCGAGCTCGCCGAAGCGCTCGCGGCGTACGCGGGCTCCACGCTGCCCCGGGCGACGCCGGTCCCCGTCGGGCCGCCCGCGGCCCCCTCCATCGTCGTGCTCCCCTTCGTCAACCTCAGTCCCGACCCGGAGAACGAGTACTTCAGCGACGGGCTGAGCGAGGAGCTGATGAGCGCGCTCTGCAAGGTCGCGGCGCTCCGGGTCGCCGCCCGCACCTCGGCGTTCGCGTTCAAGGGGAGGGACGTGGACGTCCGGACCATCGGCCGACAGCTCAACGTGGACGCGGTGCTCTCGGGCAGCGTGCGCAAGGCCGGGAATCGGCTGCGCATCACCGCGCAGCTCGTCCACGTGGCCGACGGCTACCTCCTCTGGTCAGAGCAGTATGACCGCGAGCTCGGTGATGTCTTCGCCATCCAGGACGACATCACCGGCGCGATCGTCCACGTGCTGAAGCTCACCCTCCTGGGCGATGAGCGCGCCCGTCTCGCGCGGCGGGCGAGCGGTGGCGTGGAGACGTACGAGCTGTACTTGCAGGGCCGCTATTTTTTGAACAAGCGCACGGAGCCGGGCTTCGACAAGGCGATCGAGTACTTCCAGCAGGCGCTGTTCCACGACCCGCGCTACGCTCCGGCCCTCGCCGGACTGGCCGACTGCTACGCGCTGCTCGGCATCTACGGGGTGCGAGCGCCGCACCAGGTGATGCCGCTCGCCAAGGATGCCGCAGCCAAGGCGCTGTCGCTCGACCCCTCCCTCGCGGAAGCGCACGTGTCGCTCGGCTGCGTGCGCGCCATGTTCGACTGCGACTGGCCCGGGGCCGAGCGGGAGTTCCAGCGCGCGATCGAGCTCAACGCTTCGTATCCGACGGCGCACCACTGGTACGCGCTCAACTGTCTCACCCCCCTCGGACGCTTCGACGAGGCCCGAGCGCACATGCAAACGGCCCGCGAGCTCGATCCCCTCTCGCCCGTCATCACCACGAGCATGGGCGTGCAGCACTACTTCGCCCGCCGCTACGAACAGGCGATCGGGGACTACCAGCTTACCCTCGAGCTCGACGAGCGATTCGCGATGGCGCACTACTTCCTCGCGCTTGCCCTGGCGCAGCTGGGGCGGCACGACGAGGCGCTCGCGCGGCTGAGACAGGCCATCACGCTCACCGGTGGCACGGCGGAGATGCGCGCGGTGCTCGGGTACGTGCTCGCCCGGGCAGGACAGCAGCGCGACGCGCAAGCGGCGCTCGCCGAGCTGCTCGAGCTCCGCAAGCAGCGCTACGTGTCGGCTTCGCTGCTCGCCCTGGTCCATGTCGGCCTGGGCGACGACGAGCGTGCCGTCGCACTGCTGGAAGAAGCCCATCGCGAGCGCGCCGCCGACCTGGCGTGGCTCAACGTACGCCCGGTGTTCGACGCCCTGCGCGGGGAGCCCCGCGTCCAGGCCCTGCTCAGGGCGATGAACCTCGCCGGCTAGACACCCGGGCGGGGGCTGGTACTCCGCTTGGCGCGCCGACTCCACGAGGCAGCTTATGAACCAGCTTGCGCCAACCGTGGAGCAGCGCGACGCCGAGCCGCAGCACTACGACCGGCACGAACCCCAGGGCGAGCCACAGCCGCAGCCACTTCTTCGGGTAGCGCGGGATCGCGCGCCTATGGACGCGAACGGGCTTCCCTAGGCTCGGCAGGATATCGGCGGCGGTGACGAGCGCGGATTCGATCGCGCTCTCCATGGTGGTCAGGTCGGCCTTCGAGCGGCAGTAGTCTCCGGC
>DATNOR010000115.1:0-8794 GCA_035601235.1 Gemmatimonadales bacterium
CAGATCCGCGGCAAGCAGCTCGACGCGCGCTCCGACATCTACGCGCTCGGGATCGTCGCGTTCGAGATGTTCACGGGAAAGCTCCCGTTCCACGGCCGCAACGCGCAGGAGATGATGATCGCGCGGTTGCGCGGCCGGCCGCTCAAGCTGCGCCAGCTGCGGCCCGACCTCCCCGATGGTCTGGAAAGGACGCTGGGACGCGCGCTCGAGTCCAACCCCGAGGCCCGCTACACCACCGCGCTCGAGTTCGCCGACGCCCTGTCGACGTTCCACGAGGGCGGCTTGCTGTCGAAGATCAAGGAGCGGCTGAAATAAGGCGCTTCCCGGCCTTCGATCCGCCCGAGTACGTCGAATGGCAGCCGGACCCCGGGCTGGTGCGCGCCTTCCGCGAGACGCTGGAGCGCGACCCGGAGCGCGCCGCCATCGTCGCGCGGCTCGCGCCCGAGGGCATGATCGCTCTGTACGCCGGGCTGCTGCGCGCCCGCCTGCACGACATCCAGCTGAAACGCTGGGTGCGCACGGGAGTGATCTCCAAGGCGTGGCTCGGGACGGGCGAGGAGGCCGTCACCGTCGGGCCGGTGCACGCGCTGGAGCGCGGCCGGGGGGGCGACGTCGTGGCGCCGATGATCCGCAACGCCGCGGCGTGCTGCGAGCTGGGGATGCCGGTCGCCGACATGCTGCGCGGCTATCTCGGCAGCGACGACTCGCCCTCCCGCGGCCGCGATCTGCACGTCGGCGCCTGGGAGCGCGGCGTGCTGCAACCCATCTCGCACGTGGGCGACATGGTGCCCGTCATCAGCGGCATCGCGCTCACGTTTCATCTGCGGCGCGAGCCGCGCGTCGCCCTCACCTGGGTGGGCGACGGCGCCGCCAACACGGCGACGGCGCACGAAGGCACCAACTTCGCCGCCGTCCGCCGGTTGCCCGCAATCTTCATTCTCCAGAACAACCAGGTGGCCCTGGGCACCCCGCTCGAGCGCCATCACCTCCCGGGCCAGTTTCTCGAGTGGGCCGCGAGCTACGGTATCCGGGGCGGCGCGTTCGACGGCAACAACGTGCTCGATGCCTACGCGGCGACGCGACTCGCGGCCGAGCGCTGTCGTCGGGGTGAGGGGCCCGCGCTGCTGGTCGCGGACACGTTTCGGATGGGCGGGCACGCCACTCATGACGAGCGCGAGGCGCGCGACACGCTGCCGGATGAGCTCTTCAAGAGCTGGGGGAAGCGCGATCCGATAGGCTTGTACGAGGAATACCTGAAGCAGCGGGACGTCGCCCCGACGCGACTCGCGGACATCGAGGCGGATGTCACGGCGGAGGTGGAGCGGGCCGCCGAGGAAGCGCTGCGCAGCCGCGACAAGATGCCGCCCAGCGAATCCGCGCTGGTGGGCGTGTACGCGAATGGGAGGGAGAGATGAAAACTGATGCGGTGAAGGGCGGTGCAAGGCGGTGGAGGGCGGTGCAGGTAGGCGGCGGGGCTGTCGCACTGGCGGGGCTGCTGTTCGCTTTGCCCAACCTTCACCGCTTTCCACCGCCCTCGACCGCCCTCCACCGCGCGGACATCCACGCCGAATATGTGAAGTTTGCGAGCGGCCGGGATACCCTCACCGCGTATCTGGCCTATCCCGAGCGCGGCGAGCGGGCCGCGGCCGTGGTGGTGATCCACGAGATCTTCGGCATGGCGGATTTCATCCGCCAGACCACGGAGCAGCTCGCCAAGGATGGCTTCGTCGCGATCGCGCCCGACTTGCTGTCACGCCGGGGCGGTACGCCTCCGTCCCCCGATTCGGCGCGCAAGCTCATCGCGGGGCTCGCCCCCGACACGGTCACTCAGGATCTCGACGCCACGGTGGCGTACGTACGGCGCCTGAAGGCGGCGCGGGCCGACCGCATCGGCGTGATCGGGTTCTGCTGGGGCGGCGGCCAGAGCTTCCGCTACGCCACGAACAACCCCTCGCTCTCGGGCTTCGTCGTCTGCTACGGCCCCGGCCCCGAGGCGCTCGCCGTGGCCCGCATCCGCGCCCGCGGCCTGGGCGTGTACGCCGAGAACGACGCGCGCATCGACGCCGGGCTGCCGGATGTGGACGCGGCGATCCGGACCTACCACAAGAGCTACCACTACACGGTCTATCCCGGCGTCGGCCATGGGTTCCTGCGCACGCGCCAGCGGCCCGAGGTCGCGGACAGCGCGTGGCGGGCGGTAGTGTCGTTCTTTCGGGAATCGCTCGAGCGCTAGGGCGGCAGAAGGCGGCACACGGCGGCATAAGGCGGCAGCAACCGTTGCCGCCTATTGCCGCCTCTTGCCGCCCTTCAGGTACTCCCGCGCCCGGTCGAGCAGCGGATCGTTGCCCGACAGGAGGTCGTCCACCGTCGGGACCACGAGCAGGTCGGGCTTCACGCCCAGCCCCGCGTACTCCGTCCCGTCGGCGAACGAGTGGCGGGTGACCGGGAATTGGACGCTCCAGTTCTTGGGGAGCGCGAAGGTGGCGATGTCGCCCACGCTCCCGGCGGATGGCTCGCCGATGATCACCCCGCGGCCGGTCGCGCGGAATGCGGCGAGGAGATCTTCCGCGGCTCCGGAGGTCCCGCTCGACGCGAGCAGCGCGATCGGACCGCCGTAGGGGGGGTGGTCGCGTCGCGGCGCAACGCTTCCGACGTCGGGCCCGTACCAGGTCATGGCGGAGTCCGGCAGGTTCCACGCGCGGAACGCCGCGCGGTACTGCGGCGTTTTCCAGCGCACGGCCGAGAACGGCTGGTCTGTGAGGCGGGCGAGCAGCTGATAGGCGTATTCGGTCTGACCGCCGCTCGCCGCCCGGAGATCCAGGACGAGCCCCTGCACGGCGCCGAAGTCCGGGTACGTCCGGTCGAACTGGCGCACGACGTCCTGGTCGGCGAGCGAGCCGATCCGCACGACGGCGATGCCGCCGGGAAGCGAGTCCACCGCGAAGGCGGGTGGGTCGAGCGGCCAGCGGTCGTTGAGCGACAGGGACCGCGTCACGCTCAGCCCCCGGGGATCTCCCCCGGGCACGCGGACGAGCAGATGCAGGCTCGTGCCCTTTTCGCCCTGGAGCATCCAGGCGACGGCGCGCTGCCAGCGGTCGGCGGGCGTCGCCGCGGCGGTTTCGGGGAGCACCGAGTCGCGGATCCATGCTTCCGCGGGGACGCCCTGGACGGCGACGATCTCGGCCAGCCGGTCGGGGTGCGCGACGCGCATCTCGTCGTTCTCGGCGTAGTCCATGATGAACGGTCTGCGCGCCGCGCTCGTCAGCAGCAGCGGCGGGCGCGCGATCCGGGACCGCAGATTCGGGGGCGCGAGCACCGCGGCCTGCCCGTCCCCCAGCAGGGCGACGAAACGCCGCAGGCGGCGGTAGAACAACAGGTCGGATTGCGGCTCCGCGGCGAGCTTCAGGTTCACCCGCAGCGCCGAGTCCCAGTCGACGCGCACGCGGTCCCAGTAGGCGAAGTTGTAACGGGCCTCGGCCCAGACCGTGGCGAGGGCGTGAGCGCGTTCGGGGGCGGTGAGTTGCGCCGCTGCCCCGCGCAGCGGCGCGGCCGACCCCGCGACCAGACAGGTCAGGAGCTTGGAGCGAGTGAGCACGCGCCTAATTTATCTCCTTCTCTTTGTCGCGCCGCAGGTCCTGCTGTACCTCTACCTGCGGGCGCGCCTGCCCGACCCCAGCCGCCCGCATCGGGCGCGTGTGATCCGGGTCGCGCTGGCGCTGGTGTTCGCGACGTTCAACCTGCCGTGGGTGTTCGTCGCGCAACGCGCGCTGTTCGGCTCCATGTGGAGCGTCGGCCGGCTCCCGCTCACCGGCCCCTGGATCGCATGGCAGCTGTTGGGATGGATCTTCTGCGCGCTGGTCACGGTCTACCTGCTCGGCAAGGGGGTGTGGTGGTTGGCGGGCCGGGTGCGCGGTGCGCGGTACGCGGTTGCCGCCGATGCGAACCGCGATCCCGCCGCGAATCGTGAACAACCGCGCACCGCGCACAGCGCACAGTTGTCGCGCCGCCGCTTCCTCGCCCGCGCCACCTACGCGTACGCCGGCGCCGGCGCCGCGCTGTCGTCCTACGGCATCTGGAGCGCCTATCGGCTTCCCCAGCTCACACGCCGCACGCTCTGGTTCCCCGATTTGCCGGCTGGACTCGAAGGGCTCACGCTGTTGCACGTCTCCGACCTGCACGCCGGCGTCCACCTCGGGGAGGACAAGATGCAGGAGATCGTGGCGCAGGCGAACGCGCTTCGCCCTGACCTGATCGTGCAGACGGGGGACATGATCGACATCTCGCCGTCCTACATTCCGGCGTACGTGCGTGCGTTTCGGGAGCTGCGGCCACCGCTCGGCGTGGTGACGGTGTTGGGCAACCACGACCGCTACACGGGGGAGCGCGAGGTGATTCGCGGGTGCCGGGACGCGGGGCAGGTGTTCGTGCAAAACGGTTGCCACGTGATCGAGCGGGGCGGGGCCACTCTCGCGCTGCTCGGCATCGACGACCCTCACAACTGGACGGTGGACGACCCGCAGACGGGGGATGTCGACGCGGCGCTCGCCGCCGCCCCGCCGGGTGCGTTCCGCGTGCTGCTGGCCCACCGCCCGGGCGCGTGGGACTCGGCGGCGCCGCGCGGCATTCCGCTCACCCTCGCCGGGCACATCCACGGCGGTCAGCTGTACCTGCCGCTCATCGGCTGGTCGCCCGGGCGCCTGATCACGAAGTACGTGATGGGCCACTTTCAGCGCGGGGCGAGCCAGCTGTACGTGAGCCGCGGGATCGGAGTCGTCGGCGTGCCGATCCGCGTGTTCGCGCCGCCGGAGATCGAGTTGTTTGAACTACGGCGGTCAGGCGGACGGGCGGTCGGGCGGTCTGGAAACGCGTGAGGTGGGCGGGGTCTCGCGCAGCGACTGCGTATTCTTGTCGCGAAGCGAGGCCCCGCCCGACTCAGGCGCGGGCGGCGATGGCGTCCCAAGCCCCGTCCAGCGCCAGCTTCACTCCCGCGTGCGTCTCCTCCCAGTCGCGCGCCGAGACGCGCTCGATCGCGAGCGTGACGACGGCGAGCCACACCCCGGCCCAGATCTCCGCGGCCCCCGGCTTCACGGAACCGTCGGCCTTGGCCTGGGCGATCACGCCCTCGAGGTCGATCCGGAACTCACGCGCCGTCTTGCGGCTTTCCTCGTCCAGCAGATCGTCGGAGCGCTGGACGAAAAACAGCCGCGCCACGGCCGGCTCGCGCGCCGCGCCGGCCACGAGCCCGCGGGCGAGCTCGGCCAGCTTCTCGCGTGGCCCCACCTTCAACGCGTCGGCGTCCTTGACGAGCTTGTCGGCCCAGCGGGCCGAAGCCCGGTACAGCTCATTGAAGAACTGCTGCTTGCCGGCGAAGTGGCGGTACATCGTGCCCTCGGCCACACCGGCCTTCTTCGCGATGGCGGGCGTGGTGGTGTCGTGATAGCCCTGCGCGGTGAACAGCTCGAGCGCCGCGCGGACCAGACGCTCACGGGTGAGGTCGGCCTGGGTCATCTCGGCGCGAATCTAACCCCGCGCCGGGGTTCCGGCGTCGACCGGGCCTCGCTAGTTTTCCGCCGCCGCATTCCCTCACGCCGTCCGGAGGCAATCGCGTCATGCGCATGTTGGTTTTGGGCGCGGGCCTGCAAGGGTCCGCCTGCGCCTATGATCTGTTGCAGCAACCCGTCGTGGAGCGGGTCACGGTCGCCGACCTCGAGCCGGACCGCATCCCCCGCGTGCTCCAGCCGCATGTCGGTACACGGCTGGCGCTGCTGCGGCTCGACGTGCAGGACGAGGCCGCGCTGCGCGACGCGATGCGCGGGCACGACGCGGTCCAGAACGCGGCCCCGTACTACTTCAACCTCGCGGTGTCGCGCGCGGCGGTGGACGCCGGCGTCCCCTGTGCCGACCTGGGCGGCAACACCGAGATCGTGTTCCAGCAGAAGGCACTCGACGCCGCAGCCCAGGCGCGCAGGGTCTCGATCATTCCCGACTGCGGCCTCGCGCCCGGCATGGTGAACATCCTCGCGGCGGAGGGAATCCGCCGGGTGGGGGACGCCGAGGTCGTGAAGATCTACGTCGGCGGCCTGCCGCAGCATCCCGAGCCACCGCTCAATTATCAGATCGTGTACTCGCTGGCCGGGGCGCTCGATTACTACACGACGCCCTCGTGGGTGCTGCGCGACGGCAGGCCGGCGCGCGTGGAGGCGCTCTCCGAGCTCGAGCACGTCGTCTTTCCGCCGCCGGTGGGAGAGCTCGAAGCGTTCCACACCGGCGGGGGCATCTCTACCCTGCCGTGGGCGTACGAGGGCAGAGTCCGCACCATGGAGTACAAGACGCTGCGCTACCCCGGGCACGTCGCGATCATGCGGCCGATCCGCGAGCTCGGGCTCCTCGATCTCACGCCCGTCACGGTGGACGGCAAGCGCATCGTGCCGCGCGATGCCTTCATCGCGACCGTGTCCCCCAAGCTGACCAAGCCCGACGGGCGCGACCTGGTCGCGTTGCGTGTCGAGGTGCGTGGCAGGACCGGCGGACGAGTCGCGTGGCAGCTGCTCGACTTCTACGATGCGGCGCATGGCATCAGCGCCATGATGCGGACCACCGGCTATTCCCTGGCCATCACCGGACTCATGCAAGTGGATGGCCGGATCGCCACGCAGGGGGTGCACACGCCCGACGAAGCCGTGCCGTTTGCGGCGTACGTCGCTGAGCTGGCGCGGCGAGGAGTCGAGATACGGGACGTCTAATTGCGGCTTTGGGATTTCGGATTGCGGATGGGCATGACGAGCGTCGAGAGGTCGGCACCGTCCAATCCGCGATCAGCAATCCGCAATTCAGTAGCTCCACGTCGTGCCAAACAGCAGCCGCCCGCCCTCGCTCCCCCGGCCGTAGCCGATGACAACGAGCGAATTGCGCAACAGGCGTAACGCGACCTCGCCGCCGCCGCCCCGGTGCAGGTCGGTCGTGGTGAGCCGCACCGCCTCGCCCGGCCCGAACACCCGACCGGCGTCGTAGAAGCCGACGACCTTGAGCTCGACCGCGTCTCCCACCGCGATCACGGCGTAGCGCGCTTCCAGGCCGCCCAGCAGCTTGCCGGGCCCGGTGAAGCGCCCGTCGTAGAACCCGCGCAGCGACCGGTACCCGCCCACGGCGACGAACGGCAGCTCGCTCGACTCCATCTCCTGCTGGGCCGCGAGCGGAGGATTCCCGCCCATCCCTTCGGCCGCGAGCCGGCCGGCCAGCACGAGACGGTGCAGCGGGCGCACCTGGACCTGCGCGTTGCCGGTCGTGCGCGTGTAGCCGGTGCCGCTCGCGAACAGCAGCTCGACCAGTACGCCGGTGTGCGGGTCCACCTCGCTCTCGCGCGTATCGAGCACGACCCCCGCGCGCACGACCTTGTCGCTGAACGGGACGGTGCTCGGGTCCACGCGTCCCGCGGCCAGATCGTCGCGGAACACGCTCGGCCCGGGAAGGGCCCGGAAGTCGGTACGGGTCAGCCCCCCGCCCACGAGCAGCCGCACCGGGCCGACCAGGCGATGCTGAACGGTGGCTCGCGCCACCAGACGCGTGCGACTCAAGCGGTAGAGGTACGCACCGATCGTGGCGACGCTGTCCGGGGAATACTGCGTATCGTTGCCGAGCCCGTAGTAGCCGAGACGATTGTCGCGCACCGCGGCGAGCGTGCCGCGCGCGCGCCACCCCTGCCACCACGCCGGGGCCTGGGCATCCATCACGAGCGCCCAGCTCCCCTTCGTCCCCGCGCCCGCGTCGACGCTCAGCGACGCGCGGCTCGCCTCTGGCCGCTCGATGAAGCCGAGCGGGCTGTAGCGACCGTAATGGAGCGCCCCCCACAGGCCACCGGTCGTCGTGTAGTAGAGGTATGGATAGAAATTGTCGCGCCAGTAGCGCTGCGCCGCGACGGCCGGCGCCACGGCCGCGAGCAGCGCGAGCGCTGCGCTAACGGCTCGCAGCGGCCCGCTCGTAGACGTGCGCCGTGTCGCGCAGCTTCGCCTCGGTGCCGTCGTGCGCGGCGAAGCGGTGGGGATAGAACGAGGCCGCACCGAACTCGCCGCGCTTGTTCACGGCGTAGAAGGTCAGGTCGAACGTGGGACGCCCTCGCTCGTCCAGCAGGCGGGGCTCGGTCGCTTGTGTCACGCGCTTGAGCGTCTCGAGGCACGCGTCCGTCGGCTTCATGCCGCGGCGCATGAACTCGACCGTCAGGAAGCCGCCGCACACCTTGATGTTCGATTCGCCCCGCCCGGTCGAGCCGGCCGCGCCCACGTCGTTGTCGGTGTACTGGCCAGCGCCGATGATCGGGCTGTCACCCACGCGGCCCGGGATCTTGAAGGCGAGCCCGCTGGTCGTCGTCACGGAGGAGATGTCGCCCTGCGGGGTGACGGCGTCGCAGTTGATGGTGCCGGTGGGCCGGACCGACATGTCCTGGGCCTCGGGGACGTCGAGGTAGTCATCGGTCGCGTTCAGGTTGGCGCGCCAGTGCAGCCAGGCTTCGCGCGCGTGCGGGGTCAAGAGGTCCTCCTCCTTGAAGCCGTACTCCAGCGCGAAGCGCTTGGCGCCTTCGCCCACCAGGAAGATATGGTTCGTGTACTTGAGCACGAGCTTCGCGACCTCGGACGGCGTCTTGATCCCTTCCAGGGCGCCACGGCGCCGGCGCGCTTCGTAGGCCCGTGCATGCACGACGCGTCGAGCTGCACCACGCCGGCGGCGTTCGGCAAGCCGCCGTAGCCCACCGAATCGTCGTTCGGGTCGAGCTCCTGGATCTTCACCCCCTCGATCACGG
>DATNOR010000116.1:0-5530 GCA_035601235.1 Gemmatimonadales bacterium
GGCTTCAGATCGCGTGGTCCGCGGGCAGATCCTGCCCGCTCCATGCTTTGCGGGCCGTCCAGTCTGCGGGCGGGGCGGACCAGAACTCGTCCGTCGGGGGCAACCCCAGCGGGAGTAGAGCGGCGGAACAGAGGTAGAGACTGCCCGTCGAGATGTAACCCTCGCCGACATGCGGTTGGTGCCCGCACAATCCGATCGTGAGCCAACCGCCGGCGTCGAACGTTCCCGGCGCCTCGATCATGCGGCGCATCACAGCCGTCAGCGCGCTGCGGACCTGCGCCGGACTCACACCGTCAGGCAGCTCGTGCCTGAGCGCCATCTGGGCAAGGAGCTGGAACGCGCCGAACCGATAGGCGAGGGAGCGGCCGATGGGCGGGAAGGTGCCCTCGGGCGAGATCAAGCGCTCCTGAATGGCGGCGTAGCGGCGCGCCCGCACCAGGATCGGCGCACGCTGCGCCTGCCACTCGGGCGTTGTAGACCCCACCAGACGCATCACGTCCAGCAGCATCGGTTGGATGACGAAGCTGTTGTAGTAATCCCAGTGAAATGGCGGCCCGTCCCCGTACATCCCGTCCCCCTTGTACCACAGCTCGTGCTGGCGCAGGGCGAAATCCACGCGGGTGCGGTTCCAGTCCTCACCCATCATGCTCAGTGCGGCCTCGATCATCGCGCTGAACATCAACCAGTTGCTGAGCGGCGGCTCGATGGCGCGCGTCGCCTTGAGAGCGGCGACCAGGTTTCGTCTGGTGCCGGCGTCGAGCCGCTCCCACAGCGTCCCAGGCGCGCGCACGATCGCGTGCGCCAGGAACGCCGCGTCGACCAGCGGCTGCCGGCCGCGCACGAAGTTGAGGAAGTCAGGCGACGCAGGGTCGGTCGCGGCGCCGAGGCCGCGCCGCGCCAGCCCGGCGTAGCGCCGCCGTCGCTCGGCTTCGGGCGACCCGTCGTCCGCGAGCTCGAGCCACGGGGCGATCCCGGTGAGCAACCGGCCCACGGCCTCGAGGTGCGTGTAGTCGCGCCGCTCCGGCTGACCCGCGGGCGCGATCTCCACCGGCATCCGCTGACGTAAGCGCCCCTCCGCCAGGTTCGTCAGCACGGGCTCGGTGAGCCGCGCCAGCACGTCGATCCAGTACTCGCGATCGGCGGAGTCCAGTGTCAGAGAGCTCGCTAACCCCGGGCGCAAGCCCGGAGTCCAGCCCCGGGATCCCACCGCCGCGAACGCACCCAGGCTCGCCAGAAATTCCCGCCGCCTGGTCATGTCCTCATCGCGCGAGGGGATCGGGCCGCAGCTGAAAGTGCAGGACCGGCAAGCCCCACCAGCCAGAGCTTGCGCATGCCGCTCACGCGCCACGCATGAACGCGCAACCCGCGTTCTGAGCTCGAATGAGAGCGAAGATTCCTGAAGGGACGAGGATCGCCCCCGGGACCAGTCCGTTGCGCACTTGGTTTCGCGTTTCTTCGACGTCACGCTCGAGTTTCTGCGCGAGTCGGGCAGCCCAGTTCATCGCGGCGATGTTGCAGACGAGCAGGGTCACGCCCCGGCCGAGGAGCGCTTCGAGTGTGGACCGGTCGTGGGCGCGGGGGGAGTCCGCCGGCGCCGACCAGAACGGATTGCGGCGGGCGGGCGCGTGCGTCGCGGGGTCGTTCACGTGTGCTTCCACGCCGATCTCGTAGCGGGCCCATAGGCTGTCCCCGAACGCGAGCGGCGCGCCGAGCTGGCGGGCCACGACAACGGCGCGGGTTTCCTCGTCGCGGGTCCCATAGACGCCGCGGAACTGGTCCATGAACATCCCGGCGAGGTCCAGCGCGAATCCGTCCGCGACCTCATTGGCATCGAAGACCGCGCGATACGACGCGTTCTTCAGGCGGTCGACCCACGACATGTCCCACGACGACGTGGGCAGTGGCTGTCGGCGCGGGTCCAGGCGCGGCGACTCGCCCCAGACCGGCGCGAACGCGCTACTGCCGGCGAACCCGGTGACGGCTGCGCCGAGCCGTCCCAGGAAATCGCGACGCGGTGACGCATGCATAGAGCCTCCAGAGGACTCGGGCTATCGCGCGAGTGGGTCGGGCCGCAGCTGGAAGTGCAGCACCTTGCTCGTGGTGCCCTTGCCGCCCTCCATGTGGAACGGGGCTCGGGTGCTCACCGTCGCCCACAGCCCCCGTCCCTTCCAGCCGCCGTTGGGATCGTCGATGCGGCCGTCCATCCACTTCGTGTAGAACCCCATGGGATAGGGAACCCGCAGCACGATCCATTTCCCGTCCTTCAGCACGAGCAACCCTTCCGACCCGTTGCCGGTGTCGATCGGCAGGTTCGCGCCCAAACCGAGCGCTCCGAACTGATCGACCCAGGTGTAGTAGCTCGCCTCGGCGCTCCCCGGCGTGCTCACGCCCTGCAGCTGCGGCAGCGGCTCGGGATAGAACGTCCAACCTTCGGGACAATGCTGACCCGTCGCCGTCGGTCCGTTGAGGGGCCCTTTACACTTCCTGCGGTCGAAGCTCGCGAGATGCCCGCTCGCGAGGGCCGTCCAGTAGACGCCGTTTCGATCCACATCGCCGCCGCGCGGTGAGAAGCCCTCGACCGGCTCGCCCGACGGCGTGAGCGGCAACTCGTACAATTCCGCCAGCGCCGTCTCGGGGGGATGCGATCCCGGATTGAGACGCACGACCGCACCCGGGAAGTACAGCGACGTGGCCCAGATCGAGCCGTCGGGTGCCGGGGCCACGGCGTAGAAGCCGGCCGTGATGCGTTTGTCTTTAGCGGGATCGACCGGCTGGTCGGGCTCCACGTACGGATCGCGCTTGCCGTTGCCGTTGGTGTCGAGGATCAGGGCCGTCCAGCCCTGCGATTTCTCCTCATCGCCCGTCTCGTCGAACAGCTTTGTGTTCAGCCAGCCCACGACCGGGCCACCTCCCGAAGTCCAGAGCGTGCGGTTCGCATCTTCCGCGAACATCAGGTGGTGGGTCGAGAAGCAGGTGCTGATGTGCGTGAGCTTCCCCGTCTTCGGATCGTACATGGCGAGGTGACGTCCGGCGCGGTTCAGCGGAAACAGCTGCGCCGACGGGTGGCTCGACCCCGCCTTGCAGAAGGCCGGGTTGTCGGGCGGGCGCACGGTGGCGGTGAGCCACACCCGGCCGCGCTCGTCGAACATCGGGTTGTGCACGTTGGCCTTGCTGGTCCAGATCGCTTCGCTGCCCCAGTAGGCCGACGGCTGAAACGGCTGTGAGCCCGTGGCCGGCAGGGTGGTGGGATCGCGCACGGTGAGCGGGACGCGGCTGGTGGCGTTGCGCAGCGGGTCGAGCGCGGGCAGATAGTCGGCGCTCAGCTCGAGCGATCCGTAGATCGAGCCGTTGGGGTTGATCGCCGGGTTGCGGCGATCGGTCGAGACCTCGTCGTGCAGATACGCCTTGGGGTCCGCCCAGTCCCACTCGGTGATGACCACGTCGCGCTCCACGCCCTGGGGCCGGGGCGGCGTGGGAGGCACTTCGCCCGCCGCGATCCGGTCGGTCCAGTCCGCGAACATCGCGAAGGCGCGTTGCGCACCCAGCTGGCTCACCGTGCCCATCATCTGGGCGCCTGCCTGCCCCGACTGCAGCCGTCGCTGCCACGCCGCCACCGAGGACGGAAACGATCCCGAGGCCGCTGGGATCTCGCGGGTTCCCTTGCTGCCCAGTTGATGACAGGCCCAGCACCCGCCCGACTTCATGATCCTGAGCCACTCGGCCTGGCTCTTCACGTTAGGCGACATCCCATTCGGGTCGGTCGCCGCGAACTCACGCGGCTCGGGCACGTGGATCAGGGAGAACCAATACCCCGCCGGGTAGTACTGCGCCGCCGCGCGCGGGTTGGGCGCGATCACCGCCGTGAGGTTCAGCGTCTTGCCGGGAGAGGCCGGCACGTGCGGCGAATCGACGAGCCCATAGCCGCGCACCCAGACTGCGTAGGTCGCCTTGGGAAGGGCGGGGATCAGGTAGCGTCCCTGATCGTCGGTGACGACGATGCGGACGAACTTGGTCGGCAGATCGTGGGTCTCGGCGATGACCCACACCCCGGCCTCCGGCCCGTTCGGACCCGTGACCACGCCGGCGATGTCCTGGGCGAAGAACGCCGGGGCTTTCAACAACATCACTAGAGCGACTACCGTGATTACACGCATGAGAGAAAACGCTCCTTTACCATGGGCATAAGAGCCTCGAGCGGCATGTCCCACACGCCCTGGTTGAAGATCTCGACCTCGATGGGGCCCGCGTAGCCCGCGCCCTCGACGGCTGCGCGAATCCGCCGCAGCTCGATCACGCCGTCCCCCATCATGCCGCGATTCATCAGGATGTCGTGCACGGGGACGAGCCAGTCGGAGACGTGGAACCCGACCAGCCGGCCGGCCGCGCGCGACAGCTCATGGTACAGCTCGGGGTCCCACCAGATGTGATACGTATCGACCACCACACCGACGGTCGCCGCTTCGTACCCTTCGGCGACACCGCGCGCCTCGCGCAGTGTCGTGATGCAGGAGCGCTCGGCCGCGAATCCCGGATGCATCGGCTCGATGCCGAGCCGCACGCCGCGCTCCCGCGCGTATGGGACCAGCTCCGCGATGCCATTGGCCACCATGCGCCGCGCGGCCGCGATGTCTTTGTCCGGCGCCGCCCCGCACACCAGCACCAGCACTTCCGCGCCGAGGGCCGCCGCCTCGTCCAGCGCGCGCCGATTCTCCTCGATCCGCGCCGCCCGCTCGTCGGCCGTGCCCGCCGGAAACATCCCGCCGCGACACACGCTCGACACGCGGACTCCGGCGTCGCGCAGCAAACACGCCGCCGTCTTCACGCCCACTTCGGCGAGCTTGTGGCGCCACACGGCGAGGTACGGCACGCCGTGCCGGGCGCAGGCTTCCACGACCTCCTTGAGACTCGCCCGCTCAGCGGTGATCTGGTTGAAGCTGAGCCGCCCCAGGCTGTCCATGGGTCAGTCGACGCCGGCGAGCGCCAGGACCCGCCGCATCCGCTCCACCGCACGATCCTGGTCCACGAGCAGCCCCGCCGCGTCCGCGAGCCGGAACACCTCGGCCAGGTGCGGAATCGAGCGCCAGCTCTCCGCGCCGCCGATCATCCGGAAGTGCGGCTGGTGGCCGTTCAAGTAGGCGAGGAACACGATGCCCGTCTTGTAGGCGTGGGTCGGGGCCGCGAAGATGTGACGCGCCAGCGGCATTGTGGGCTCGAGCGCGGCGCGATAGCCGGGCACGTCGTCCCGATCGAGCGCCTGGAGGGCCGCGGATGCGGCGGGCGCGATCGCGTCGAAGATACCGAGCAGCGCATCGCTGTAACCCCGCGCGTCGCCCAGAATCAACCGCTCGTAGTTGAAGTCGTCCCCAGTGTACATGCGCACCCCGCCCGGCAGCCGGCGGCGCAGCGCGACCTCGCGCTCCGCGTCGAGCAGCGAGATCTTGATGCCGTCGATCTTGGCGCGGTGCTCGCAGATGATCGCGAGGCAGGCGTCCATCGCCTGGTCGACGTCGCGCGTACCCCAGTAGCCGGC
>DATNOR010000117.1:0-27295 GCA_035601235.1 Gemmatimonadales bacterium
GGCGCCGAAGTGATCGATGGCTTGGAGAACTTTCCGGCTCCGGGCACCAACTCGAATCTTCTGACCCTGCTGATGCTCGGCGCGCGAACCCAGACACAGGCCATGATGGACGCCCGGCCGACATTCGTCAGCGTCTGGCTCGGCAACAATGACCTGCTGGGTGCCGCGGAAGCAGGCGATACGACGCTCGCGACGGACACCGCTGCGTTTCGCACCGAGTACGCCCAGGTGCTCGATTCGATCGACGCCACGGGCGCGAGTGCGGTCCTCATCGCGGTCGGGCTCGGGCATCTGGCCAACAACGTCGTGCTGCCGTTCTTCTCTCGTGGCACGACCTGGTACGGCCTCTGGGCGAGCGGCGCGTTTGCGCCGGCCCCGTTTACCGTGGCCGCGAACTGTGCTCCGCCCCGGGGCGACACCGTGATCGTGAGCTTCCCCTACGGATTCGGCTTGCTGGCCACGGCCCAGACGGGCACGCCCACCACGCTCGATTGCACCGCTGCACCAGTGATCGAGCCGCCCGAGGTCGCGTTTTTCGCTCGGCTGCAGCTCGAGTACAACGGAATCATTCAGGCGTTGGCGGCGGCGCACGGATGGGCCTTTACCGACAGCGTGAATACGACCCTCGACTCCCTGGCGGGCGTCCCCAACCAGTTCGCCCCGTTCCCGAACACGGCCGCCGCCTGCAGCGGCTCTCCGTTCGGCCTCGCGTTCAGCTGCGATGGCATTCACCCCAACCAGGGGACCCACCTCCTGATCGCCCGAAAGCTCATCCGGGCGATCAACGCCAAGTACGGCTCCGCCATTCCCGTGCCCTGACCACGAACCCGGCCCGCGTGGGGGGGTAGCGAACACGGCATCCGCCTCCTGGTGGATGCCGTTTTCTCAATGCGAACCCTGCGAATCGTCCTCCTCGTCGTCAGCCCCGCCCTCACGGGCGGGGCTAGCCTCGCCGCCGCCCAGTCCGTCGAGCGCACCGACGTACCGGCCCGCGGCATCCTGCGGGTGACGTTCGATCCCCGCATCATGACGTGGAACGACGAGTTCACCGATGCGGGACGCCGCCGGCTCGGCTTCGGCCTCACGGGAGATACGGTGGGCAGCCGCTACATCCCCGCGTTGGCGCAGCTCGAGCAGAACGTGCGGGCCGTGACCGGGGACCTGGTCCCCGCCATCCAGCCGCAGCTCCTCGGCCACGGCGATCGAGTGGCGTTGCTGCCCCGCTTCGTGGCGAGCCTCGGCGCGGGCCTGTTGAGCGTGCGCCAGGAGCGCCGCACCTACCCCATCACCGCCGAGCTCGGGGTCACGAGCCGGCTCTCGGTGAGCCTCACGGTGCCGATCGTGCGGGTCGCGACGCGCAGCGGCCTGCAGCTCTCGACCTCGGGCGCCAATCTCGGCCTCAACCCCCGGCTGACCGTCACCGGCGCCGAAGCAGCGTACCTGGCGTTCTTCACGCAATTCGACACGACGCTGGCGCGCCTCGATCAGAACATCGCCGCCGGCTTGTACGGCTCCTGCACGCCCTCGTGCCCGGCCCGCGACAGCTCGGCCTACTGGCATGGCATCTACGACGCGCTGCACCACATCACGTACGGCGTGGGACAGCCCGGCTCGCCCGGTTCGCCCTTCATGCCGCTCGACTCCTCGGCCGCGGGTCGGGGGATCGACAGCGCCGTCGCCCGCATCCGGCGGGACATGGCCACGTTCGGCGTCGCCGGCTTCGATACCACGTTTCTGCTGCCGAGCGACACCCTGAGCAGCGTTCTGGTGCAGGCGGCCATCGTGGACAGCGCCATCGGGTTCGGATACAACCGGATTCCCTTCCGCAGCGGCTTTCGTTACGGGTTCGGCGACGTCGAGCTCGGCGCGAAGTACCGGCTGCTCGGCGGCGCTCATTACGCGGCGGCGCTGAAGGCACTGGTGCGCCTCCCCACCGGCGCCCGCGACTCGGCCGACGAGCTGCTCGCCCAGTCGATCGGGGATCATCAGATCGACCTGGAAGGACAGCTGACGCAGGAGCTGATGGCGGGGCCGCTGTGGCTCAACCTCGCCGTCCGCGCCGCCGTGCAGCGCCCCGGGACACGGGTGCGCCGGGTGGCGCCCCCCGACGCGTTCCTCGTACCGGCGGCCGCGACGGCGAGCCTGCGGTGGGATCCGGGAGACTACGTGGCGGTGGACGTGGCGCCGCTGGTCCGGCTTGCGCCCGAGTTCGCGGTCGGATTCACGGCGGGTTATTGGACCAAGCAGCGGGACCGCTACGCGTTTCAGTCACCCCAGGATTCGGTCGCGCTCGCGACTCGCCTGGGCGCACCCATCGCGGCGAGCGTGCTCGACGAGGGCACGTCGCAGCGCCGGCTGCGGCTTGGCTTTGCCATGACCTACCACGGCGCCACGGTGGAAGGCGGCTTTTCGATCGAGCAGACCGTCAGCGGCGTGGGCGGCTTCGTCCCGGCCGCGACGGTGTATCGGCTGGTGCTGCGGACGTCGCGGAAGCTTTTCTAAGCAGCTCGGCCGCATGGCCGAGCGCGCTCTCCATGTCGGGATCGCCCAGCATGCGCGCCAGCTCCCGCGTCCGCGCCTCCCCGGTGACCGTGCGTACGTCGCTCGTCGCCACGCCGCCGCGCGCCCCCTTGGCCACGACCAGCTGGTGGCGGGCATAGGCCGCGATCTGGGGAAGGTGCGTGATGACGAGCGCCTGGCGCCGCTCGTCTCGCGTGACCGCGGCCAGCGCCTCGCCCACTCGCCCGCCCACCTCGCCACCGATGCCCTGGTCCACTTCGTCGAACACGAGCGTCGGCACGGCGTCGTGCTCCGCCAGCACGACCTTGAGCGCCAGCATGAGCCGCGACAGCTCGCCACCCGAGGCGACCTTGGCGAGGGGACGGGACTCGAGACCGACGTTCAGCTGCACCTCAAACACGACATCCTCGGCGCCCTGAGAGCGGGGAGTGGGGAGCGGTACCAACCCGGCCACGAACCGTCCGTCCCGCATCCCGAGCGCCGGCAGCAGCTGGTTGACGGCCTGTGCCAGCCGGTCGGCGCCCGCCGTTCGCTTGGCGCTGAGCGCGGCGCAGGCGCGGGCGAAGTCGGCCGCCGCGCTCTCGCGCTCTCCAGCGATCTCGCGCAGATCCAGGTCCGCCGTGTCGAGCAGCTCGAGCTCGCGGGCGGCCCGGTCCCGCGTGGCCAGCACGTCGGGCAGCGCCGGACCGTACTTCTGCGTCAGGCGGAACAGGGCATCGCGGCGCTGCTCCACCGCGGCGAGCCGGCCGGGGTCGCCCTCGATACCGGCGCCGTAGTCGCGCGCCGCCTGCGACAGCTCCTCGACGTTGGCGAAGGCCCCGTCCACCATGGCGCGCCACCGCTCGACCGAAGGGTCGAGCTTCACGAGGCTCGCGAACAGCTTCGCCGCGCGCGACAGGCCCGCCGTGTTGACCGTCTCGAGCGCCTGCTCCAGCTCACGCGACAGCCTGCCCAGCTCGTCGGCGTGCGCGAGACGCTTCGCCTCCGTTTCGAGCGCTTCCGTCTCCCCCACCCGAGGGGCGGCGCGGGAGATCTCCTCCACCACGTGGCGGAGGTAGTCGGCCTTGCGCTGCACGTCGTCGCGCTGCGCGAGCAAGGCCGCTTCCCGCTGCTCGAGCTCCCGCAGGCGCGCGTGCGCGTCGCGCACCGCGGCCCGCTCGACGGCGGCCGCGGCGTACAGGTCGAGAATGTCGCGCTGTGCGTCCGACTTGAGCAACGACTGCGTCTCGTGCTGCCCGTGCAGGTCGACCAGCAACGCGCCGAGCTGTGTCAGGATACCCACCGTGGTGGGGCTGCCATTGACCCAGGCGCGGGATCTCCCTTCCCCGCTGATCTCCCGTTTGAGCACGAGGCGTCCGTCGTCCACTTCCAGCCCCAGGGCGGTGAAGGGCGGTGAAAGGCGGTGGAGGGCGGTGGAGCTGAACTCAAACGCGCCCTCGATCACGGTCTTCGAGGCGCCGGGCCGAACCACATCGCTCGAGGCGCGCTCGCCGAGCAGGAGGGCGAGCGCGTCCACCAGCATCGACTTCCCCGCCCCGGTTTCGCCGGTGAGGACGTTCAAGCCAGGAGTGAGAGAGAGGGTGACGTCGGCGATGATAGCGAGGTCGCGGACCCGCAGCTCCGTGAGCACTACTTGCGCTCGCGGTCGGAGAGGTCGCCCCACTGCAGCTTCTTGCGCATACGCGCGAAGAAGCCCTCGGGCCCGAGCCGCACGAGCAGCACCGGCTGCTCGGCGCGCTTGACCACCAGCCGCTCACCGGCCTGCATGGTGGTGCCGACCTGGCCGTCGAAGGACACGAGCACGTCCTCCGTCCACGGGGGCATCGGCTCCACGGTCACGCTGGCCTGGGACGGCACGACCAGCGGGCGCACGGCGAGCGTGTGGGGGCAGATGGCCGCGACGACGATGGCATCGACCCCGGGGACGACAATCGGGCCTCCGGCCGAGAGGGCGTACGCCGTCGAGCCAGTGGGCGTCGCGACCACGATGCCGTCCGCCGAGTACTGTCCCACCTCGTCGCCGTCGACCGAGACGCGCAGCCGGATGACCCGCGCCACGCCGCCCTTGTGGACGACGGCGTCGTTCAGCACCACGGGCTCGGGGCGGCTCTTGCCCTGCTTGTCCAGGATGAACGGCGCGAGGGCAAGGCGCGACTCGGTGGCGTACGCCCGTCGCACCAGCACGTCGAGCGCCCAGTCGAGCGTCTGGGCGTTGGCCGTGGTGAGAAAGCCGACGCGCCCGAGGTTGACGCCGAGAATCGGGGTGCGCGCGCCGTTGAGGCTGCGCGCGCCGCGCAACAACGTGCCGTCGCCGCCCAAGGTAACGAGGCACTCGAGCTGGGGCGCGCTGTGCAGCGGGGCGGGCGCGGGCTCGGGCCACAGCCCCGCGATGTGCTCCTCGGTAAACAACGTGAGACCGAGCCGAGGCGCGACCTGCGCGAGATGCGCGAGGATGCTATTGAGATCGCGGTAGCTCGGGTTGCCGACGACCCCGACGTTCATGAGCGCGCGGGCGATTCCTCCGCCGCGAGCGCGCGCACCCGGGCGGCGATGGCGCTGCCCGTCATGCCGACCTCCGCGAGCTGCTGGGCGCGCGGCGCGTGCTCGTAGGTGCGGTCGGGGACACCGAGCAGCCCGACGCGCACGTCCGGGGTCAGCGTCGCGACCAGTCCCGCAAGCTGGGCGCCGAAGCCGTTGGTCACGGTACCGTCCTCCAGCGTGACAAGGAGGCGATGGTCGCGCAGCAGGCCGTCGAGCAGCTCGCGGTCCACCGGCTTCACGAACCGGCAATTCACCACGCTCACGTCGAGACCGTCGGCGGCGAGCAGCTCCGCGGCGGCCAGCGCCGGCTGGCACATCGCGCCGACCGCGAGCAGCGCGCACTCGCGCCCCTTGCGCAACAGCTCCCAGGTGCCGTAGGGGATGGGCGCCACTTCGGCGGCTGGGGGCGCCTCTCCCGGCGCCCGGTCGCGCGGGTAGCGGATCGAGAAGGGCCCGTCGGCATGCTGCAGGGCGCAGCGCAGCAGCCCGATCAGTTCGGCGCTGTCCTTGGGCGCCGTTACCGTCATGTTCGGGACGGCGAGCAGGTACGCGATGTCGTACAGGCCCATATGCGTCTGCCCGTCTTCGCCGACCATACCGGCGCGGTCGAGGCAGAAGATCACGGGGAGCCGCTGGATCGCCACGTCGTGGATGATGCTGTCGTACGCGCGCTGCAGGAACGTCGAATAAATCGCGACGACCGGGCGGATGCCCTGCGTGGCGAGCCCTGCGGCGAAGGTGACGGCGTGCGCCTCCGCGATGCCGACGTCGAAGAAGCGATCGGGCCACTTTTTCTGGAAGACGCCAGTCCCCGTGCCCGATGGCATGGCGGCGGTGATCGCCACGAGCTTGGGGTATTCGCCGGCGAGCTGGGCCAGCGCTTCGCCGAACACCGCGGTCCACTGCGGCGGCCCCGCCTTGACAGGCCGGAGCTCGCCCGTGACGGGGTCGTAGGGCGCGCGGGCGTGGTACTTCTCCGTGTCGGGCTGCGGCAGGGGAAAACCTTTGCCTTTTTCGGTAATGACGTGCACCACGCGCGGGCCCTTGAGCGTTTTCACGATCTCCAGGGTCTGGACTATCTGCGCGATGTTGTGACCGTCGATCGGCCCGAAGTAGCGGAATCCGAGCTCTTCGAACAGCATCCCGGGGGACCAGAAGTTCTTGATGCTCTCCTCCATCGTTTTCGCGAAATCGACGAGCTTCTGACCGCCCACGACGTGGGACACGGACGAGATCAGCCCCTTCATGCGCTCGCGGATGCGCACCGTGATCGGACTGGCGATGATGGAGCCCAAGTACTTGTTGATGGCACCGACGTTGGGCGCGATCGACATGCCGTTGTCGTTCAAGATCATGATGATGTCGCGACCCGAGTGACCCGCGTTGTTCATCGCCTCGTACGGCAGGCCGCAGGTGAGCGCGCCGTCGCCTACCACCGCGACGACCTTGAACTGCTCGCCCTTCAAGTCCCGCGCCGTGGCGATCCCGAACGCCGCCGAGAGCCCCGTGCCGGCGTGACCCGCGCCGAACTGGTCGTGGGGACTTTCGTCGCGGCGCAGGAAGCCCGACAGGCCGCCCGGCTGCCGCAGAGTGGGCAGACGGTCGTTGCGGCCGGTGAGGATCTTCCACGGGTACCCCTGGTGGCCGACGTCCCACACGATCCGGTCGCGGGGGGAGTCGAAGCAGTAGCACAGCGCCACCGTCAGCTCGACCACGCCCAGCCCCGCGCCGATATGGCCGCCGGTCTGGGACACGACCTCGATCAGCCGGTGGCGCACCTCGTCGGCGAGGGGTTGGAGCTGGTCGCGTGACAGGCGCCTGACATCCTCGGGACCACGAATGGACTGAAGTAGCGCCATCAAACCTCGTGTAACGCGGAAGTCGGAAGTCGGAACGCGGAACAGCCCTAGCGGAGTCCGGCTCGCATGTTCCGCGTTCCGAGTTCCGCGTTCCGCGTTCGCTCGCGCACTTCAGTTCGGCCTGGTAACAATGTAGTGCGCCAGCCCCTCGAGCGTAGCAGAAACTAACCCCGCCTGCCGCAGCCGGTCCACCGCCCGCGTCGCCAGGCGCTCCGCCTCGGCCCGCGCGGCGCTTGCGCCCAACAGGGTCACGAACGTCGACTTGCCGTCGGCCGCGTCCTTGCCCGCCGTCTTGCCCAGCTGGTCCGAGGTCGCAGTCGCGTCGAGCACGTCGTCGTAGATCTGGAAGGCGAGCCCCACGTCCGCGCCGTAGCCCCGCAGCGCCTCGCACGTGGCCTGCGGCGCCCCCGCGGCCATGGCGCCGATGACGCAGGCGGCGGAGATGAGCGCGCCCGTCTTGCGCCGATGGACGTCTTCGAGCTCCGTCGCGGGCAGCCGCCGGCCCTCGGCTGCGAGGTCCAGCGCCTGCCCGCCGATCATGCCGCCGGCCCCGGCCGCGCGAAACAGCTCGAGCGCGATGCTCCGGCGCGCCTCGGGCGCGAGCGCCAGCGCCGCCAGCCCGGCGTCGAGCACGCGCGCGCCCAGGGCGACCATGTGATAGCCGGCCACGACCGCCGTCGCCACGTCGAAGGCGCGGTGCGTGGTGGCCCGGCCACGGCGCAGATCGTCGTTGTCCATGCAGGGAAGATCGTCGTGCACGAGCGAGTAGGCATGTACCACCTCGACCGCGGCCGCAAGGTCGGCCACGCGCTCCGCCGCCACGCCGCCCACCGCCTCGGCCGCGGCGAAGACGAGCGTGGGCCGCAGCCGCTTGCCGGTGGAGAGCAGACTGTAACGCATGGCCGCGGGCACCGGGGCCTGCCACCACTCCCCCGCCCGCACGCCCCAGGACTCGAGCACGGCGTCCACCCGGGCCCGGGCGTCCGCGAGGTACGCCACCACTGCGCCGTCAGGCGTCGAGGTCTTCGACCCGGACATTGCCCGCCTGATCGGCGAGGACCTGCTTGACCTGCGCCTCGGCGGCGGTGAGGCGCTCGCGCGCCTGGCGCAGCCGCTCCACCCCTTCCTCGAACAGCTTGAGTGCGGCGTCGAGATCGAGGTCCTCGCCCTCGAGCCGGCGCACGATCTCCTCGAGCCGCTCGAGCTGCTCCGCGAAGTTGAGGGGGTCGCGGGCGCGCGCCATCAGGCCTCCGTCACCCGGGCGCCTACGGTGCCGTCCGTGACCCGCAGGCGGAACGGCAACGCGGGGGTGAACTGCGCCACCCGCTTCAACACGCGGCCCTGCTCGTCACGCGCCAAGGCATAGCCGCGCTCGAGAATGCGCAGCGGCGACAGCGCGTCGAGACGGCCGGCGAGACCGGCGAGCGTCTGCCGGTCACGCTCGAGCCGCCGTTCCAGCACGGCCATGAGGCGCTCCCAGCCGCGGTCGAGCCGCACGGCCGCGCGTCCCGACCGCGCGGTGAGACCGCGCACCAGCCGCGCGCCCAGGTGGTCCAGCTCGACCAGCACATCGACCGCGTCCGGGGTGGCGGCCTCGGCGGCCGCGGAGGGGGTGGGCGCCCGCAGATCGGCCACCAGATCGCACAGCGTGACGTCGGTCTCGTGACCGACGGCGGAGATCACCGGTACGGGAAGCGCCGCCACGGCGCGGGCGACGCGCTCGTGATTGAAGGTCCAGAGGTCCTCGCGCGAGCCGCCGCCCCGCCCGATGATGACGAGGTCGAGCCCCGCGAGCCGCGTCACCAGAGCGAGCGCCGCGCGGATCTCGCCCTCCGCGCCGTCGCCCTGCACGCGCGTGGGAACCACGAGCAGCTCGGCGACGGGCCAGCGGCGCGTGGCCACGGCGATGATATCGCGCAACGCGGCGCCGTCGGGGCTCGTGACGACCGCGATGCGCCGCGGATAGGGAGGCAGACGCCGCTTGCGCGCCGGGTCGAGCAACCCGTCCTTCGTGAGCGCCGCCTTGGCCTTCTCGAACGCCACCTGCCACAGCCCGCCGGCTTCGGTCGACAGCAGGTCGAGCACGGTGAGCCGGAACTCCCCCTTCTCCTCCCACATCGTCGGCCGGGCGAACACGAACACCTGCATGCCGTCGGTGGGGGGCGCGGGGAGCCGGTGATTGTCCTTCTGGAACATGACGCAGCGCACCTGGGCGGCGCGGTCGCGCAGCCCGAAGTACCAATGCCCGCTCTGCCACGCCTTGAATCCACTCACCTCGCCCCGCACCCACAGCGGGGCCAGGCCCGCCTCGATGGCAGCCCGCGCGCGCCGCGTCAGCTGCGTCACCGTCCAGGCACCCTCGGGCGAGACGGCCGCAAACAGATCTAGGGTTTGGCCCACTGGCGCGCCGCCTGGACGGTGTTGTACAGCAACATCGTGATGGTCATCGGCCCGACTCCTCCCGGCACGGGGGTGATGGCCCCCGCGACCTGTTTGGCGTCCGCGAACTGCACGTCCCCCACCAGGCGATAGCCCTGCTTCGCGGAGGGATCCTCAATGCGGTTCACGCCCACGTCGATCACCACGGCTCCGGGCTTGATCATGTCGCCGGTCACGAACTCGGGTTTCCCGATCGCCACGATCAGGATGTCGGCGAGCCGCGTCACCGACTTGATGTCCCGGGTGCGAGAGTGGCACACGGTGACCGTCGCGTTGCCGCCCGGGCCGTCCTGGAGCAGGAGCGCCGCCATGGGCCGGCCGACGATGTTGGAACGACCGACGATCACAGCGTGATGGCCCTTGGTCTCGATCTCGCTCTTGACGAGCAACTGCTGGACGCCGTAGGGCGTTGCAGGACGAAAGCCGCTCGGGTCGCCGATCGAGACCTTTCCCACGTTCTCCGGGTGAAAGCCGTCTACATCCTTCCCCGGTGACACGCGGTGCAGTACACGTGCCTCGTCGATGTGCTTCGGCAACGGCAATTGCACGAGGATACCGTGAATCTTGTGGTCCGCGTTCAGCCGCTCGATCAGCTCGAGCAGCTCGGCCTCGGTGGTCTCGTGCTTGAGCCGGATCGTCTCGTGGTACAGGCCCGCCTGGTCACACGCCTTTCCCTTCATGCGCACGTAGGTAGCCGACGCGGCGTTGTCTCCCACCAGGACCGCCGCGAGCCCGGGCGTGATCCCGCGCGAGCGGAGCCGGCGGATCTCTCCCTCGAGCTCCGCGCGCATCGCCTGACCGACGGCGCTGCCGTCGATCAGCCTAGCGGGCAAAGTCCACCGCGCGGGTCTCGCGGATGACGACCACCTTGATCTGTCCCGGGTACTGCAGCTCGCGCTCGATCTTGCGCGCGATCTGATCGGAGAGCTCGCCGGCCTTGCCGTCGTCGATCGTGCCCGGCGTCACCACCACACGCACTTCCCGGCCCGCCTGAATCGCGAACACTTTCTCCACGCCCGGGAAGTCGCCGGCGAGCTGCTCGAGCTGCGTGAGGCGCTTAACGTAGGTCTCGAACGCCTCGCGCCGGGCTCCCGGGCGCGACCCCGAGACGGCGTCCGCCGCCTGCACGATCACGCTGATGGGCGACTCGTGCGCCACGTCGTCGTGGTGGGCCGCGATACAGTTGATCACGATGGGATGCTCCCCGTGCTTGGTCGCCACCTCCACGCCCAGCTGCACGTGGGTGCCGTCGTGCTCGTGCGTGAGCACTTTGCCGACGTCGTGCAGCAGCGCGCCCCGTTTGGCGAGCTGCACGTCGAGCTTCAGCTCGGTGGCGATGATCCCGGCGAGCCAGGCGACTTCCTTCGAGTGCTCGAGGATGTTCTGGCCGTACGACGTGCGGTAGCGCATCCGGCCCACCAGCTTGACCAGCTCCGGGTGCATGCCCTTGATGCCGGTCTCGTACACCGCCTGCTCCCCCGCCTCCACGATCGAGGCCTCGACCTCCGCTCGCGCCTTGTCGACGACCTCCTCGATGCGACCCGGATGGATGCGCCCGTCGGCGATCAGGCGCTCGAGCGCGAGGCGTCCCACTTCGCGCCGCACCGGATCGAAGCACGACACGACGACGGTGTCCGGAGTGTCGTCGATGATCACGTCCACGCCGGTCGCGGCCTCGAACGCCCGGATGTTGCGGCCTTCGCGACCGATGATCCGACCTTTCATCTCGTCGGAGGGCAGCGCCACGGTGGAGACAGTGGTTTCTGCCGTCGATTCCGGGGCGAGCCGCTGGATCGCGAGGGCGAGGATCTTCTTCGCTTCCTTGTCCGCGTTGCGGCGCGCCTGCTCTTTCAGGTCGCGCGCCAGGGCAGCGGCCTCGTTGCGGGCCTCGTCTTCGAGGTGGTGCAACAACTCCTGCTTGGCCTCCTGCGCCGTCAGCCCGGCGACTTGCTCGAGCCGGGCACGCACCGCGAGCTCCCGGGCGGCGAGGGCCTGCTCGCGCTCGTCCAGCGCGCGACCTCGCTGCTCCAGCCCGCGGGCACGCTCCTCCAGGCCCGTCAACCGCTGTTCGACGAGCTGCTCGCGCCGCTCGCTCTCCCGGCGGTGGCGCGCGGCTTCCTGCTCGAACGTCTCGCGCGCCTGCATCAGCTCTTCGCGCGCCGCCAGCACCACCCGCTGGCGCGCGTCGGCCAGGAGCCGCTCGCTCTCCGCCGCCGTGGCCCGCGCCGCGGCTTCCGCCGTGCGCCGCTCGACCCGGCGCCCCAGCAGGTAGAACGCCACGCCGCCGGCGATGCCTCCGCCGAGGAGGCCTGCGACGATCCCCAGCACGTCCGTCATAGGATCTATCTCCAGCACCGCTCCGCGTGGCAGGCGGAGCGAGACTCGTCTACAACTGCCCCACGACCGCCTTGCGCTTCCCGGGGGGCAAGAGCTTCGCCAGGTCGTCCGCGAGCGCCGCCAGCCGGGCGGCGACCTCGCGCTCGCCCTTCCTCGCCTGGAACAGCTCGTTCGTGATGTCGAGCGCGGCCAGAATCGCCGCCTTGTGCGTCTCCACGATGGGACCCTGCGACAGCACCTTCTTGAGCGCCTGGTCCACGTAGGCCGCGACGTCCCGGGTGTACTCGGGCGGCAGATCGGACCGCACCGTGTACTCGTCGCCTCCGATCATCACCTTGACCGCGTGTTTCTTGGTGCTCATGGCGCGGCTCCCGCGCCCGAAGCGCCCGCCGCCCGTCCGCCGCCGTTAGCGCCCGAGTCGCGCGCCTGCTCCTCGACGAACGTCAGCCGCGACAGGAGATCGTGCACCCGCAGGCGCGCCGCCTCCACGCGCTGCCGCAGCGTCTTGTTCTCCTGTTCCAGGTCCGATAGACGGCCGCGCGCGTCGAGATCCGCCTTGACGCTGCCCGCGCCTGCCCGAGCGCCACTCTCCTTCAATTCGGCTTCGGCTTTGAGGGCGCGCGTGCGCCAGCCCGTGAGCTCCTCCGCTACGTGCCGGAGGATCGTCTCGAGCTGGTCCAGCACCGGTCCATCAACCCTCTCGCCGTCGTACGCCAAGCTCGTCCTCCAGGGCCGCGAGCCCTCGTGCCAACGCCTCCTTCACTTCCGCCTCGCGCAGCGTGCGCTCCGGGTCGCGGAACGTGCAATGCCACGCCACGCCGCGATGGCCGGCCGGGATCCCAGGCCCGCGATACTCGTCGAACACCTCGAGGCGCTCGAGCAGCGGCCTCACGGCCCGCCCCAGCACCTCCGCTACCTGCGCGGCGCTCACTCCCGGCGGCAGCACCAGCGCCACATCCTGCTCGACCGCCGGTTGTACCGGGAGCGGACGATACACCACGGGAGCCCGGCTCGTCAGCGCCAAGCGGACCTCGAGCCCGAACAAGGGGGCAGCCCACACGGGCGCGTCCGCCTCGAGCGGGCCGGCCCGCCCCACCACCTCTCCTCCCCGTTGCACCGCCACCCACCCCGACTCCCCCCCCGTTGCAGGGTCGACGTTACAGCCCGGGGCGGCGAGCTCTACCGCTAACTCAAAGTGGTACTTCAAGTCCCATATGTCCATATCAGGTAGTTTCGCACCCTCGGACCAGTGCGGCGGCCGCCGGGCACCGGTGAGGACGGCGGCGACCGATGTCCATTCCTCGACCGGAGACCCGGATCCCCGGCGAAACACGGTCCCAACCTCGAACAGCCGGATATCGCGGTTGTGGTTGGCCCAATTGTGCTCGACCCGTCGCACCAGGCCGGGCAACAGCCGACGCCGCAGGTGCGCTTCCTCGGCCGAGAGCGGGTTGAGAATCGTCATCGAGTCCGGCCCGTCCGGTGGACCGAGGGGCAGCGTGCGGGCCTCGAGCAGGCCGACGCGGACCAGGCCTTCGCGCACCCGGGCGCGGGCCTGTTCCTCGGGAGCATCGGGGACGGTCCCTGGGCGATAGGGACGCAGCTCATCCGGGAAGGCGTCGTACCCCTTCAGCCGGGCGACCTCCTCGATCAGGTCTACCTCCCGGGTCACGTCGGGGCGCCACCCCGGGACCTGTACCGCAAGTCGCCCGTCCTTGGGCGCAACGAAGAACCCCACTGCCGTGAGCCGCCGCTCGATCTCGGCATGCTCGACGGGCATGCCCAGCAGGTGCGCGACGCGCTCAGGCCGCAAGAATATGGTCTTCTCGTGCTGCGGCTCAGGCCAGAGGTCGAGCGGCGGCTCGCGCAGCTCGCCGCCCGCCACGGCGACGATCAGCTCGATGGCGCGGCGTAAGGCGTCCGGCATGCCCAGCATGTCGATCCCGCGCTCGAACCGGTAGCTCGACTCGCTCGACAGCTCGAGGGCGCGGCGGGTGCGCCGGATACGGGTGGGTTGGAAATAGGCGCACTCGAGCACGAGGTCAGTGGTCGCAGTGCTCACCTCCGAATCGGCACTCCCCATCACGCCCGCGATGATCGTGGGCCGCTTGGCGTCGCAGATGGCCGTCATGTCCGGAGTGAGCGTCCGGGTCAGCCCGTCGAGCGTGACGATCTTTTCCCCGGGCTTGGCCCGGCGCACGACCACCGCCGGCCCGTTGAGCTTCGCCAGATCGAACGCGTGCAGCGGCTGGTTGAGCTCGAACAGGATGTAGTTCGTGGCGTCGACGACGTTGTTGATGGACCGCTGGCCGATCGATGTCAGGCGATCGGTGAGCCAGTGGGGGCTGGACGCGACTTTCACGCCGCGGATCACCGCGATCATGTATCGGGGCGCGCCCTCCGGGTCCTCGAGGCGAACCTCGACGCCATCGACAGCGCCGGAGGTGGCGGGGCCGCGAGGGCCGCCGAGCCCGGCGCGGCCGCCGGCCCGAGCGGCCTCGCCGCCTCCGGCGCTGGAAGCGCGGCTCCGGCCGGCGGGGACGCCGCCCTCGGCGGCCGTCGCCGCGCTCCCGGCGCCGGAGATCGCCGGGAGCTTCACCGTCCCGCCGAGCACGGCCGCCAGCTCGCGGGCGACGCCCTTGTGGCACAGCAGGTCGGGGCGGTTCGCGGGGACGTCGATGACGATCTGATGATCCGCCACGGGCATTACGTCCAGGAACCGGCTTCCCGGCGGCGCCGTGGTGTCGAGCTCGAGGATGCCCGCGTGATCTTCGCCGAGACCGAGCTCTTTGGCCGAGCAGAGCATGCCGTTGGACTCGACGCCGCGGATCTTGCGGCGCTCGAGCTTCACGCCACCCGGCAGCGTGGCGCCGATCGGGGCGTACGGGTAGGTCTTGCCTGCCTGCACGTTGGGAGCACCGCAGACCACATCGACGGGCTCGGCCCCGCCCGCGTCGACGCGACACAGCGACAGGCGATCGGCGTTGGGATGCTTCTTGACCTCGAGCACGCGTCCGATCAGGACGTCGCCCAGGTCCTGGTGCAGCGGCACGACGGCGTCCACCGCCGCGACGTGCATGGTGAGCTGCTCGGCGACCTCGCGCGGGTCGAGCGGGCGGCCCAGCAGCGCCTCGAGCCAGCGGCATGAGACGATCACCGCACGCCACCCGCGAACTGCGCCAGGAAGCGCACGTCGCTCTCGTACAGCAGTCGGATGTCGGCGATACCGTGGCGCGTCATGGCGATGCGCGCGGGGCCCATGCCCCAGGCAAAGCCCGAGTAGCGCTCGCTCGAGACGCCGCAGTTCTCGAGCACGGCGGGATGCACCATTCCCGAGCCGAGGATCTCCATCCAGCCGGTCTGCTTGCAGGTGGCACACCCCGCCCCCCCGCAGATCTGACACTGCACGTCCATCTCGGCGGACGGCTCCGTGAACGGAAAGAACGACGGACGAAACCGCACGCGTGTGTCGGCGGTGAAGAAGCGACGCGCGAAAGTGGCGAGCGTGGCCTTGAAGTCGACGAAGCTGATCCCCTCGTCGACGGCCAGGCCCTCGATCTGCTCGAACACGGGCGAGTGCGACGCGTCGAACGGGTCGCGGCGGTACACCTGGCCCGGAATGACGACGCGGATGGGCGGCGGGTAGCGCTCCAGCGTGCGGATCTGCACCGGGGACGTGTGGGTGCGCAGCAGCAGGCCGTCGCCCAGGTAGAAGGAATCCTGTGCGTCGAGCGCGGGGTGGTCCTTGGGGAAGTTGAGCGCGAAAAAGTTGTAGCGCTCGGTCTCGGCTTCCGGTCCGATCGCGCGTGTGAAGCCCAGCTCACGGAAGATGTCGCAGATCTCGTCCACGACTTGTGTGACGAGGTGGAGGCCGCCGCGCCAGACGGCGCGCCCGGGCATGGTCAGGTCCAGGCCAGTCGCGGCCCCCGCGGCGCGCTTGAGCTCGCGCTCGCGCGCCGCGAACGCGGCCTCGAACTCGCGCTTCAGTGCATTTGCCGCCGCCCCGACCTCCTTCCGGGAGGACGGATCGAGCTTGGGCAAGCGCCCGAGTATCTGGGTGAGTGCGCCGGCCTTGCGTCCGAGGATCTCGGTCTTGAGATCCTGGAGCCGGCGCTGGTCCGCCTGCGGAATCTCCTGCAGACGCTCCCGCAGCTCGGCGAGGGCCGCCAGGAGGTCGCGCATGGTCAGAGTGCCTGCTTGGCGACCTCCGCGAGCTGCTCGAACGCCACGGGATCACGCACGGCGAGGTCGGCGAGCACCTTGCGGTTGATCTCGACGCCCGCCTTGCGCAGCCCGTTCATCAGGCGGCTGTAGGACAGCTGGTGCTGCCGCGCGGCGGCGTTGATCCGCGTGATCCAGAGGCGCCGGAAGTCGGCCTTGCGACGACGGCGATCGCGGTAGGCGTACTTCTGGGCGCGCTCGACCGATTCCTTCGCCGCCTTCCACAGCTTGGACCGCCCGCCGAAATAGCCCTTGGCGAGCTTCATGATCTTGTTCTTGCGCTTCAGACGCGCGACGTTGCTCTTGACGCGGGGCATGAGTCGCTCCTTACGCCATCAACAGGCGCTTGAGGCGTCGTTCGTCGGCGTGCGAGACCAGCGTCGCCTTGCGCAGGTGTCGCTTCCGCTTGGGATGCTTCTTGGTCAGGATGTGGCTCTTGTACGCGTGGTGCCGGCGCAACCGGCCCGTCCCCGTCAGCCGGACGCGTTTGCGCAATGCGCGCTTGGATTTCTGTTTGGGCATGTCAACCTCAGGGGTCAGGGGTTCGGGGCCAGGGGCGGGGGACCAATCCCCGATCCCTGATCCCCGATCCCTCAGTCTCATTTCGGCGCCAAGACCATCGACATGTTGCGGCCCTCGAGCTTCGGGTCTTGCTCGATCTTGGCGATGTCTTTCAGCTCGTTGGCGACCCGGTCCAGCACCGCTCGCCCCAGGTCGATGTGGGCCATCTGGCGGCCCCGGTACATCATGGTCACCTTGACCTTGTTGCCGTCCTGCAAGAACTCACGCGCGTGCCGAGTCTTGAAGGCGAAGTCGTGATCGTCGATCCCCGGCCGGTACTTCACTTCCTTCAAGTGGATGATGTGCTGCTTTTTCTTGGCCGCCCGTGCCGCCTTCGCCTCCTCGAACTTGAATTTCCCATAGTCCATGATCTTCGCGACCGGGGGTCGCGCGAGCGGGGCCACCTCGACCAGGTCGAGGCCCCGCTCCTGGGCCGCCGCCAACGCCTCTTCGACGGTCAGCACGCCGAGTTGCGCTCCGTCGGGGGCGATCACGCGGATCGGGCTGATCCGGATCTGCCGGTTGACGCGGATGCGCGGCGCTTTGTTGTTCGGGCTTTCGATGGCCAGGTGCCGTTCTCCTCCTCAAGAAAGAAAAAGCGGACTCCGCTTGCCCCGGAATCCGCTTCGCGTCGTCCGTCGTCCGTTTTCCGTCGTCCGTGGTTACGGAGGACGGATGGCGGATTACGGATCACGTCGTCTCGGAAACCCTAGAGCACTCTCCCTTTGGAGAGGCGGCGGGTGAGGCGCGCGCGGCGCCCGCTTGCCGTTTTGTCGCGGGCAAGTTAGCCCGCGACGAGCGGCTCCACAAGGCCGAATCCCTTCCCCTCACGCCCCAACCGCCCCGCGATCACGGTGGGGTCATGCTCGAAGAACAGCAGCCACCCCTCCGCCTCCGCCCGCTGGTACAAGCGGCGTTTCGACTCGAGCGTCACCAGGGGCTCCAGATCGTAGCCCATGATCCACGGCAGCGGCAAATGGGCGGCGGTCGGCACCAGGTCCGCCACGAAGCAGACCCGCTCCCCTGCGCTCTCGACCAGGACCGATTGGTGAAACGGCACGTGCCCCGGCGTGGGCAGACAGCGGATCCCGGGCAGCGGGTCCGCTTCCCCGGACACGAGCGTGAACGTCACCGGCTCGAAATTGGGCGGCAGGTAGCTCGCCGCCGTGCGCTCGTTGGTGTGCCGGGCGAACTCGAGCTCACCCTTTTGCACGACGTACGTCGCGCGTGGAAAGGCGAGGCGAACGGCGCCTCCCGCCTCTCGATAGGTATTGCCGCCGGCGTGATCGAAGTGGAGGTGGGTATTGATCACCCAGCGCACGTCCTCCGGCGCATGGCCCAGCTCCGCCAGGGCATCCTCCAGGCCGGTGCGGCCGCCCTTCCCTTCGTTCACGACCCCGTAGATGTCCTTGAACTTGGCGTCCTCCTTGTTGCCCAGGCCGGTGTCCACGAGCGCCAGGCCGTCGTCATGCTCGACGAGGAGACAGCGCAAAGCGAGGGGGATGCGGTTGCGGTCATCGGCGGCGATGCGCCGCTGCCACAGCGGCTTGGGCACGACGCCGAACATGGCGCCGCCGTCGAGGCGCTGGCGGCCGGCCTCGAGGGCGTGGCAGGTGAGGCGGCCGACTTTGAAAGACGTGTGAGGCATCAGAAGTCGGAACGCGGAACGCGGAACAGGCGTGGGTGCTAGGTCGCGCTGTGACGCCTTCGCTTCTGTTCCGCGTTCCCACTACCGCGTTCCGCGTTTTCCTGTACCGCGTCCGGTCGTGCAGCTCGACCAGCTGCTCCAGCGTCTCCACGCCCCGCTCCGCCGCGCGGCCCAGCAGGGCGCGCAGGATGTAGGCCGTGGCGAGCGCGTCGCCGAAGGCGCGGTGGCGTGCCGGATTCTCCACGCCGAAGAACGCCGCCACGTGTTCCAGCCGGCGATGCCGCAGCTCCGGCACGAGCCGGCGAGTCAGCCGGATGGTGCACAGCGGTGCACCCTGCGGCGCCGGGACCCCCGCGGCGGCGCATTCCCTCGCGAGAAAGCCCCAGTCGAAGCGGGCGTTGTGGGCGACGAAGATGGCGTCCTCGAGCACGCGCCCGAGACGCGGCGCCACGTCGGCGAACCGCGGGCAGCCGGCCACCATCTGGTCGGTGATCCCCGTCAGTCGCGCCACCGCGGCGGGAACGGGAATGCCGGGATCGAGCAGCGCGTCGAAGGCGAGGTGGACGGTTCCGCCCTCGAGCATCGCCACCGCGACTTCGAGCACCCGCCCGCCGGGCGGGGTGCTCCCGGTCGCCTCCACGTCCACGACGGCGAAGCGGCAGCGATCAAGCGGGAGCGGCACCGCGCTACAGGTCATCCCGTCGCAACGGCAGCGTCATGCAGCGCGGACCGCCGCCGCCCCGGACCAGCTCGCTCCCCTCGATGGAGATCACGGCCCGGTCCCCGTCCCCCAGGGGCTCCGCTCCGTCGAGCAGGTTCGCGGCCGAGATTGTCTTGAACCCCGTGTGCTCGAGCTCGCGCAGCGTGGCCTCGTTGCGGGCGTAGGTGACCACCACGCCCGGCCGCACGGCGATGAAGTTGCAGGCCGACGCCCACTGCTCCCGCTCCTGGAGCGCGCGATCGGACCCGCCGCAGAACACCGGCTCGAGCGGCTGATCCACCGCCTGCATGGCGGCGAAAAAGTTTGGCATCTCTTTCACGCCCTTGGATTTCTTGCGCCGGTGCAACACCGCGAGCCGCTCCGGTCCGACGAAATGCGGCGGATAGATGCCGCACAGCTCGCGGTCGAGCTGCGTGAAGATCATGTCCAGGTGGATCGCGGTCCGCTCGTTGGGCATCACCACGACGATCACATCCTTTACGCCGCAGTGCTCGAACACCAGGTCGCACAGATGGTCGAGGGCGGCGGGGCTGGAGCGCTCGCTGAAGCCGAGCAGCAACAGATCGGGACGCAGCGGGTGCACGTCCCCGCCTTCCAGCGTGTAGTTGTTGCGCTTCTCCTCCGAGCCGTCGTACAGAATGCCGGCGTTCTCGAGGCAGGGGTGATAGCGGAACAGCGCCTTGACGAGCAGCTCCTCCGTCCAGCGGACGCCGTAGCGCATCGAGCCGATAATGGAGTGCTCGCCGATCACAATGCCCACGTCGCGCGTGAAGAACAGGTTGGGGAGCGGGGGGAGGGCGTAGCCGGTCTCGTTCAGGGCGCGGGCGATCGGCCCTGCCTCTTCCAGCGCGCCCTCGACCATGCGGCCGACGAGGGCCTCGGGCGACAGGGTCGCGAGCTGCTTGGCGAGCGCGTCGGACGGCACCACCTCGAGCGCCCGGGTCACCAGGAACTCGCGCACGTCGGGGCGGGCCACCAGCTCGGTGAGGAGCGTGCGCACTTCGTAGACCTGGGCGAAGCGCTCCAGCACGGTGACAAAGCGCCGATGCTCGCGCTGCGCGAGCTCCAGGTCGATGATGTCGTCGTACAGGTAGTCTTCCCGGCTGCCGGGCGTGACAGCCACCAGCTCGCGCCCGGGGGTGTGGACCAGGACGGCCCGCAGCGGACCGATTTCCGAGGTGACGTGGACGCGGGCCATGGGCAGAATCTAACGCGGAACGCGGAACAGCAAGGCAAGGTCGCTCGGCTTGCCGCGCTCGCGGTCATTGTTCCGCGTTCCGCGTTCCGACTTCCGCGTTTCAGCGGTTCGCCAGCGCGAAGCTCAGGGTCTCGAGCTCGAGCGCCATGTTCACCGACTTCACGACCACATCGGCCGGGACGGTGAGCTGGGCCGGCGCGAAGTTGAGGATCGCCTTGACGCCGGCGCGCACCAGCCGATCCACCACCTCCTGCGCCGCCTCCGCGGGCGTGACGACGATGGCGATGTCGGTGGGCTCCCGGCCGAGGTCGGCTTCGAGATGACGCACGTCGCGCACCACGAGACCGTTCCAGCGGGAGCCGATTTTCTTGGGATCGCGGTCGTAGATGGCGCCGACGTGAAAGCCGCGCTGCCGAAAGCCGGGATACTGAATCAGCGCCCCGCCGATGCGGCCGGCGCCCACCAGCACGACGCGGTAGGTGCGTCGCAAGCCCAGAATGTCGCGGATCTTGGCCGCGAGTTCGGGCACCGAGTAGCCGAGACCGCGCTTGCCGAACGAGCCGAAAAACGACAGGTCCTTGCGGACCTGGGCCGACGTCGTCCCGCCCCGGCGGGCCAGCTCGGCGGAGGAGATGGTGGCCTGGCCTTGCGCGGCGAACTGCTCGAGGAACCGCAGGTACAGAGAGAGCCGCCGCACCGTGCTCTCGGAAATCTTCCGCATATTGTGAATAATTTCACAATCGCGCACTCCAACGCAAGAGCCGCGCGAACTCGGAAGCCGCGAGCGTCTCGGGCCGCGCCGCCACATCGAGCCCGAGCTCGCTCAGCCCCGCGAGCACCACCGCCGCCGGTCGCCCCGTCGCCGCCATCACCACATTGCGCAGCTGCTTGCGCCGCCGGGTGAAGCACGCCGTGACGAACGCACGGAACGCCGCCAGCTCCGTCGGCGCCACCGCCGGCTGGGCGAGCGGCGTGAGCCGCACCAGCGCGCTGTCCACTCGCGGCCGCGGGTGGAACGCGCCGGCCCGCACCGCGAACAGCCGCTCCACGCGACACACCGCCTGCACCCCGACCGACAGGGCGCCATACGTCTTCGACCCCGGCGCCGCCGCGATGCGCGCGGCGACCTCGGCCTGGACGAGAAACACGATGCGCGTCGGGAGCGGCGGGGTGAGAGCTTTGTCGATCAGCGGCGAGGTGATGGCGTAGGGGATGTTGCCGAGAACCTTGAAGTGCGGAACGCGGAACGCGGAACGCGGAACAGAAGACCGAGAGTCGATGAGAGAATGCCAGTCTAGGTCCAGCGCGTCCCCCTGCACGACAGTCAATCCCTCTGCTCCGCGTTCCGCGTTCCGCGTTCCGAGTTCCGCAACCAACCGGCGATCCTTCTCTATAGCAATCACCGACCGCACGCGAGGCGCCAGGACCTCCGTGAGGCTCCCCGTCCCCGCCCCGATCTCGAGCACGACGTCGTCGGGCGCGGGGTCGAGCGCGTCGACGATGCTCTCGAGAATGGTGCGATCGGTGAGGAAGTGCTGGCCGAGTCGCTTGTCGGGAATCACGCCTTGAGGATGACCACGGTGCGGTCGTCGGTGGGCACGGCACCGCCGGTGAAACCGGCCAGGTCGGCGTGCACCGACTCGAGGATTTCGAGCGCGGGGCGGTCCCGCAACCGCGCGATGTGGCCGAGCACGCGCTCTTCCCCGAACCGCTCGCCCCGCCCACCCAGTGCCTCGGTCACGCCGTCGGTGAAGAGGCACAGGATCCCGTCCTTGCGGATCCACGGCTGGGTCGTGTCGGCGCCCGGGGCGGTGGCGAGGCCGAGCGGGGGCCGCGTGGCCTCGAGCCGGGTGGCCTCCCCGGTGCGGGCGGACACGAGAAACGCGTGGGGGTGGCCCGCGTTGGCGAACGTGATGCGCCCGGCCTTCGGGTCCACCACGGCGTAGAACACGGTGAGGAACATCTCCGTGTTGGCGAGCTCTTCGGTGAGCGACTCCTCCAGCCGTCGCAACACTTCGGTGGGCGTCTCCGCCGCTTCGGCGTGGATGCCCGACGCGGCCATCACGAGCGCCATGATCAGCGCGGCGCTGAAACCATGGCTCGTCACATCGCCGATCATGACGCCGATCCGGCCGGCGCGCAGGTTCAGCAGGTTGTAGAAGTCGCCGCCGACCGAGTCCGCCTGGCGGCAGCGGGCCGCCACGTCGACGCGCGCCGCGAGCACGAGGGGCGACGGCAAGAGCTTCAGCTGCAGGTCGCGCGCCAGCTCCACCTCGCGGCGCACGCGCTGTTGCCCCAGGTCCTTCGCGACGAGGCGCGCGTTCTCGATGGCGGCGCCGATCTGGTTCGCGATCGCGGCGACGAGCTTGCGATCGCCCGCCGTGAACGCGTCCTCGCCCACCCGATCCGTCAGGTTGATCACCCCGATCGGCTTGCCGCGCGCTCCAGGCGCCGCGTACAGCACGGGCACCGACAGGAACGCTTGGCCGCGGTAATTCCGGCCCTCGGGGCAGCCGGGATTGACGGCCTTGGGATCGGTGGGGTCGTAGCTGACGATGCGCATCTCGCGGAACACACGGGCCGCCACCGAGCACAGATCGTCGACCTCGATCGGCTCGGCGTCGCCCGGCTGCATGCCGCGCGCGGCCACGATGCGCAGCAGGTGCGCCTCGGGGTCGTGCACCAGCAGCGTGGCGCGACGCGCCCCCACCACCGCCGACACCTCGCGCAGAATCCGCTCCGCCGCCTCGTCGAGCCGGATCGTGTGGCCGAGGATCTCGCTGATTGTGTAGATCAGATCGATCTCTTCGTACCGGTCCGACAGCTCGGCCGCGACCTGGGCGGCGTCGCGCTCAGCGGACAGCACGGCGCCCACGATCTGCGCCAGGTCCTTTGCGAACCCCGGGCTGGCGCCCGGGGTCAGTTGGTTCCCGCGTGTCCCGTTCGCGATCTCGAGCCACACTCCCTCGAGCTCCGGGATCGGCTCCAGCCGGGCCGCGGGGTCGGCGGCCGTGGTGTCCGCCGTCTGCCGCAGCCGCAAGCCTGCCCCGGCGAGCCGCTCCAGCACCAGGAGCAGCCGCTCGAGACGCTCGCTGCTCAGCCCGCCCGCAGCGTCAGGCACACCGAATTCCCCTTCGCGTTGAACGCCACGTGGTCAACCAGGCTCTTCAGCACGAACAACCCGCGCCCGTCCTCCAGCGCCAGACGCTCGGGGAGCGTGGGGTCCGGCACCGTGTCCGGGTCGAAGCCGTCGCCCTCGTCGGTGACGTGCAGGTGGACGACGTCGTGCCCGACCTGGACCAGGACGCGCACGACGCGGGCGGGGTCGTGGTGGTTGCCGTACGCGATGGCGTTGGCGAGGGCTTCGGCGAGGGCGGTGCGGAAGTTGAACCGGATGCGGCGCGGCGAGAGGGGCCCGGACGGGAGGCGGCCCGCGATCAACTCCACCGCCGGACCGACGTACTGCAGGTCGCTCGGCACATCGAGCGACAGCTCGGTTTCGGTCCCTCCTCCCGCCGCGTGCCGGCGGACGTCGAGGTGCAACGGTGTGGTCACGGCTAGAAAGCGGCGAGCGCCTCCTCGGACGTCTTGGTGATGGCGAAGAGGGTGTCCAGCTTGGTCAGCTCGAACAACGTTTGCAGGTCCTCGTTCAGGCCGCACAGCCGCAGATCGCCGCCCTGTTCCCTGATCTTCTTCGAGAGCGACACGAGCACGCCGAGGCCAGAGGAGTCGATGTAGCCGGTCTTGGTGAAGTCGACCACGAACTTGCGGCCGCCGCCCTCCAGGGAGTCGAGCACCTTCTGCTTCAGCTCCTGGCGATTGCCGACGATCAGCTGACCGTCGACACCGACGACGACGACGCCGTGCTTGTCTTTGCGCAACGTAAAGCTCATGGCTGCTCCCCGGCTTGAAGGACGGCGACCGCGACCGTGTCCACAATATCGTCGGCGGTGGCGCCGCGCGACAGGTCGGCGATGGGGCGCGCCACTCCCTGGAGGATCGGTCCGATCGCCTCCCACCCGCCCAACCGCTGGACCAGTTTGTAGCCGATGTTCCCGCTGTCAAGATCGGGGAACACGAGCACGTTGGCGCGGCCCGCCACCGCGGAGCCTGGTGCCTTGCGCGCCGCGACGTCCGGCGCGAGGGCCGCGTCGGTCTGCAGCTCGCCGTCGAACGCGAAGTCGGGGCGCCGGGCGGCCAGCAGCTCGAGCGCCCGGCGCACGCGCTCCACGCGCGGGCCGGCGGCACTACCCCGGGTGCTGTAGGAGAGGAACGCCACCACCGGCTCGTCGCCCACGATGCGACGGCGGTCGCGCGCGGCCGCGAGGGCCGCCTCGGCGAGCTGCTCCGGGGTCGGCTCGGGGACCACCGCGCAGTCGGTGAACGTGAGCACCGCGTCGTCCTTGACCATGTAGAACGCCCCGCTCACGGTCGTGATCCCGGGCGCCATCCCGACCGTCCAGAGCGCCGCGCGGATCGTGTCGCCGCTCGGAAAGGTGGCGCCTCCGACCATCACGTCGGCGCGGCCCAGCGCCACGAGCGCGGCGCCGTACGTGAGGGGATGCGCCAGAGCGGCGGCGGCGGTTGCGTCGTCGGGAAACTTGCTGGGGTGACGATCGCGCAACAGGTGCAGCATCTCGGGGAGCGGGGAGCGGGGAGCGGTCCCCTCCAGCAGCTCGACCGACCCCAGTCCCGACCCCTCGATCCGCGCGGCGGCGGCACGCACGCGGCCGTCTGCGCCCTCGGGCAGCACGACGCGGCGGCGCGTGCGGCGGGCCCGCTCGTGCAGTGCGTCGCGGAACGTCACTTCGCGAACTTTTGCTTGAGCGCCTGACCCACCGCGGGGTGGACCAGCTGCGACACATCGCCTCCGAAGCGGGCCACCTCGCGCACCAGGCTGGAGCTCAGGTAGGTGAGGTCGAAAGCCGGTACCAGGAACACGGTTTCGACCCCGGGGGCGAGATTGCGGTTCATGAGCGCCATCTGGAACTCGTACTCGAAGTCGCTCACCGCCCGCAGCCCGCGCACGATCAGGGTGGCGCCGGCGGCGCGCACGAAGTCGGCCAGCAGGCCGTCGAACGAACGGACTTCGACCCGCGGATCCGCCGCGGCTTTCTGGATCAGCGCGACGCGCTGCTCCAGCGTGAACAGCGGCTGCTTCGCCACGTTGACGGCGACCGCGACGATCACGCGGTCGGCGAAGGTGAGGGCGCGCCGGATGAGGTCTTCGTGCCCCCGCGTGATCGGGTCGAACGAGCCGGGGTAGACCGCGATGCGCGTCACGGGGCGTAAATGAAGGTGACGGCCGTGTCGCCATAGCGGCGCGTGTCGTCGCCCGGGATGGGCTGGTCCGCGGGGTGCTCGATCGAGAAGATGCGCGCGAACGCGTTGAGACGGAACATGGCGACCAGGCGGGCGGCCTCCTGCCCCGCGTACGGGGGATCGGCGAACGCCACGTCGTACTGGCCCGGATGCAGACGCTCGGCGAAGCGGAGCGCGTCCGCGCGGTGAATCGCGGCGCGGTCGTCCACCTTGAGCGTCTTCACGTTGGCTTTGAGCGTGGCGAGGGCAAACCCGTGCAGCTCCACGAAGTCGGCGCTCACGGCCCCACGCGACAGCGCTTCGAACCCGAGCGCCCCCGAGCCCGCGAACAGGTCGAGCACGCGTGCGCCGCGGATCGAGCGCTGCAGGATCGAGAACCACGCCTCCCGCACGCGGTCCGCGGTGGGGCGCACCTTGTCCGTCGCCGGCGTCTTGAGGCGCCGCCCCTTGAACTCGCCGGCGATGATGCGGATCATCCCCTGCCCCACCCCCTCCCCAACGCGGAACGCCGAAGGCGGAACGCGGAACAGACACGCGACCTGCTGTTCCGCGTTCCGCGCTCCGCGTTCCGCGTTCATGTGCTCGGCGCCATCGCCGCCACCCGCGCCTGCAGTGTCGTCCGCCCCTGCCACTCGTCGCGCTCCAGCCGGAACGCCACGTCCAGCCGCTCGGCGAGCCACTGATCGGGAATCGCGTCGGCCCACTGGAACGCGATGGCCGGCAGCGCACCCGACTCGTCGTCCAGCGTGAAGCGCAGGTGGTTCGTGCCGACCCGGCGCGCGCCTACGGCGCGGGCACCGCGCACCCCGAACACGGGCGCCGGATTGCCGGCGCCGCACGGCTCGAGATAGCGGATCAGCTTCTCCAGCTCGTCGCTCACGAGGCCCAGCGGCAGCTCCAGGTCCACCCGCTGCGCCGGCACCAGGTCGTCGGGGCGCAGAAGCTCGCCTGCGACGCCGAGAAACGCAACACGAAACGCCTCGTAGCGCTCCCGGCGGATCGTGAGGCCCGCCGCCATGGTGTGCCCGCCGTATTTCTCGAGATGGGGCGCCACGCGCTGCAGCGCGGCGTGAAGGTCGAAGCCCGCGATGCTCCGCCCCGAGCCGCGTCCCGTGCTGCCGCCCTCGTCCCACGCGATGAGAAACGTGGGCCGCCCGTAGCGCTCCACCAGCCGCGACGCGACGATCCCGATCACCCCGGGATGCCACGCGTCGGCCGCGAGCACCAGCGCCCGGTCCTCCGGCCCGAGCACGCGCTCGGCCAGCTCGACCGCCTCGTCCAGGATGCGCTGGTCCAGCTCCTGGCGCCGCGCGTTGAGCGTTTCGAGCTCCCGCGCGATGGCGGCCGCCTCGGTGGGATCGTCGGAGAGCAGCAGCCGCAGCCCCAGGTTCGCGTCGGCGATGCGGCCGGCGGCGTTGAGCCGCGGCGCCAGGATGAAACCCACGTGGCCGGACTTGATCGGCTTCCCCGCCAGGCCCGCCGCCTCGATCAGCGCGCGCACACCGGTCCAGCGCGAGTCGGCCAGCATCTTGAGCCCGTGGCGCACGAGGATGCGGTTCTCGCCGGTGAGGGGGACGACATCCGCCACGGTCGCCAGCGCCACGAGGTCGAGAAAATGGAGCGGCAGGTTGGGCGACAAGCCGAGCGCGGGCACGAGCGCCTGCGCCAGCTTGAACACCACCCCCGTGCCGCAGAGGTGCTTGTCCTCCGAGGCGCAGTCGGCCCGGCGCGGGTCGAGCACCGCCGTGGCGGGCGGGAGCACGTCGCCGGGGAGGTGGTGATCGGTTACGATCACGTCGATGCCCGCCGCCCGGGCGGCGCCGACGGTCTCGACGGCGGTGATGCCGCAGTCGCACGTGATGACGAGCCGCGCGCCCACGCGCTGGGCTTCCGCGAGGCCCGCCGGCCCGAAATCGTAACCGTCGCGC
>DATNOR010000118.1:0-3691 GCA_035601235.1 Gemmatimonadales bacterium
CGCGCCGTCCCCATCTCGTGCACGCTGAACCCCGGCGGGCCGTCGTGGTCGTACGTCTCCACGTCCTTACACCCCGCGGCCTCGAGCATCTCGGCCGACTGGGTCTTTACGTCTTCGCGCAGGGCGCGCTCGTTGTCGCTCCAGGCACAGTGCACCCGCAACAAGGGAATGCCCCACGCGTCGGTCCGCTGCGGATCGAGATCGACGTAGTTCTCGTGTCGCGGCAGGCACTCGCCGTACCCCTGCATGGTCATTTCCCATGGGCCCGGCTCCCGCAGCCGCTGCTTCAGCTCCGCTCCGAGCCCGGGCTCGGACGCGCCACGCGACCAGCCCTCGCGACCCGCCCCCGCCTGGATGCCGTAGCCACGCAGGAACCCCGGCTTGCCGTCGCCCTTGCCGCCGAGATTGCGGAACCGCGGGACGTACGTCCCGGTGGGCCGCCGGCCGTACACGTACTTGTCCTCGAGGCCGGGCACCGTGCCGCTCGCGCCCGCCTTGGAGATGTGGTCCATCAGATTGTGGCCCACTGCGCCGCTCGAGTTGGCGAGCCCCGTTGGAAAACGCGCGGTTTTCGAGTTCAGAAGGATCTGAGCCGTGCCGAGGGTCGAGGCGCAGAGGAAGATCACACGCCCGGCGTACTCGCGCGTCTCTCTGGTATTGCGGTCGACGACGCGCACGCCCGTCGCCCGGTCTGTGCGCTCGTCGTAGATCACGCTGTGCACGATCGCGTCGGTGACGACGGTGAGTCTGCCGGTCCGCTGCGCCGCCGGCAGTGTCGCGGAGAGGCTCGAGAAGTAGCCCCCATAGCTGCAGCCGCGGGCACATTGGTTACGCGCCCGGCACGGCCCGCGGCCCTCGAGCGCCTGCGTGAGATTCGCGACCCGCGTGATGGTCATGTGACGCCCCGGGAAGGCGCGCTCGATCCCACGCTTCACGACCTGCTCGGCGCAGTTCAACTCCCAGGGCGGGAGGAACTCCCCGTCGGGCAGGTACGGCAGGCCCAGGCGCTCGCCGCTGACGCCGACGAAGCGTTCGACGTGGGCATACCAGGGAGCCAGGTCCGTGTAGCGGATCGGCCAGTCGACGCCGTGCCCGTCCTTCAGATTCGCCGCGAAGTCGAGGTCGCTCCAGCGCCAGCACAGGCGGCCCCAGATCAGGCTGCGCCCGCCGAGCTGGTAACCCCGGATCCAGCGAAACGGCTGGTCGTCGGACGTGATGTAGGGATGCTCGCGATCATTGACGAAAAAGTGCCGGGTGGTCTCGCCGAACGCGTAGTTCTTGCTCTGGATAGGGTAGTCGCGCTCGTACAGTGCCTGCTCGCCGCGGCCGCGGTGCGGCAGCTGCCACGGCTGCAGCCACTCCGTGACGTAGTCCTTGCCGTGCTCCACGTGCCGGCCGCGCTCGAGCACGAGCGTCTTGAGCCCTTTCTCGCACAGCTCCTTCGCGGCCCAGCCGCCCGTGATGCCGGAGCCGACGACGATGGCGTCGTACGGCTCGTTCCGCGTCACACCGCCCACGTGCGGCCGACCTGCGCGAGAGGGACGCACCCGTCGTAGCGGCCCGGGACCGGGGCGTGGTGCAGCTCGCGCGTGGCGCCGATCTCGGACGTGTAATAGCCGACGAGCGTGAGCTCCTTGAGACCACGGAAGAACGGCGCCGCCTCACGGTCCAGGCGCTCGAGTAGGGCGCGCTGCTGGTCCGGAGTGCCCGCCTGAAAGGTGCGGCCGAGATCCACGAGGCCGGCCACGAACCGCTCCCGCTCCGCGGCTGGGTACGACTCCGCCAGCAGCGCGTCGATGAAGCGATGCACCCCTACGGCCCGCGCGCCCGGCGTATCCGTCGGGGGAAGAATCTGGTCAGCGATGGTGGCCACGAGCTCGGCCTGGTCCGGTGTCAGCGCCCGAGGACGCCAGCTGCCGTCCGGCACGCCGCGTGCCTCGCAGCCCGCGAGCACCCCTGCGGCGAGCGGAGCGGAGAGCACGCCGCCCAGCACGAGGGCGGCGCGGCGCAACGCTTCGCGCCGGGCGATGTCGCCGGCGGGGGGGGTCACGAGCCGGTGCGCGCGGCCAAGGGGATCGAGTCCGGCTCGGGATAGAGCAGCTGGGCGCGGTGCGAGCGGACGGCGTCCTGGGGGATCTGCCGCAACAGCGCGTCATAATGCGCGTCGTGGTAGGCGAGCCGGGCCTCTGCGAGCGGCGACACCAGCAGGTCCGGCTCGGTAGGCGTGATCTGGCGGCCCGGCCACTTACGCCGCGGATCGGCGTACGGCGCCAGATAGTCGAGCGCCTTGCGGATACTCCCCCCGCGCGGCGAGCGGTAGGACCACAGGTCCACACCCACGTGCCGCCCGAGCTCGGCCAACCGACACAGCCCCTCGAGGTTCATCACGCTGTAAGCGAGCGAGCGAGTGCGGGCTAGCTCGTAGGGCTGGCGGCCGTCGGCCGTGACCTGCGAGCCGATGCGGCGCGTCCTGGCGTCCGCCAGCGTGGAGCGCGCCAGGGCGGTGTCGTCCGTGAACAACGCCAGCGCGGCGACCTGCGCATCGTACCACGTGCCATGGTTGTTGCGCGCGCCGCGCTCCTGTTTCCCGATGACGCTCGAGCGTAGCCACCCGAGGTAGGCGGAGAGCCACTGCGCCATCCCGCGTTGGTCCGCCGCCGTCCAGCTGGGTGAGCGCTCCAGCATGCCGATCGCGTCCACCACGCCGACGAGCCCACGCGTCTCGATGATCCCGGCGGCGCGGCCTTCGGTGATGCCCGGAATGCGCTGGCCGTACCGCAAGTGCGGATTCATCCGGGTGGCCGGATCGAGGAACCACGTGCGCAGGAGCAACCTGGCCCGGCCGGCATATTTCTCGTCGTCGCTGAAATAATATGCGAGGGAGAGCGTCGTCACGGCACTGATCATGGCGGCGAGCCGTGGAGCATCGTAATCGACCCGGATCTCCGGGTTGCGCTCCCCATCGCGCCGGAGGTAGGGCAGCCCTCCCGGCTTGGTGGAATCGGGCCACCAGTAGGGACCCATGCTCACATAGTCGTGCTTGTCGCCGCTCGGCGGCACGCGCCGCTTGTCCATCACCGACGCCGCCGGGACTTCCAGAGCAGCAGCGGCCTCCCGCACCAGCCGGTCGTACGCGGGCCGGATCCCGGGGTCGCCACTCCGGACGCGCCGCCTGGCGCGGGCCAGCGCCGCCGGGTCGAGCGCGTACACCCGCGGCCACGCCGCGGCCGCTGGAGTCTGCGACGCCGCGGATGGAGCGGCGCGCTGCCGCAGCCGCCACGCGCCGTCCGGGACGCGCCGCAGCTCGCAGCCCGCCAGCACACCCACCGCCACGGCGGCGAGCACGACTCCCCCACGCAGGCGCGTGGCGCGCCGCGGCGCCGCCCGTCGGCCGATCGGGTCGGGTGCGGGATGTGTGGGCATGGGGGCTGCGGCGGCGTTGCATCGCAAGACATGCGCCCGCCCTCACCGCAGGCTTGCTGTGTGGGTTCCACCCCGCATGGACCCGGGCCCGCGTCGCGGCGGCGCGACACCCGTAGAACGCGAGCATCGCGCGCCGCGATCCCGATCCGTCGCGTCACGCACCGCGTGACCGTCGTCACGAGGGGCACGGTGCTTGCGGCGCACCCTGAAACCCGAACGCCGTCGACCGGGAGGATCGATGCGGACGCGCCGTCGCACCGCCGTTTCT
>DATNOR010000119.1:0-46445 GCA_035601235.1 Gemmatimonadales bacterium
CGCCACCAGCCGATCCATCAGCACCTCCACCGCCCCCGCACCGCCCCGCCGCAGCGCCGCCACGGCGTCGGCCCGATACTTGGGCTCCGGGAGGAGATAAACGAGCGCGTCCAGCGCTGACTTGGTGTAGACCCGGCGCAGCGCGATCGCGTACTGGCGGCGCACACCGCTGGCTTCGGGGACGCTCTCCTCCACCCGCACGATCGCGCTGATCACGCCCAATAACTGATCGGGGCGGCGCTGCTTGAGCGCCAGCTCGACGTGGTGCACCAGCGCCGCCAGCAGGTCTCCCACCGCGGGGCCGCTGGGGTCGCGCGTGAGCTGTGCCACCACGTCGGAGGCGCCCGCCGGCAATGGCAACGACCCGGCGGCCGGGCGTGGCACGCTCGGGGGCGGTGCGGCGGGCGGAGCAGGAGCCGGGGGGGGTGGGGGGCCCGGGGGGGAGGTAGGGGGATCCGCGGAAGGCCGCCTCGCCCCCACGTCGGCCCGTGACACCCGTGGGGCCGAGGGAGCCGAGGGTGCCGGTGGCGTCGCGGGTTGCGGGGAGGCGGGGCGGACGGTGCCGGGCAACGCATCCGCCGCCGGAGGCGGCGGCGGGTCGTGCGACACGAGCGGCACGCCATCGATGGGGACCGACTTGGTGTCACGCCATGGCTCGCCGCGCAGGATCCCATCGGTGCCGGTGGGGCGCGACGTCCTGGGAATGATCGCCTCATGCGACTCGATGTCCTGCGACGACGCCACCGGAGGGGACGGGGGCGGCTCCGCTGTTTCGAGAGGCGCGAGGGTCACGCGGATACGGTCCACGCCGGCCGCCGCGAGGCGGCTCGGAATGTCGTCCGTGCCCGGCTGATCGGCGAGCGCCCTGAAGAGCTGGAACAGCTGCGGCGGGGGCGGTGCGGCGGGCAACGCGATCTCGCCAATGCCGTGGAGGTCGAGCCGCTGCACCAGGCCCGTCAGACCCTCGCCCTCGCATGGGATGCCGTTGATTTCGAGGCGTCCCCCGGCGGCCCGGAGGCTGACGGCGGCGTCTTGCAGCAAGCCGAGCAGTGCGCGGAACTCCGCCTTCTGGTCGTCCCGCGCGCCCGGCTCGCGAAACAGGGTTACGCAGCGTGCAAACCGCGCAGCGAGCGTTTCGTGCGTCGACATCGGGCCGGTCAATCTAGGGGGAGCGTCCACCCCCGGCAACGCGGCCGCCTTCCGGGAGGGTCGTGCCAACGATAGATATAGCCGCATGGTCGCGACCGGCTCGATCGTGCGCGCGCTGCGCGCCGCGCATCTGCACGACGCGCCCCGCGCCCAGCTGCTGCGTCTGGCCTGCGACAGCATCCGCGGCCTGGGCGCGCCCTACACGTCGGTGTACGCCTACATGCTGCACGGCGACGACCTGGTGCTCGAGGCATTCGCGGGCCGCGAGACGGAGCACACGCGCATTCCCGTGGGGCGCGGCGTCTGCGGGACCGCGGTGGCGACCGGCGAGGACCAGAACGTCGCCGATGTGGGTGTGGTGGGCAATTACCTCGCCTGCAACCTCGCAACCAAGTCGGAATTGGTCGTCCTGATCCGCCGGGGTCGCACGATTCTCGGGCAGCTGGACGTCGATTCGGACGTGCCCGCGGGCTTCACGCCGGAGCACCACCAGGCCGTGAAGGCCGTCGCCGACGCGCTGGCGGTCCTGCTGTGATGGTCATGCCTCGGAACGGGTTTCCGCCGTGCCCTCGGGCAGCCCCAGGAGGCCCAACCGTCCGGCGTCCGCGTCGTGATCGAGCAGCTCCGCGTACCGCCCCCACTCGACGATGGTGCCGAACAGCGACTCCGCCGGAATGAACGGGAAGTAAATGGTGAGATCGGCGAGGACCTCCTCGTCCTCCACCGCCCCTTCGCTCTCCTTCAGCATCGCCACCAGCCGGGCGAACAGCGGCTGCTTGGCCAGCCGCGCGCGGGTCGCGTCCTTGCGAGCGGCGTCGTCCATCGCCATCACTTCGCGCCCCATCTGCGTGAGCTGCACCACCTCGCCCGGTGTGGTGACCCAGCCGAGCTGCTCCGCCCCGCGCACCACGGCGGACATGCGGTCGTAGTCCACCCCCAGGTCTTCGGCGAGCTCGAACACCGGCCCCTTCCCGCCGGGCCGCGTCAACAGATGGTCCAGGAGACCGGTGACCTCCGACACGTGGACGCGCGGGAACGGGATGAGACGCTGGGGCGTGGCCGGCGCGGGCTCGGGGAGCAGCGTCGCCGTGAGGATCGCGTGCAGCCGGTCCACCATGTCCTCGAACTCGGGACTCCGCTCCTGCCGCGGGTACGGCAGCGCGTTCTGGAGCTCCTCGCGCACGTGCCCGGGATTGGAGCCGAATACGACGATGCGGCCCGCGAGGAACACGGCTTCCTCGACGCTGTGCGTGACGATCACGAGCGTGTTCACGCCGGTCGCGGGGTCGCGCCACAGGTCGACGACCTGGCTGCGCAGGTTTTCGGCGGTGAGCGGATCGAGCGCGCCGAACGGCTCGTCCATCAGCATGATCTCGGGAGCGACGGCCAGGGCGCGCGCGAATCCGACCCGTTGCTTCATCCCCCCCGAGAGCTCCTTGGGGTACGCCTGCTCGAAACCGTCGAGCCCTACCAGGTTGATGGCGCGGGCCACGGCGTCGCGCCGGGCGGGCCCATCCACGCCCCGCGCTTCCAGCCCCATCGCCACGTTCTCGGCTACGGTGAGCCAGGGGAGGAGCGCGAACGACTGGAACACCATCGCCGCCGCGGCGAGCACTCCCTCCAGCGGCTGCCCGCGGTACAGCACCGCGCCATCCACCGGACGCGCCAGTCCGGCGAACAGCCGCAGCAGCGTGCTCTTGCCGCACCCGGACGGGCCGACCAGCGCCACCACCTCGTGCTCGCACACGCTGAGGGAGACATCGCGCAGCGCCTCGAGCATCTGGCCGTTCGGCAGGCGGAACCGCTGCGTCACGTGCCGCGCCTCGAGCAGCAGCGTTCCCGCGCTCATGCGGCCAGTCCGAAGCGGGCTTGCGCCCACTGCATCAGCGACCGCCACACGAGGCGGTTCCACCCCACCACGATCAGGCTCATGAGCGCGATGCCCCCCGCCAAGAGCGGGAAGTTGGCGTGCGCCGTAGCCTCGCTGATCAGGCTTCCCAGGCCTCTCGTCGTGCGCAGCCTTCCCCCGGCCTCGATGTACTCGGCGACGATGGACCCGTTCCACGCGCCTCCCGCCGCCGTCACCCACCCCGTCACGAGCGCCGGGAACGCCGCCGGCAGGTACAGCGCGCGCCACCGCGCCAGGCGCGGCAGCCGGAACACCGTGGCCGCGTCCTTCAGCTGCTCGGGGATGGCGGCCACGGCGGAGATCACGTTGAAAAGGATGTACCATTGCCCGGCGAGCACCATCAGCGCTACGGCGCCGAGCCCGAGCCCGACCCCGATCCGCTGGAACAGCAGGATCACGAGCGGGAACAGCATGGGAGCGGGGAACGATGCGACCACCTGGATCACCGGCTGCAGCGCGCGGGCGAGCCGCGGCGAGCGGCCGATCCACACACCGGCGGGCAGGGCCCACGCGGTCGACACCACGACGGCGCCCATCACGCGGGCGAAGGTGAGTGCGGCGGACGAGGCGAGCGCGCCCCAGTCCCGCACGCCGAGCTGGGCCAGCAGCAGCCACAGGCTCCTGGCACCGAGCAGCGCGGCCGCGGCCACCGCGGCGATCACCAGCCCCGCGCCCAGGCGCCGCGCCACGGGATGGTCCAGGGCGAAGCGCGGCGCGCGCCAGATCACCGGACCCACGGCGCGGAACGGGCGCTCCAGCGGCCGCGCCGCCCGGCGCGCCCCGAGGTAGGCGCGGCGCTGCAGCAGCGCCGCGCGCCGCGGCAGCCGCGCCCGCCGCAGGAAGTCGAGCACCCACGAGCCCGGCGCCGCAGCGCCGCCCGTCGTATCGTCCAACCGGAACTTCTCGACCCACACCACCAGGGGCCGCCACAACAGCTGGTCCACGCACACGATCATCAAGACCATGGCGAGGATCGCCAGCAAGACGGCTGTGGCATGCCCCTGATCGAGCGCGACGCTCATGTAGGAGCCGATGCCCGGCAGGCGGTAGTCGTGGTCCCCCAGGCGGAACGCCTCGTTCACCATCAGGAAGAACCAGCCCCCCGCCATGGACAACATCCCGTTCCACACGAGCCCCTGCGCCGCCGCGGGCACCTCCAGCTGCCAGAACGTGCGCGACGCCTTCCAGCCCGCGATCTTGCACGCCTCGCGCAGCGGCGCGGGCAGGCCCTTGAGCGAGTTGTAGAAGGACAGCGCCAGGTTCCACGCCTGGGCCGTGAAGATCATCAGGATCGCGGCGAGCTCGAGACCGACGTTGCGCGTGGGGAAGAGCGACATCAAACCGAGCACCAGCCCGGGCAGGAAGCCGAGCACCGGGATGCTCTGGAGAATGTCGAGCAGCGGCAGGAGCAGGCGCTCCCCCGCGCGCGACTTGGCGGCGGCCCACCCGAAGCTCAGGGCGAAGAGATACGAGATCACGAGCGCCAGCACCCCGCGCGCCAGCGAGTACAGGGTGTAGCGCGGCAGCGCCGTGAAGCGCAGGTCGATCACGACGGCTTGCGCGAACGGCGCCTCGAACTCGCGGGCGAACGCGACCACCATCGCGATCACACCGCCCAGCAGGCAGAGGACCGCGACGTCGGCGAGCCCGAGCCCCCGCAAGCCGGGCGGCGTTAGGGCGGGTGGAAAACGCATCGGCTTCATGGCCACCCGAACGGTGTAGTTTGAGACGCGATGGACCAGACGACGGTCGAACTGAACGGCGTCCGCATCTACACGCGACGCGTCGGAGACGGCCCGCCGGTCGTGGTGCTGCACGGCGGTCCCGGCGCCCACCACGACTACCTGCTTCCCCAGTACGACCGGCTCGCGCTCGGCCGCACTCTCCTCTATTACGACCAGCGCGGTGGTGGCAGGTCACCCGTCCCGCGCGATACCCCCGTCGGATGGCGCGAGCACGTGGCCGACCTCGAGGCGCTGCGCGATCACTGGAGCCTCGAGCGGGTCACGCTGCTCGGCTACTCCTGGGGCGGCCTGCTCGCCGTGCTCTATGCCCTCGAGTATCCCGCCCGGATCGACCGGCTCGCCCTCGTCTCGTCCGCGCCCCTCACCGCCGCCTGGCGCGACGAGTTCGACCGCCGCCTCGCCGCCCGCATGACCCAGCCGTGGATCGCGCGGGCCCGGGCCGAGCTCACCGCCACCGGCCTGTCGCGCACCGATCCCGAAAAGTACCGCCGCCTGGCGTTCGCGCTATCGGTCGCGGGGTACTTTCACGATCCCAGCCACGCTCGCGAGATGACCCCGTTTCGCGTCACCGCCCGGACCCAGCAGGCGGTGTGGCAGAGCCTGGGATCCTACGATCTCCGCGCGCGCGTCAGCCAGACCTTTCCGGACGGCACCGCTCCCCGCGCCCTGCTGCTGCATGGCATCTACGACCCCATGCCCCTGGAATCGGCTCGCGAGACCGCGGCGCTCCTCTCCACGGGCGTGATCCAGCTCGCCACGGGGCACGCCCCGCACGTCGAGGCCACGGCGGATTTCGTGCGGGCGCTCGATCCGTTCCTGCCGCAAGCCTGATGCCATGCTTCCGCCATGCGATCGCGGTCTGTACGTTCCGGGCACCATCATGCCCGCCAGGACGAGAGCTAGGCCGCGCCGCGGCGTGGGACGCGAGACCCTGGCCGCACGACGGCTGCGGGTCCGCAAGATCGTCGCCCGGCTGGAGCAGGCGTACCCCGATGCCACCTGCGCACTGCGTCACGAAAGTGCGCTCCAACTGCTCGTGGCGACCATCCTGTCGGCCCAATCGACCGACGCCCGGGTCAACATGGTCACCCCCGTCCTGTTCGCGAAGTACCGCTCGGCGCGGGATCTGGCGGGCGCCGACCCGGCGGTGCTGGAGCAAGAGATCCACAGCACCGGGTTCTTCCGCAACAAGACCAGGTCCATCATCGGGATGGCCCAGGCACTGCTCGAGCGGCACGGGGGCGAGGTGCCCGACACCATGGAGGCCCTGGTCCAGCTCCCGGGCGTCGGCCGCAAGACCGCGAACGTGGTGCTCGGGACCTGGTTCGGGAAGAACGAAGGGATCGTGGTGGACACCCACGTGCAGCGCCTGTCCACCCTGCTCGGCCTCACGCGCGAGACGGATCCCGTGAAAATCGAGCGGGACCTGATGGCGCTCGTACCGCGCGAGAAGTGGACCTGGTTCTCCCACACCCTGATCCTGCACGGTCGGCGCGTGTGCGTGGCCCGGCGGCCCCGATGCGAGATCTGTGTCGTCAACCGGTGGTGCCCGAGCTCGCGCGTATGAAGCCGGGTGCGGCGTTGCCGGATGAGGCGTGGCCGGGTGAGGCGTTGTCGGGTAAGGCGTTGCCGAAGAGGCGTTGCCGGCAACGCACTACTCGGCAACGCTGTATCCAGCAATGAACCTTCCCCCCATCGACCGGGCCGCCCTCGTGGCCACCCGCCGCGACCTCCACCAGCACCCCGAGCTCGGCTTCGAGGAGCGGCGCACCGCTACGCTCGTCGCGGAGCGGCTCAAGGCCTTGGGCTACAGCGTCAGGACCGGCGTGGGCCGGACGGGCGTGGTCGGGCTGCGCGATGGCGCGACGGGATCGTGCGTGCTGGTTCGAGCCGACATGGACGCCCTCCCTGTCGAGGAAGCGAACGACGTCCCGTACCGCTCGAAGCACCCGGGCAAGATGCACGCCTGCGGCCACGACGGACATGTCGCGATCGGTCTCGAGGTCGCACGCCGGTTGCACGCGGCATACCTGCCGGGGCGGGTGAAGTTCGCCTTCCAGCCCGCCGAGGAGGTCTCCGACGGCGCGGAGGCGATGATTCGGGACGGCGTGCTCGACGCGCCCAAGGTGGACGCGGCCTTCGGCATCCACCTGTGGAACGACCTCCCCGCGGGCACCATCTCGGTGATGCCGGGCCCGGTGATGGCGTCGGTGGACCAGTTCGAGATCACGATCGTCGGGCGCGGCGGCCACGCCGCCGCCCCGCAGCAGGCGATCGACCCGGTGCTGATCGCGGCGCACCTGGTGACCGCGCTGCAGAGCCTCGTGTCGCGGCGCCGCAACCCGTTCGAGGAGGGGGTGGTGTCCGTCACGCAGATCAACGCCGGCCACGCCTTCAACGTGATTCCCGAGCGGGCTGAGCTGCGCGGCACGGTGCGCACGTTCGGCGGCAGATTCTACGACGAGGCGCCCCAGCTGGTCGAAGCGACTGCGCACGGCATCGCGGGCGCATTCGGCGCGAGCGCGCAGGTGCGCTACCGGCGGCTGTCCAAGCCCCTGGTGAACGACGCGCGCATGGCGGCGTTGATGAAAGGCGTAGCACAGGAAATCGTCGCGCGAGAGCGTGTGATCGATGGGGTCCGGACCATGGGGGGAGAGGACATGTCGTACTTTCTCGCGAGTGTGCCCGGCGCGTTCGCCTTCGTCGGCTCCGCGCCGCCCGACAAGAAGGGCGCGCCCCATCACAGTCCTACCTTCGACATCGACGAGGAGAGCCTGGTGGTCGCGGCCGAGCTGGTGACGCGGACCGTGGTGCGGTATCTGGAGAGCGGACTTTGATCGGCAGACAGACGATCGCGGCAGCGGCAACGCTTCTTGCGGTGAGCGCGTGTGCCCGCGAGAGCCGCAATACCGCTCGCCGAGAGAGTGCGTCGGTTGATCTGGCTTGCCTGAGCCCCGATTCGACAAGATCCCCAAGGTCCCTGACGTTCTCGAACCTGAAAGTCTCCGCCGTTACCGGTGACTTGTCCGGGTTTAAGCTCTCCTTCTCACTGGAAGAGTGGGCTGGGCAGATGTGGTGGGCGGAGGGAGCGTTGGGCGCTCCTCTAACTTTGAGCGCTACCCATTTCGACGCGGATTCGAAGACCCTCACTTTCACGAGGGTGGACAGAGCTGATACGGGGCGCTTTCAGGGTTGGTTTACGTGCGACAGTGTGTGGGGACTGTTTGTGCCGTTCCCGACGGACACCTACCACGTGACACTTCGACGAGACACCGTGAAATGACGTCACTGCTCGCTTCGTCGCGCCCTGAGAGGGCGCGCTCGGCGCCAGTGCGTCCTTAAGGACGCACTTCAAGGCCGAGCCCGGGCTCTCAGCCCGGGAACAAACATCGGAGCACGCCTCGGGCTAGATTTCCCCTTCCGATGCCCAATCTCCTCGCCACCGAACCCTCCGCCTACCTGAAGTCCGCCGCCCACCAGCCGGTGCACTGGCATCCCTGGGGCGACGCGGCCTTCGCGCGCGCCCGGGCGGAGGACAAGCCCATCCTGCTCGACATCGGCGCGGTGTGGTGCCACTGGTGCCACGTGATGGACGGCGAGTCGTACGAGGACGCCGGCGTGGCCGACCTCCTCAACGCGGACTTCGTGTGCATCAAGGTGGACCGCGACGAGCGGCCCGACGTGGACGCGCGCTACCAGCGCGCCGTCCAGGCGCTCTCCGGACAGGGCGGCTGGCCGCTCACCGCGTTCCTGACACCCGAGGGCGAGGTGTTCTACGGCGGGACGTATTTCCCGCCGGAGCCAAACCACTACGGCCGGCCGGGTTTCCCGTCAGTGCTGCGGCAGGTGGCGGGCATCTACCGGCAGCAGCGTGACAAGGTCGCCGAGCACGCGCGGGCGATCCGCAAGCACGTCGCCGAGTCGCTCGACGAGGCCCGGAGCGGCGACGTCAGCCCCGCCACGCTCGAGCGGGCGGCCGCCGAAATGGCGCGGGCGTTCGACGTCCGCTACGGCGGGTTCGGCACGGCGCCCAAGTTCCCCCACCCCGCGGCCGTGCAGTTCCTGCTGGCGCGCTGGCACGACACGCACGAAGACTGGGCGCGCGAGGTGGTAGAGAAGACGCTCACCGGGATGGCGCGGGGCGGGATCCGCGATCACGTGGGAGGAGGCTTCCATCGCTACGCGGTGGACGAGCGCTGGATCGTGCCGCATTTCGAGAAGATGGCGTACGACAACTCGGAGCTGCTGCACGCCTACCTCGACGGCTACGCCGCGCTCGGCACCCCGCTCTTCAAGCGGGTGGCGCAGGGAATCGTGGACTGGGTGCTCGAGGTCCTGTCGGACGGCGAGCGGGGCGCCTTCTATACCTCCCAGGACGCGGATGTGCGGTTCGGAGACGATGGCGACTACTGGACCTGGACGGTGGATGAGCTCAGGGAAGCGTTGTCGGAGAAGGCGTTCCCGGTTGCCCGAAGGGTGTTCGACGTGGAAGAGCAGGGCGAAATGCACCACAACCCGCGCAAGAATGTGCTCTGGTGGAAGAGTGATCCCGCGGGCGACGACGAGTGGCCCCTGCTCGAGCGCGCACTCGTGCAGCTCAAGACCGCGCGCGACCACCGCACGGCTCCCTTCGTCGACACGACCCCCTACGTGAACTGGAACGCGATGATGGCCGCCGCCTTCCTGCACGCGGGTGCGGTGCTCGACCGGCCGGACTGCAACACGCTCGCGCTCCGTGTCCTCGGCCGGATCTGGACCGAGGCGTGGGACGAGGAGGGGGGGATGAGTCACGTGATCGGGCGGACGGAGCCGCGCGGCCTGCTCGAGGACAACGTGCACGCGGCAGCCGCGTTCCTCGACGCGTTCGAAGCCACCGGCGACGAGGCCTGGCGCACGCGCGCGATCACGGTGATGCAGCAGTGCCGCCGGGCGCACTGGGACGACGCCGGAGGGGGAGGGGGGGGCGGGGGGGGCGGTTTCTTCGACGTGGCGCGCGACCGCACGGGCTCCGCCTACCTGGCGACGCCCGCCAAGCCGGTCCAGGACGCGCCCACGCCCTCGGGGAACGGTGTCGCCGCGCTGGTGCTGGCGCGCCTCGCGGCGCTCACGGACGACGCGCAGTGGCGCGGCCTGCTCGACCGCCAGCTCGCCACGTTCGGCGGCGCCGCGCCGCAGCTGGCGTTGTACGGCGCGACCCTGCTGCGCGCCGTCGATTGGGCCTTGAATCCCGTGACGCGAGTCGAGGTGTCCGGTGTCCGGGGTCCGGGAGCGGCGTGTGACATGCACCTGCTCGCGCTGCAAGCGTATCGTCCGCGTAAGATCGTCATCCGAGCCACCGCGGACCGACCGGGCGCGACGGTGTGCGTCGGCACGACCTGCTCGCTGCCCGTCGCCACGCCCGACGCGCTGCGTGCGCTGCTCTCGTGAAGCGACGAGTCCTCGGCCGCACCGGCCTGGCCGTGGGCCCCATCGGCTTCGGCGCCTGGGCCATCGGCGGCAATCGCTTCGGCAACTCGTACGGCTCCACCGACGACGCCGAGTCGCGGCGCGCGGTGCGGCGGGCGCACGAGCTGGGGTGCAACTTCTTCGACACCGCGGACGTGTACGGACACGGGCACTCGGAGGAGGTGCTGGGTGCGGCGCTCGACGGCATCCGGCCCGACGTGATCATCGCGACGAAGGTCGGGGGCAACTTCTACAACCGTGACGTGAACCCGCTGCTCATTCCCCGGATCACCGAGGCGCTGGGCCGCCCGCTCGCCGAGGTTGCGCCCGACGCCGCGCTTCCGGTGACGCACGACGCGTGCTTCTCCCCCCCCTACGTCCGGTTCGCGGTCGAGCAATCGCTGCGGCGGCTGCGCACCGACTACATCGACCTGCTGCAGCTCCACAACCCCGCGCTCGGGCTCATCGCCGACCCGGAGACCTATCGCGTGCTCGACGACCTGAAAGCGGAAGGAAAGATCCGCTTCTACGGCGTCTCGGTGCACCCGCCCGAAGAGGGCCTCGCGGCGGTGGAGGTCACGCGGCCCGACACAGTGCAGATCGTGTACAACCTCGTGCGCCGTGCCGCGGAAGACCGCTTCTTTCCCGCCGCGCGCGCCACCAACGTGGGCGTGATCGCGCGGGAGCCCCTGGCCAACGGCTTCCTGGCCGGGAAGTACCGGCAGGACAGCATCTGGGAGCAGGGCGACATCCGCGGCCGGATGCCGCGTCCCTACGTGGCGCAACTCGCCGCACTGGGAGCGCGCGTCGCAGAGCTGGCCGGCGAGGCGGGGGTCAGCGCGGCGCAGCTCGCCCTCCGCTTCGCGCTGGACAACGACGCCGTGTCGGTGGTGATTGTAGGCATGAAGACCGTGGCGCAGGTGGACGAGAACCTTTCTGTGGAGACCTGATGCCGAACAAGAAGGCCGTATTCGAGACCGCCCGAGGCCGCATCGAGGTGGACCTGTTCGCCGACGAGGCGCCGGGAACGGTCGCCAACTTCGAGAAGCTCGCCAACTCCGGGTTCTACGACGGAACCCGGTTTCATCGGGTGATCCCCAACTTCATGATCCAGGGCGGCGATCCCTACTCCAAGACCGGCAAGGGACGGGTCGGCACCGGCGGGCCGGGCTATACCATCAAGTGCGAGACGGACAAGAACGTGCACAAGCACGTGGCCGGTACGCTCTCCATGGCCCACGCCGGCAAGGACACGGGCGGCAGCCAGTTCTTCATCTGTCACTCGGCGCAGCCGCACCTCGACGGCGTCCACACAGTGTTCGGACAGGTGAGCAAGGGGCAGGACGTGGTGAACAAGGTCGCGCAGAACGACGAAGTGAAATCAATTCGCGTGACGTGAGAAGTCCCGAATCAACGGAGAGATTCATGCGCACCATCGTCGCATTCGCCGCCCTCGCCCTCCCTGTCGCGCTGACCGCCCAGACCGGCCAGTTCGTCGTGCGGCTCGGCACCGACACGCTCGCGATCGAGCAGTACACCCGCACCCCGGACCGGCTGCAAGGCGAGCAGGTGGTGCGCAGCCCGCGCACCGTGCACCGCCTCTACAGCGCAACCTTCGGACCGGGCGGCGCCATCGCCCGGTTCGAGCTCGTCACGCACAATGTGTCGGGCGCGCCCGGTCCGGCGGAGACCAAGGCCGTGGCCGAGTTCACGGGCGACTCCGCCGTCGTCACCGTGCCGCGGCGCGATTCCACGGTCACGTTGCGGGTGAGAGCCGGTCCGGGTGCCGTCCCGTTCATCGGCCAGGGATTCGGCCTCATCGAGGAAGTGGCGCGCCGGGCCAAGGCGTCCGGGAGCGCTCGCTACACCACCACCATGTTGCCGCTGGGCGACACGGAGCCCCTGGAGGTGACGGTCACCCCCCGCGGACCCGACTCGCTCACGCTGGTGCTGGGCGCGATCGGACCGTTGCGGGCGCGCGTGGACGCCCAAGGCACGCTGCTCGGCCTCAGCGGCATCGGCAGCACGATGCAGGTAACGGTCGAGCGCACCCAGGGCCTCGACTTCGCCGCGCTCGGGAAAGGGTTCGCGCCCCGCTCGCTCGGCGTGCTCTCGCCGCCCGACTCGGTCAAGGCGAACGTGGCGGGCGCCGCGCTCGCGGTGCGCTACAGCCGGCCCTCGACGCGCGGCCGCGTGATCTTCGGGAACGTGGTCCCCTGGAACCAGGTGTGGCGCACCGGCGCGAACCAGGCCACTGTGTTCGAGACGAGCGCCGATGTCGTCATCGCCGGCACCCCCGTGCCCGCCGGCAAGTACTCCCTGTGGACGCTCCCCTCCCCCGGCGGCTGGAAGCTCATCGTCAACAAGAACACTGGTCAGTGGGGCACCGACTACAAGGCCCAGTACGACCTCGCCCGGCTCGACATGACCGTGGAGCAGCTGCGGCAGCCGGTGGAGCAGTTCACCATCGCGATCGAGCCTCGGGGGACGGGCGGCGTGCTGCAGCTCGAATGGGAGCAGACGCGGGGCTGGGTGCGGATTTCTCGAAAGTGAGTCCATGCATCTCGACTTCGCCGTCGTCGCCGACTACGCGATTGTCGATCAGGCCGGCAAGCTGTCGGTGCTGGGCATCTTCCAGCACATCTGGGTGCAGCAGTTCCCGGCGATGCACCCTCGGCTGCACCTGGTGCTGCGCCTCAAGGGTAAGCGCACGGAGGTCGGCGAGCATCACGTGCAGATCCGGCTGGTGAACGAGCAGAACACGGAGATCCTCGGCGGGACCGGCAGCGTGAGCTTTGCCGAGCCGCCCGCGGGCGTGACCGACATCGAGGCGGGGGCGATTCTCGTGTTCGACGTGCCGTTCCCGCACGCCGGCGCGTACCGCTTCGAGATCACGATCGACGGAGAGCGGAAGGCCGCCGTGCCCCTGACGGTGAGCCAGATGCCAGCGCAAACCGCGGGCGGACCGGGTGGTCAGACGCTCCACTAGTCTCGGGTTCGCGGCGCTGATCCTCGCGGCGGGCTGCCGCGATGCCCCCACCGCGCCGGGCGCGTCGGTTCGGATCGAGCTGTCGACCGCGTGGGTGCGCGCGAGCCCCAGTGACGTCGGCATGAGCGCGGCGGGCCTCGAGGGCGCGACCCACGACGCCGCCGCGGTGCCTCGCTTCCGCAGCCTGCTCGTGGCCCGGCACGGCCGGCTCGTCGCGGAGGCCTACTTCGGGGGAGCGGATTCCACCACGCTGTTCGACGTGCGGTCGGTGACGAAAAGCGTCGTCTGCGCCCTCGCCGGCGTCGCGGTGCGCGACGGCGTGCTGCCCGGCGTGACCGCGCCGATCGCCCCTTACCTGGCGCCACCCGACACGCTGGACGCGGTCGACAGCACCGTCACCGTGCAGCACCTCCTCACGATGACGTCCGGGTACCAGTGGAACGAGGACACCGGCCCCGACTACAACCTTTGGATCGCGGCCGACGATCATTTGCAGTATCTGCTCGACCGGCCTCACGCGACCGCTCCCGGTGTCACGTTCACCTACAACTCGGCGGCAGTGCACACCCTGGGCGTCGTGCTCCAGGACGCTGCCGCGCTGCCGCTACCGCAGTACGCCGCCCCGCTGTTCGCGGCGATCGGCATCGATACCGTGGCGTGGGAATCGCTCGACCGCGGCACCGTGAACGGCGGCGCGGGGATCGCGCTGCGGGGGCGCGATCTGCTCAAGTTCGGGCAGCTGTTCCTGCAGCGTGGGTGGTCGGGCGACCGGAGCGTCGTCCCTGAAGCGTGGGTCGACGAAGCCACGCACCCGCAGTTCGCGTGGCGGAGAACCTTCGGTCCGTTGTCGCGCGTCACCTACGGGATGCTCTGGTGGGTGTCCGACGCCACGCCGGCGGCGTTCTACGCCTGGGGCTACGGTGGCCAGTTCGTGTACGTGGTGCCGAGCCGCGATCTGGTCGTCGTCGCGACTACGGACTGGAGCGGGCTGACGGAGGTGACGCCGCAGGCGCTCGCGGCGACGGCGCTCGGTGTGATCGTCAACGACGTCGTGCCCGCCGCCCGCTAGGGGTCACTCGAGCCGCATGATCCGTCCGACCGAGGGCACGCCGTTCGCGTTCACCAGGAACAGCATGTAGGGGCCCGGCGGGGCGGCGGTTCGGCTCGCGGGGAAGCTGACCGAGATGCCGCCGCTCACCGGAGCGAACGTCAGGGGCACGAGCCGCCCGGATTGATCGAAGGCGTGCGTCACCGAGCCCGTGCGAATGAATGTCACCTTCGCGATGGTGGCACCGTCGGGCGTGTCCACGGTCAAGCTCTGGCCGTACCCCACCACCGTCGGGGTAAAGCCGGTGAGCGCCGGACGCGCCCCGCGGAAGAGATACGGGGGCGAGAACAGCTCATAGCTCAGCTCGCGCGGCGCATTGGCACCGTCGCCCGAGCCGGTGTGGAGCACGCGCCCGTCCGGCAACAGCAGCGACGTGGAGTGGTACATCCGGATCACCGCGTTGCTCGCGAGCGTGGTCCACGTCCCGGTCGCGGGACTCCACAGCTCCGCGGCATGCACGGCGCCCGCGGGATTGTTGAACCCGGAGGCACTGGTGCCGCCCGTCACCAGCACATCGCCCGTCGGTAAGATCGTGGCGTTCATGTGCAGGCGGGCGTACGCCATCGAGCCCGTATACCTCCATGTCGGATTTGCTTCATTCAGATCGATGACTTCTGCGGTGTTCGTCGGCGGCTGGTACCCACCGCCAGCGTACAGGATCTTCCCCGGCTCGTACATGACGGCCGACCCGTAGCTACGCCACCCGGGTTGATTGCGACGCGGACCGTCGCTCCAACGGCCCGTGCCCGTGACGTCGAGCCAGCGCGACGGCTGCTCCTCGCCGGCATTGAAGATCCGTCCGTCCGGCGCCACGAAGTCGCGGGGATAGTACTCCAGGCCCAGGTTGGCCGTCGTGAGCTGGCGCCATCCCGTCCCGTCCCAGATCTCGGGGATCGTGACCACCGCCCCGTGCTGGTCCGTACCAGCGACGGTGAGCATCTCGCCGTTCGGCAGCGTCGTGTTGGTCGGATACCAGCGTCCCCAGGCCATGACCGGCTCGACCTGCCACGAGCGGGTCGCGGCATCGAACAGGTTCGTGTTCGGTAGCCCGGAGTCGCCCCGGATCTGCCCACCCGCGACGAGCAGCCGCCCGTCGGCAAGGAAGTTGTGACCGGAGCAGAACAGCAACGAAGGACTCGGCACCGGCGTGAAGGTGCCCGTGGCCGGGTCCCAGACCTGCGGATCGCCGATGAGCCCCCAGCTCAGCACCGTGCCATCGGGCAGCAGGTGCAGGTGGAGCTGCACGATGGGCGCCGGAAACACCGCCGACCACTGGCCGACCTGCGCTTCGGGGGGCGGGGGGGGAGGCGGGGGCGGAGGCAAACTCTCCGGCGGCGTGTAAACCACCGTCAGGGACGGGTGATTGCCGGCCACCGGATCTTCACTGCTCGAGAAAAAGCGGTATCGATCGCGCTGCTTCGACGGATCGGAATTCAACAACAGGCCGAAATTCGCAGCGGGGGCGTCGAGCCATCCCTGCACGATCGACGTCACATCCCATTGCTTGAATCCCGGTGTCTTGTCGATGCTGCGCATGTCCACCGCGGCGCTGATGTCCGCCTGCGCCAGGGGGACGTGATTGCGACAACACCCATTGGCCGTCCACCCATTGACGCCGTCGTAGGTGTAGCCCGTCGCTCTCGCAGGATCGGCGTTCCGATTGATGATCTTGTGAGCGGTGACGGTATAAGTCGGATCAGCGGTGGCGTCGCTCTCCGTGAGGTTGAGGCGCAGCGTCGCGCTCGAAACGGTGGATCCCGTCGGAATGCTCGCGAGGTCGAACTTCATCACGATCGCGTTCGCAATCGTGTCGTTCGGCCAGGTGTAGAGATTGAGGGTCGTCCCCGACGCATAATTGGTCGCGTCGAGATTCAGGTATGTATCGCCGGTGGGGGAGAACACCGCCGACTGCTCCCTGGGCGGTGGCGCCGATGCCGGGAGAGTGTAGACCACGGTGAGGAAGGGTCGGTTGCCCGCGTCGGGGTCCTCCCTACTGCTGAAATTACGGTACCGATCCCGCAGCGCCGCCGGATCGGAATTCACCAGCAAGCCAAAATTCGTGGAGGGCGTGGTGAGCCATCCCTGGACCAGCGAAGTCACGTCCCACTGTTTGAACCCCGGCGTCTTGTCGATGCTCTTCGCGTCCACGGCAGCGCCGATGTCAGCCTGCGCCAGCGGAATGTTGTTGTAGCAACAGGTATTCGGAGTCCAGGCATTCGTGCCGTCGTAGGTGTAGCCGGTCGCCCTGCTCAAGTCCGGGTTCTTGTTGAGGATCTTGTGTACGGTGGCTGTGTAGGTCGGATCCGCAGTGGCATCGCTCTCCGTGAGATTGAGATTCAGGGTCGCGCTCGAGATCGTAGCGCCTGCCGGGATGCTCGCGAGGTCGAACTTCAGCACGCTGGCGTTGGCGATCTTATGGTCCGGCCACGTATACACGCTGAGAACGGACGACGTCCCATAGTTGGTCGCATTGATGTTCAAGAACCCATCGGCGTTGGGACTGATGACGGCGGTGGAGGTTTGTACCGACGCGGCAAGACGGGGAGCGCGTCGCGCAGCGGTGATCGAACGTTCGTCCTGGCACGACACGAAGGCGAGCCCGATCACGAGCCCCAGGGCGAGGAGCGCGAAGCAGGTACGATGTCGCACGAGCAGTTCCATCGTGCATACGTCGCGCCACGGCCACATGCGCACGGTCATGACGTTTGGTGCGCCAGCTTTGTGGCGCGCCTGCCGCCGCTGTGGCGAGGGTTCAGCGCTCGATGCGGAGCTCCTCCCAGGCGACCTGATGGGCCCGCACCACGTCGCGGACCTGTCGCTCCCGACCCGTCAACGCCGACCCTCCCGTTTTGATCTCCAGGAACACCACCCGGCGCAGCTCGCCGTCGTCGAGACCGTCGAACACCAGCAGGTCGACGGGACTGCCCAGAAAGCGGGCGTCCTTGGGATTGAACCCGAACTCCGGCAGGTAGGGCACGAGCTGCTCGTGCACCTTGCCGGTCGTGACGGCGTGGCTGCGCTGCACGGCGTCCTGGCGGATCGCCGGTGTGTAGCGCGCCTTCCACCGCTGCACGTACACCAGGGCGAGCAGCAGACCGATCGCGATGCCGAGGACGAGCACCAGGACCAGACTGGGGAGCAGACGGGCATCCATCGGCATGAGAGAGTCCTGGTCAGGAGCCGCGATACAAGCCGATACGCAGCCGTCGCGGCGTGGCGACCGCGTCCTGCACTTCGACCCGCACCCTGCGGACCGTCGCGGGCTCGAACCGGTCGAGCTTGCGGTGGCCGACCGTAGTGCCGCGGGCGAGCTCCCGCCAGGCCGCTCCATCGCCTTCCGTTCCCAGCACGGCATAGCGCGCGACGCATTGCCCGCGCCTGATGTCCTCCTCCAGCCGGCTGACGCCGACCATCACGGTTCGACCGAGATCGAGCTCGGCCGCCGCGCTGCGCGCGCCGGTGACACGCCAGTCGACGGGCCGGCCGGCTGCGAAATCCTCGGCGAACAGCGCCGTCAGGTGCGCCCGCACGTCGGCGAGCCGCGCCACGTCGGTCGCGTGCAGCAGACCCTCGCGCGTTGGCGGGACGTTCAAGAGGAGCTTCGAGTTCCGGCCCACCGACGTGAACCAGATGTCGGTCAGCTGATCTACGGACTTGACACGCTCGTCCTCGGCGGGGTGATAGAACCAGCCGGGGCGAATCGACGTGTCCGTTTCCGCGGGGCGCCACACCGAGCCGTGGGGATCGCCGTGCTGCAGCGCGACGATGACCCCGTCACCCGACGCGCCGGGATACGGCACCGCCGCCGGGTCCATCGTGGCCCAGTTCGGATCTCCCGCCGCGCCGGCTTCGTTGCCGCACCAGCGCACGTCGGGACCGGCGTCGGAGAACATCACGGCGTGAGGCTGGAGCCGCCGCACCAGACCGAAGGTGCGCGGCCAATCGTACGTTTGGCGGCGTCCATTGGGCCCTTCGCCGTTGGCGCCGTCGAACCACACCTCGGCGATCGGCCCGTAGCGCGTGAGCAGCTCGGTGAGCTGCTCGCAGTAGAAGTCATTGTAGCGCGGCGAGTCCCCGTACCGCGGCGCGTTGCGATCCCACGGCGATAGGTACAGCCCGGCCCGCAAGCCCTCGCGCCTGCAAGCGTCGGTGAACTCGCGCACCACGTCCCCAGCTCCGCCGCGCCACGGGCTCTTGGCGACCGAATGCTCGGTGACCCGGCTGGGCCAGAGACAGAAGCCGTCGTGATGCTTGGCGGTGAGGATCAGGGCACGGGCGCCGGCCTCCCGGGCCGCGCGGGCCCACTGACGGGCATCGAGCGCGGTCGGGTTGAACACCGTGGGGTCCTCGCGTCCGTCGCCCCACTCGCGATCGGTGAACGTGTTGACCCCGAAGTGGAGAAACAGGGCCAGCTCGTCGCGTTGCCAGGCGAGCTGCGAGGGCGAGGGACGGGGCCGGGGCGGCTGTGGGCCAGGAAGCCGCACCACGCTCCCGCCGAACGCCGTCGCCATCGTGGTCGCGAAGGCACGCCGAGTGAGCCTCACCGAGCTTACCGCCCCGGCACGGCCGTCACGAGCAACGCCAGCGCCTTCTTCAGGCTCGCCGTTCCGATCGTGGCACCGCGGTAGTGCCCCTGTCGCACCACGACCAGGTCGTGCGACGGGATGATTATGGTGAACTGCCCCCCCGCACCGGCCATGAAGTAGGCGCCCCGCGGAATGGGCAGGTCTCCGTCCCCGTTGATCCAGAAGAAGCCCCCGTAGATCGGTCGGCCGTCGGCCGCCCACGCGGGAGCCACCGTGCTCACGAACCGCACGAACCCCTCGGGCAGGATGCGCTCGCCGTTCCACACGCCGTCCTGGAGGTAGAGGTTCCCCAACCGTGCCCAGTCGCGGGCCGAGGCGAAGTCGTACCCTTGAGTCAGGAAGTCGCCGTAGGGGTCGGTCTCGATCACCACCGAGCGCATCCCCAGCTTGTCGAACAGCGCCCGCCGCGGGAACGCGAGGTAGTCCTCACCGCGCTGCTCGACGGCAAGGCGGATCAGGTAATTCACCAGCACGGGATCGGTGTTGCGATAGCGCCCGACGGTCCCCGGCGGCCATTGGAGCGGGCGAGTGGCGGCGTAGTGGAAAGAGTTGATGCCGCCGGTATAGAGGTACACGTGATCGGGATAGGGGCCCGACGGATCGTAGTCCGGGTCCTGCGGCGCCCGGATGCGCAGCCCGCTCGACATGTTGAGGAGATCGGCGATGCGAATCTTGGCGCGCGGGTCGCCCGGCTGTCGCCACTCCGGCACCGGCGCCGGCTGCGACAGATCGTACACGCCCTGGCGGATCAGGACCCCCATCAGCGTGGCCGTGATGCTCTTGCCCATGGACCAGCTCTCGAGCGGCGTGCGCGTGGTGATACCGTGGCCGTAGCGCTCGCCCACGATCCGCCCTTGCCACGTTACCACCAACGCCGCCGTCATGGCCTCCGCCGGCTCGAACGCGGCGTCCACGGCCCGGCGCACCTTCGCGGTGTCGAGCTCCGCCCCGGGACGGTCCGACGGCAGCAGGTCGCCCATGGGCCACGGCTGGGTCGCAGGGTCCGGCAGCCGGCTCGCGACGCGCTCGGGCCTGAAGTTGGGCGACCGCCGGCCGAGCGGGAGCGTGACGCACCCCTGGTCTCCCAGATAGAGCGCGGTGCGCGTGACACCGCTCGGGAGGGTGACCCGCACGGCCTTGCGCACGCGGTCGATCGCGGGCCTTCCCAGCTTGGCGCGCTCCTCGTAGGGCGCAGTGAAGAATCCCAGGTTCTCGGCGGCGAACTCGGGCGCGAGGCCGGTGACGAACACGGCGGAGCAGATGATCTTGGCGAAGCCCGCCGCGTGGTGCTCCAGGGGGTCGCCTGGGGGTGGTACGTACGGTGTGCTGAGCTCGAGGGACCGGGCGCGCGCGATCAGGGGACTTTGCGCCAGCGCCGGGATCGCGGTAAGGAGCCACGCGGCGGGGATGAGGCCGCGCTTCATTCAGATCGCGGCCTCCGCCTGACCCCGGACGTGCAGCGAGCGGAACAACACCCGGCCCGCGGCGGCGACGTCACTCACGGCACGGTTGAACGCGGCCTCGTTGGCCTTGGAGGGCCCGTGGAAGCCGCTGATCTTGCGCACGAACTGCAGCGCGGCGTCGTGCAGCTCCTGGTCGCTGGGCGGATGATCGGGGTGTCGCAGGCGTTTGATGTTTCGGCACATAGGAGTGCCCTTCGATTGACTGGGGATTACGAAACCTGCGCGCGGCGCTCCGCCGACGCAACGCCGCGAGGGCTTCCGGAAGCGCTCTCAGCGCGAGGTGCGGTTGCGCTGCTAGGGACTCCAGGCGGCGTACAGGTCGGAGCCGCCGCTCGACAGCCGACGCAGGTCGCTGCCGTCCGAGCGCATCGACCAGATGCCGCCCACCCCGCCGCGTCCGCTCGTAAAGGCGATGCGGCTACCATCCGGAGACCACGTGGGGAAATAGTCGTTGTCGAGCCCGCCCGTGAGCGCCGTGACGGCGCTGCCGTCCGGCTTGATGGTATAGATGTGCGCCGGCACACCCGCGCCGCTATGGAACGCAATCCGCGTTCCGTCGGGTGACCAGGCGGGCCCGCCGTCATTGGTCATCCCCGCCGCGCTCAGGCGTTGCACATTGGCGCCGTCCGCATCCATCACGTAGATGGCGTAGTCTCGCGTGAACGCGATGCGCGTCCCGTCGGGGGACCAGGTGGGGTGATCCTCGTAGGCGGTGTCGGTCGTGAGCCGCTGCGGGTTCGTGCCGTCGATGTTCATCACCCAGATGTCGTAGTCCGCCCCGCTGCGCTGCTGGCTGTACGCGATGCGCGTCCCGTCGGGCGACACGGCCGGTGTGTACGCCGCTGTGCCAGCCGGCGTCAGAGGAGTGAACCCGGTTCCATCCCGAGCGATGACGGCGATTTGCGACGTGGTCACAAACACGACACGCGTGCCGTCCCGCGTCCACGACGGCAGGAAATCGTTGGCGAAGGGTGCGTCCCGTACGCGGGTCTCCCCCGTGCCGTCCGCGTTCATGAGCCAGAGATCGTAGGTGTGATCGGTATCGCCGCGCGCGAAGGCGATGATCCCCGATGGCGCGAGCGGTGTCGCGGTGCAAGTCAGGGCGAACGCGACCACCGCCGGGGCGCCCGCGGCGACGACCACCGTGCGCGTGAGCGCGTCGGCGCTGGAGCAGTTCGCAGTCGCCCCGCCGAGCCTCAGATCGTGATTCCCAGTGACGACGTCCGAGAACTGGTAACTCCCGTTCGACGGCACGGCCACCGCGATGGAATCGTCCAGCGTCACGACCACGCCGTCGCGGTCGACATCGATGCCCGTCATGGCCACGTCCACCCGCACGGTCCCCAGCGAGGGCGCGACGACCTCCGTGCCCCGGCAGGCGACCAGCCCCAGGGCGAGCACCACGGATCGCTGCGTCAATCGCACAGGATCTTCACGGAGTCGGTGTGTACGACGACATCCCCCGTCAATCCATAGGAGAACCGCAGCGTGATCAGCCAGGGTGACTTCGTGCCGAACGCCATCGAGTTGGACGAGGCCGCCTCACCGGTCGCCAGCCCGTCCCCGGCCCAAAACCGCTGCACGAACGCGAGGTCGAACGTCTCATCGTAGGGGGGATTGTCGACGATGTGCACACCCATCCCGGTCCACGACAGCCGGACGCCCACGGGACCGGCGACCGAGACGCCGATGGTCGGCTGGCACGTGAACGACGTGCCGGGCGGAGCGTTCGGGTCGCTGGCCCGAATCTCGGCTGGCGCGGTGAACACGACGGCGGTGGCGGCCGGCACTCGCGGCGGGGGACCGATCACGCGTTTGGCGTCACACGCGGCGATCAGCAGTGCCACAAAGACGAAGCCACCTGCGCGAGCCGGGCCGATCAACTCCGCCTCGGGAACTGGTGTGTTGCAGCGGCGCTGCAAGATATGGGCTAAGCCAGACCGCTAGGCGCGCGACCGGCGTCCTGTAGCGACGACGCTACAGCGGCCCCCGCCCTTGTCAACAGGCACATCGCCGCGAGCGAGATCCATTTGGAGTCCAGCCGGAGCAGCCGTGTCATCCTGAGCGCCGCAGGCGCGAAGATCTGCTTTCAGTCGCCTTCCATCCAGACATAGGCCCGCCCGTCCCATGCCAGCCAGCCGTCGTGAGCACCCGGTTGGCTGATAATGAGCACGTCGCGCCCGAATGCCAGATGCCGCCCGTGCCGCGGCGACGAGACGCCCCAGCGCGCGCTCCGGCTGAGCTGGTCCTTCCCGTTGCCGACCGGCCGGCCCGCGCCGACCAAGTGCACGGAACGATCGATGCGATGCACCACGGCGATCCCGTAGCGCAGCCCGCCGGTGTCCTTGATCTCGACGGCGACGTCGAAGAACCCGTCGCCGTCGAAGTCGCCGAACTCATAGGCCGGGTTGAGCTGCGAAGAGAGCGTGAACTGACGACCCAGGCCCGCCGCGATCAGAGCGCTGTCGGCCCAGCGGGGGAGGCCTCCAAAGGTCGTGCGCGAGATCTGGGCGGCCGCCGGCGTGACACCGAGAAGCGCGACGGCCAGCACGGATTTCACATGCATATCCGTGATACGCCTGCCCGCGGGACTCCGTTAGGGCGTGCGTGGCGAGGCCGCCTCGATCTGCTAGAATAGAGCATGGAACAATACGGCTGGGCCATCGGCGTCGGCATCATCATCATTGCGCTCTCGCTGAGCAAAGCCGTGCCGGCACTGGTGCGCGCGGTCGCCGACCGGATCGCCGATCGCAGGGCCGCGCCCGCGGCCGGCACGCTCGCCTCGCCAGCGCCCCAGCTGCTCGACGACCTGCAGCGCCGCGTCGCCGAGCTGGAGGAGCGCGTCGATTTCGCCGAGCGCCTGCTCGCCAAGCAGCGCGAGGCCGAGCGCCTGGCGAAGCCCCCGTCCTGACGCGTCGGGTATTCCGATACCTGCTCCCCCGCGGGCCCGTCCGCTTGCCGGACTGCCGCTGCTCCTGCTCCTGGCCTGCATCGCGCTGGGGTGGAACCTGAACGGGTATCGCCTGCTCGACCCCGACGAGGGCCGCAACGCCGAGGTGGCGCGCGAGATGGCGTGGTCGAACGACTATCTCGTCCCCCACCTCGACGGCCTACCCTACCTCGACAAGCCGATCGTCTACTTCGCAGCCGCGGCCGCGATCATGGAGCTCACGGGCGTCACCGAAACCGCCGCCCGGCTGCCGGCCTACATCGCGACGCTCGCGACCATCGCCCTGCTGGCGTGGTTCGCGCGCCGCCGCTGGGGCGACGAGGCGGGCTGGCTCGCCGGGCTCACGTACGCCACGACCGTGCTGCCCCTTGCCTACGCCCGCGCGGCGATCTTTGACAGCACGCTCACCCTGTGCGCCACCGCGGCCATTCTGGGCATGCTCGAGGACCGACTCGTCGCCGCCTGGGCGGCTATGGGGGTCGGCGCCCTCACCAAGGGACCGGTGGCCGTCGCGATCCCGCTGCTCGTGCTCGTGCCGCACGCGCTCGCGACCGGCGCGAGCGTGCGGCGTCTGTTCCCCTGGCGCGGCCTGGTCGCATTCGCCGCGATCGCCCTGCCCTGGTTCATCGCCGTCTCGGTCGCGCATCCGGACTTCCCCGGCTATGTGTTCCTGCGCGAGACTCTCGCGCGCGTCACGACCACGCGCTTCCACCGCACCGCGCCGGTCTGGTACTACCTGCCGATCGTGCCCGTGGCAGCCTTCCCTTGGATCATTCCGGCGCTCGCCCGGCTGCGACACTGGCGCCAAACCTGGGCAGCCCGCCGCGACCCCACCGCCCGCGAGCCGCTGCTCCTCGCCTGCTGGGTGATCGTGCCGCTGCTCTTCTTCACGCTCAACCAGTCGAAGCTGCCGCAGTACGTGCTGCCGCTCATGCCGGCGTTCACGCTCGCCGCAACGCGCAACTTGGTGACCGGCGCGCGCACCACCGGCGCGCGCGCCTATGCGGCCCTCGCCCTGCTCGCTGGTGTCGCGCTCGTCGCCCTGACGGTCTGGCTCCCCGCCCCGATCAGCCTCACCCCCTCCGAGAAGACCGCGATTCCGCCGGCGGCGCTCGCCCTCGGCGTCGTGGTACTGTGCTCGGCCGCCCTCGTCGCCCTCGGCGCCCTGGCCCGCCGCCCCCGTGTCACGATCTGGGGCTATGCCGTCGTCGTGATCGCGATTCCATTCCTGTCCGGAAATCTGCTGGCCGCGGTGGGGGAAGACCGCTCCGCCGCCGCGGTCGCCGGCGCCACCGCCGTGGCCCTGCAGCGCGCCGGCGGGACAGGTGCCGTGTTGGGCGTTCTCGCCTACCCGCCCTCGCTGCCTTTTTACCTCGGCCGCCCCGTTGCCGTCGCCACCCCGACCGGCGCCGAGCTCACGAGCAACTACATCGCGGACAACGTGGAGCGGTTGCGCGCAGCGCCCGGATCACCGCTCCTCCCGGCGGGCTACTGGCGCGAGGCCCTGGGGCGCTGCCCGGTGCCCACCGTGTTTGTCACCGGCGCCGGCAACCGCGAGGTGCGGGAAACCCTGGGCGCCGCGCTGCCTCTGCTCGCGGCCGACAGCCACTACGCCGCCTACGGCCCGTGCCGTCCTCCCCAACCTCCCCAACCTCCACAACCTCCCCAACGGCGGGGGGGAAGGGCGGTGCGGTAGTGTGCGGCATCTTCGGCGCCGTCTCGCTCTCCGGCGCTCCCCTGCGGCACCCGGGCTGCCTCGGCGCGATGGCCGCCGCGCTCGAGCACCGCGGTCCCGACGGCGAGCGCATCATCGGCCACGACCGCGCCCGCCTGGGTGCCCGCCGCCTCGCCATCATGGACCTGACCACCGGCGACCAGCCGTTCGAGAGTCCCGACCACACGATCTGGATGATCTGCAACGGCGAGATCTACAACGCGCCGGCGCTGCGCCAGGAAGGCAAGCGTGCGGGCTATCCGTTCCGCTCCTCGGGCGACATCGAGACGATCGTACCGTTGTATCAACGGCTCGGCCCCGACGCGGTGGCACGGCTCGAGGGGATGTTCGGGCTCGCCGTGTGGGACGACGCGCGCAGCCGCCTAGTGCTGGCGCGCGACCGGGCGGGTGAAAAGCCACTGTTCTGGACCGAGGTGGCGGGCGAGCTGCGGTTCGCCTCCGAGGTACAGGCGCTGCTCGTCTATCCGGACCAGCCGCGGCGCGTGAATCCGGAGGCGGTCGCGCTGTACGCCGCGCTCGGCTACGTCCCGGCCCCGCTCACGATGATCGCCGGGATCTCCAAGCTTCCCCCCGCGCACCAGCTCGTCGCCGAGCGCAGCGGCGTCACGCTGCACCGCTATTGGGACGCGGCCGGCCTGGCCGCCGCGGTCGCCGCTTCGCCGCGCCGCGACCATCCCGCCGCGCTGCGCGAGGTGCTGCTCGCATCCGTGGAGCGCGAGCTCATGTCCGACGTGCCCGTCGGTGTGTTCACCAGCGGCGGGCTCGATTCCTCGCTGCTCGCCGCGGCGGCGGCCCGCGTCATGGCGGGCGAGCGCATCCACACCTATTCCGTGAAGTTCGTCGAGCCCGGCTACGACGAGAGTGGCTACGCGGAAGCGGTGACCCACTCCATCCGCACGATCCATCACGTCGTCACGGCGGACGGCCCCGCGCTCGAGCGGGCGTTCGAGGTCGTCACGCGCTCGCTGGCCGAGCCGATGGGCGATCCCGCCATCCTGCCCACCTTCCTCCTGGCCGAGGCGGCGCGCGAGCACGTCAAAGTCGTGCTCTCGGGCGAAGGCGCGGACGAGCTGTTCGGCGGCTACCCGACCTACCTCGGGCACAAAGCCGCGGGGTTGTACCGCCGCCTCCCGGGACGGGCAGCGCTCGCCGGGCTCGTGAATCGGCTCCCCACCTCCACGGGGAAAGTCACGTTCGAATTCCTGCTCAAGGAGCTGGTAGCGGCGGCCGACCTGCCGCCGCTCGAGCGGCACCTCACCTGGTTCGGCGCGCTCGGGCCGGACGCGCTCACGGTCGCGTGGGCGAGCCGTCTGCTGGAGCGGTTCCCCGACGGGCCGTCCCTGAACCGCCTGTTGTGGCTCGACTTCCTCTCCTACTTGCCCGATAACCTGCTCGCCAAGGTCGATCGCGGGACGATGCTCGCGTCGATCGAGGCCCGCGCGCCCTACCTGGACCGCGAGGTGATGGAGCTGGCCCTGCCCCTGGCGTCCGCGCTCAAGGTGCGTGGCTTCACCAGCAAGGCGATATTAAAGGAAGCGGCGCGTGGGCTCGTGCCGCGCGCAGTGATCCGCCGCCGCAAGCGCGGCCTCTCGGTGCCGGTGGCGCGCTGGCTCACTACGGGTCTGGCAGCGCTCGCCGAGCGCCACCTCACGGCACCGCGCTTGTTCCCCGGCGCCCCCACGGCGCGGCTCTTAGCCGAGCACCGGTCGGGGAGACGGAACCACGCCCGCAAGCTGTGGCCGCTGCTCATGGCGGAGCTGTGGGCAGAGCGGTGGAACGTGGATACGACGGCGGACGGGGTGGGTTAACCCCGGGGCCATGCCCCGGGGTGACCGGTAACCCCGGGCTGGCGCCCGGGGTCAGTGAAACAGGACGACTGATGAACCGTACCGAAGCCTTACAGTTGATGCACGAGCACACGAAGTCCGCCTCGTTGCGCCAGCACATGCTGGCCGTCGAGGCGGCGATGCGGGCCTACGCCCTGCAGCGCGGCGAGGACCCCGAGACGTGGGGAATCGTGGGGCTGCTCCACGATTTCGATTACGAGAAATTCCCCAATCCGGAGCACTCGCCCAGCGAGGGTCACCCGTCGTGGGGCGTGCGGCTGCTGCGCGAGAAGGGGGTGGCCGAGGCGATGTGCCGCGCGATTCTCGGACATGGCAATTACACCGGCGTGCCGCGTGACACGCCGCTCGCGAAGACCCTGTTCGCAGTGGACGAGCTGTGCGGGTTCCTTGTGGCGTGTGCGCTAGTGCGGCCGTCCAGGAGCTTTGCGGATCTCGAGGTGTCGTCGGTGAAGAAAAAGCTGAAAGACAAGGCGTTCGCGAAGGGCGTGAACCGCGACGAGGTGCGGCTGGGAGCGGAGGAGCTGGGCGTGCCGTTGGACGAGCACATCGCCTTCGTCATCCAAGCGCTCCGTCCGGTGGAAGGTGCGCTCGGCCTGGGCGCCGCGGCCGCACCAGTGGGGTGAGCGCCTCACCCCGGGTGGCGGCGGCCCAGAATCAGGTCGATCGGGTCGCGCCTCCGTCCCCGACCGAGCTGAGCCGGGCGATCGACCGGGCGGCCGGTGCCCGGCCGATCGGCGGGAACCACCTGGAGCATTACCCCGACAGCCCCAGGGCCCTCGATGCCATGATCGCCGCCATCGCCGCGGCCCGTGCCACGATCCACTTCGAGAATTACATCATCCGCGGCGACGCGACGGGCCGTCGCTTCGCGGACGCGCTCGCCGAGCGGGCGCGCGCGGGCGTGCGGGTGCGCGTGCTGTACGACGCGCTCGGCTCGATCGGCACGTCGCATCGCTTCTGGCGCGGGCTGCGGCAGGCGGGCGTCGAGGTGCGGGCGTTTCATCCGTTGTTCGCGCCGCGCCCCTTCGAGCTGCCGCAGCGCGACCACCGCAAGCTGCTCGCCACCGACGGCGGGTGGGCGATGATCGGCGGTCTCTGCATCGGCGACGAGTGGGCGGGGGATCCCTCCCGCGGGCGCCGGCCGTGGCGCGATACGATGGTGGCCGTCTCCGGGCCGGCCGCCGCGGCGCTGGACGGCGCCTTCGCCCGCATCTGGAGCCGCGCCGGGCCGGCGCTCCCGCCCGACGAGCTCGCGCCCGATCCGGCGCCGTGCGGCAGCTCCATCGTGCGCGTGGTGGAGGGCATGCCCGGCCGGGCCCGCGTATACCGCACCGTGGAGCTGCTCGCCGCGAGCGCCGCCGAGCGGCTGTGGATCACCGACGCCTACCTGATCGCGCCCGCGCCGCTGTACGCCAGTCTGATCGACGCGGCGCGGAGCGGCGTGGACGTGCGGCTGCTCGTGCCCGGCGCGAGCGACCTCCCCATCCTGCGCAATTTCACGCGGGTCGGCTATCGCGACCTGCTCCGCGCCGGGGTGCGCGTGTTCGAGTACGAGGGTCCGATGATCCACGCGAAGACGATGCTGGTGGATCGCCGCTGGGCCCGCGTCGGCTCGAGCAACCTGAACGTGTCGAGCCTGCTCACGAACTACGAGCTGGACCTCGCGGCCGAGTGCGAGGCGCTGACGGGCGAGCTGGCAAACCAGTTCCGGCGCGATCTCGCCTCGAGCCGCGAAATCGTGCTGCAGGCCCGCCGGCGGCTGCCGCCGCGACTGGTGGACGCGCCGGCGACCGAGAGCGAGCCCGCCGGTGACGTCCCGCACAAACGCTCGGGGTACGAGCTGGGCGCGGTGGCGGTGGTGGCGTTGCGGCGTGTGGCAGGCGGGCTGCGTCGCGCCATCGCGTCGACCGCCGCGCTCGCCTGCGCGGGCGTCGGAATCCTGCTGCTCGCCTTCCCCCGCGCCACGGCCGGCGTGCTTGCCGCGGGAGCGTTCGCCCTGGCGCTGGCGTTCGGCTGGTATGCCTTCGAGCGACGCCGCACCCGGGACGCGGACGATGGCTGACCCCCAACCCCCCCAGCAGGCTGCGCGTATAGCTCAGCAGGACGAGGCGGACGTGGTGGTCCGGGCGGCCGCGGGGGACCGCTCGGCTTTCGGCGTTCTGGTCGAGCGCTACGCCGGGGTGGCGCGCCGCGTGGCCCGGGCGGTGCTGGGCAACCCCGAGGACGCGGATGACGCCGCTCAGGACGCCATGCTGTCGGCGCTCGTGAAGCTCGACCAGTACGACCCGCGGCGTCCGTTCGGTCCCTGGCTGCTGCGCATCGTCGCCAACGCGGCGACCGATCGCCGTCGCCGCCGCACGGTGCGCCGGGTGGAGCCGCTCGATGCGGCGCTCACGGCCGGCGGCCCCCGACCCGACACGACGGCGGAGCGGCGGGCGCTGGGCGAGCGGCTGCGACAGGCGCTGGCCGAGCTGCCCGAACGACGGCGCGTCGCCGTCGTGCTGTTCGACGTGGAGGGCTACTCGCACGCCGAGATCGCGGCGGTGCTCGGCATCCCGGAAGGGACCGTGCGATCGGAAGTGTTTCACGCGCGGCGCCGGCTGCGCGCGCTGCTCGCGGACTGGAAGGAGGAAGCATGAAAGAGCCGCTGCCGTTCGATCATCGACCCGACGCGCTGCTCGGCGAGTCGCTGCGACGGGCGCTGGACCCGGGTGACGCGGCGGCGTTCGTCGCACGCGTGCTGGCGCGCGCGGCCGAGGCGCGTATCCCGTCGTGGGATGCGGTGCTGGCCCGGTGGGCGCGCCCCGGCGTCGCCGCGGCCGTCCTCGTGGCGCTCCTCGCCGGCTACCTGGTGGGCCGCGCCACCGCGGCGCCCGCCCCGCGGCCGTCGGTGTACGACGCGCTGCTGGCGCCCCCGGCGCACCCCGGAGAAGTCGAGATCGTGCTCGCCTCCGTCATCGGTAACTAGAGGAAAGGCCGCCATGTTGAACCGTTCGACCACATGGGCTGTGGCGCTGCTCGCCGCGACGTTCGGGGCGGGAGTCGTCATCGGCGTCGGCGGCCGGGCGATGTGGGTGCGCTACGCTTCCGCCGCGTCGCCCGAGCGGGCCCACGGCGTCGAGCGCCTGATGGGCGAGCTGGACCGCGACCTGCGTCTCACGCCCGTGCAGCGCGACTCGGTGCATGCCATCCTGCTGCGCCACTACACGCGCATGAGCGAGGCGTGGGAGACGGTGCGACCCCGGTTCGACACGCTGCGCGCGGGCATGGATTCCGAGGTGTCGCGCCAGCTCACCCCCGACCAGCAGGCTGTCTACCGCGACCTTATTGCCCGGCATCGGCATCAAAGGGAGCGGGCCAAGAGCGATTCGGGCGGACGGACGAAATGACGCGCGTGGAGAAAGGGATCGTCACGGCAGTCGTGTCGGCGATCGTCGCGACAGGGCTGGCGGCCCAGCAGCCGCCCGTCGTGCCGCAGGCCCCGCTCCAAGTCACGCTCCAGGAGGCGGTGCGGCGGGCGCTCGACGTGCAGCCCGCCATGGTGCAGGCGCGGGGCGATCAGCGCAACGCCGGCGCGAGCGGGCGCAGCGCGTGGGGAGCGTTCCTGCCGACGGTAAACGCCAGCGCGTCGGCGTCGCACAGCAACTCCTCGAGCTTCCGATCAGGCACCACCGACACCCTGCCGCCCCTCGGCTATTCGTACTCTGGCGGCCTGTCGGCGAGCCTCGTCTTGTTCGACGGGTTTAGTCGATTGGCCAACCTGCGTGCCGCTTCGGCCACCCAGGACGCCGCGGCCGCCGGTTTTGTGAACCAGCGCTACCAGGTGGCCGCGGCAACCGCCCAGGTGTTCTTCACGGCCCTTGCGAATGAAGAGTTGGTGCGCGTCGCCCAAGCGCAAGTGGAGCGCGCCAAGGCGGAGCTGCAGACGGCCGTGAACAAGTTCCAGGCCGGCGCTGCCACGCGCTCCGACACACTCACGGCCACCGTCGACGTCGGCAACGCGCTCCTCGCGCTGCTCCAGACGCAGGCCAACCTGGCGACCGCCCAGGCCAACCTCGGGCGCCAGGTCGGTGTGGACCAGCTCGTGCGCGCCGTCCCCGACTCGGCGTTTCCCCAGCTCCCGGACACCACGACGTTGCGCGCCTCGGTACTGCAGACCGCGCCGCTGATCAAGCAAGCCGAAGCGCAGGCGAGCGCCACCGGCGCCCGGGTATGGAGCGCCCGATCGCAATACTGGCCGACCTTGAGCGTGTCCTACGACAACAACCGCGCCGGCCTCGGCTCCCCGACCCTGCCCCTGTTCACCACCTATGCGGAAACGTTCACGTGGCGGTTCGGCGTCTCGTGGACCCTGTTCAACGGCTTCGGGCGCGAGCAGGCCCAGGTGTCCGCCGGGGTGGCGCACGACGTCGCCCTCGCGCAAGCCGCCGACGCGCGCCGGCAAGTGAATGCCCAGTACACCCAGCAGCTCGCCGCCCTGTTCACCGCCTGGGCCCAGATCGCCATCGCCGGCGCCGATGTCGCCGCCGCCACCGAAGCCGTCCGCGTCCAGCAGGAGCGCTACCGGCTCGGCGCGGGGACCCTGCTCGACCTGCTCACCGCCCAGGCCAACCTCACACAGGCCGCGGTGAGCCAGGTCCAGGCCCGCTACAACTACCTCATCGCGCGCGCGCAGCTCGAAGCGATCGTGGGGCACGCGCTATGACGAGCGTCGAGCTGACCCCGTTCCGCACCGGCGACACGCCGCTGCCCGACGTGGTGATCCTCACGCACAAGCTGACGCGTGACTACGACATGGGGGGCGAGGTCGTGCACGCGCTGCGCGGCGTGAACATCCAGATCAAGCGCAACGAGTTCGTGGCGGTCATGGGCCCCTCGGGCTCCGGCAAGTCCACGCTCATGAACCTGATCGGCTGCCTCGACACCCCTACCGCGGGGGAATACTGGCTCAACAGCCAGAAGGTGAGCGATTTGTCGGACGATGAGCTGGCCCGGATTCGCAACAAAGAGATCGGGTTCGTGTTCCAGACGTTCAACCTGCTCCCCCGGGCGAGCGCCCTCCACAACGTGGAGCTGCCGCTGATCTACGCGGGGCTGCCCGCGCGCACGCGGCGCGAAAAGGCCGCGCAAGCGCTCGACCACGTCGGCCTGGGCGACCGCATGGAGCACCGCCCCAACGAGCTGTCGGGGGGGCAGCGGCAGCGCGTCGCGATCGCGCGCGCGCTCGTGAACGATCCCTCCATCCTGCTCGCCGACGAGCCCACGGGGAATCTTGACTCGGCCACGGGCGAGGAGATCATGAAGCTGTTCGAGCAGCTGCACGATACCGGCCAGACCATCGTGCTGGTCACGCACGAGTCCGACATCGCGGCGCACGCGCTCCGCCAGATCCACCTGCGCGACGGCCTCGTCGCGCGCGACGAGAAAATGGAGCGGCTCCCATGACGCGGCCCCTCACCGCCGCCGTGCTGGCCCTCGTCGCCGTTGCCTGCGAGAAGGCGCAGACCGCGCCGCTCTATGAGAAAGTCCCCGTCGAGCGCCGCGACGTCGTCGTCACGGTGATCAGCCAGGGCCTGATCCGGCCGGTATTGCTGTTCAGCGTGAAGTCGAAGGCCTGGGGCGAGATCATCAGCCAGCCCGTCGCGACCGGCGACGAAGTGAAAAAGGGACAGCTGCTCACCACAATCGACCCGCGTCTGCCGCAGAACAACCTGGTGCAGGCACAGGCCAACGTCGCAAAGGCCCACGCACAGCTCGACAACGCCAAGGCGCAGCTGACGCGCAGCGAGGCCCTGTTCAAGAGCGGGTCGCTCGCCGAGACGGACTACGAGCGGACCAAGCTCGCCTTTGCCACGGCCAAGGCGGCGGCCGTCGACGCCGAGGCGAACCTGCAGACCGCCAGGGACGCGATGGAAGACACCCAGGTGCGGGCGCCGATCACCGGCACCGTGCTCGAGCTCGACGCGGTGCGTGGCACCGTGATCTCGAGCCCCACGCTGGGCGGCGGCACCGTCATTCTCAAGATGGCGAGCCTCGACAGCGTGCAAGACTCGGCGCTCGTCGCCGAAACGGATATCGCTCGGCTGCAGCCCGGGATGCCGGCCACGCTCAACGTCGACGCGTTTACCAACCGTCCATTCCAGGGCACCGTCGTCAAGATCCTGCCGCAGGGGCAAGTCGTGCAGAACATCACCATGTTCCCGGTGGTCATCGCGGTCCCCAACCCGGGGCACCTGCTCCGGCCGGGCATGAACACCGAGGTGAGGATCCCCACCGGGCGGCGACAGGGTGTCCTGGCGGTGCCCAACGCCGCGCTGCGGACCGCGCGCGACGTCGGCTCCGCCGCGAGCCTGCTCGGGCTCGACTCGCTCACCGTGGCGCAGCAGATCGCGGCCGCCCAGTCCGCGGACACGGGTCGGCGCGCCGCGTCCGACACGGCCGCCGCGGGCGAGGCCGGCGGCGCGCAGACCGTGACGCTGCCCAACGGGCGGACGGTCACCCTCCCGCCGGGTGTGACGCCCGAGCAGTTCCAGGCGGTGCTCAAACGGATGCGCAGCGGCGCCGAGCCGACGCCGGCGGACCGCGGAGTGCTCGGCAGCGTGTTCGGACGGGTGCCGCGACCCAAGTTCCGGCAGCAGCGCCAGACCCGGAACAACCAGAACTACGTCGTGTTCGCGCTGCGGGACGGCAACCTCGTGGTGGCGCCCATCAAGACGGGGCTCACCGACCAGGACTACGTCGAGGTGACGAGCGGGCTGACCGAGCGCGACACCGTGCTCGTGCTGCCCAGCGCGTCGCTGGTGCAGGCGCAACAACAGTTCAAGCAGCGGTTCCAGAACGTGACCGGCGGCGGGCTGCCCGGACTGCGGCAGCAGAGCGGCGGGTCGCGGTGAAGGCCGCCCTGCTAGCGCTGCTCGTCGGCGTGTCTGCTTGCGGCAAGGCGGAGACCGCCCCGCCCTACCAGAAGATCCCCGTGGAGCACCGCGACATCGTCGTCTCGGCGACGGCCTCGGGCGTGATCCAACCGATTCTCACGTTGAGCGTCAAGTCCAAGGCGTCGGGGGAGATCCTCGAGGAGCCGGTGCAAACCGGGGACGAGGTGAAGCACGGCCAGCTCCTGGCCAGGATCGACCCGCGCATTCCGCAGAGCAACCTGACGCAGGCCGAGGCGAACCTCGGCGTGGCGCAGGCACAGCTCGAGACCGCCACGGCACAACTCAAGCGGAGCGAGGCCCTGTTCCAGAGCCAGTCGATCACCCAGGCGGGGCTCGACTCGGCCCGGCTCGCCGGGGCTACGGCGCAGGCCGCGGTCGCCACGGCGCAGGCGAATCTCCAGACCGCCAAGGACGCCATGCAGGACACGCACGTCCGCGCTCCCATCAATGGCACCGTGCTCGAGTTGGATGCCGTACTCGGCACGGTGATCTCGAGCCCGACCAACGACGTGGGGGGCGGCACCGTCATCCTCAAGATGGCGAACCTCGACACCGTGCAGGTCTCGGCGCTGGTGGACGAAACGGACGTCGGCAAGGTGCAGCCGGGGCTGCCGGTGACGATCAGCGTGGACGCCTTCCCCCACCGCACGTTCGACGGCTCTGTCTTGAAGATCGAGCCGCAGGCGCAGGTGAGCCAGAACGTCACCATGTTCCCGGTCGAGGTGAACATCCCCAACCCCGAGCACGTGCTCAAGCCCGGCATGAACACCGAAGTCGAGATTCACATCGGGCAGCGCCAGGGCGTGCTCGCCGTGCCCAACGCCGCGCTGCGCACGCGCAAGGACGTCGCGTCCGCGGCGAGCGTGCTCGGCCTCGATTCGCTGGCGGTCGCACGCCAGCTGGCGGCGCCGGCGGACGCGCCGAGCGCCAGCGCCGACACGCTGCGGGACGGCGGCAAGCTGCACGCCGCCGAGGTGCGGCGGCGCGGCCGGCCCGTCGCTCCCTCGCCGCCGCCGCCGGCCGCGACGACGGGCCCCGGCTACGTCGTGTTCGCGCTGCGGGGTGGCAAGATCGTGCCCGTGTCGATCGCCACCGGACTCACCGATCAGGATTACATCGAGGTGCTGGCGGGCCTGGCGGAGAAGGACACCGTGCTCGTGCTCACGAGCGGGACGCCGAGGTAGCGATGCTCTTGGGCGAGATCGTCAAGGTCGCCCTCGAAGCGCTGCGGGCCAACAAGCTGCGCTCGCTGCTCACCATGCTGGGCATCATTATCGGCGTGGGCGCCGTGATCACGATGATCGCGCTCGGCTCCGGTGCGCAGAAGTCCGTGCAGGACCGCATTCAGGCGCTCGGGCCGACGCTGTTGAGCGTGTACCCCGGCCAGAGCTTCATGCGCGGCATCGCCAGCGGCAACCGCGTGAGCCTCACCATGGATGACGACACGGCGCTCGCGAACAACGCGCGCTACGTGAGCGCGGTGGTGCCGGAGCTGAGCAACAACCTCCAGGTGCAGAAGGGCGACCAGAACATCAACGTGAACGTCGTAGGCACCACGCCCAACTACGTCACCGTACACAACTACACGATCACGGCCGGCCGCATGTACACCGCGGGCGACGATGCGGCCCGGCGGCGGGTGGCCGTGATCGGCGCCGCCGTCCCCACGCTGCTCAATTCCAACCGCGACGCGATGATCGGGCAGCAGATCCTGATCCGGGGCATCACCTTCGAGATCGTGGGCGCGCTGTCCGAGAAGGGATCGCAAGGCTCCTTCTTCAACCCCGACGAGCAGATCCTCATCCCTCTGCAGACAGCCCGCTACCGCGTCATGGGCACCGACCGGCTGCGGTCGGTCACCGTGCAAGCGAACGACCTCGAATCGATGAACCTCGCCATGATCGAGATCGAGCGCGTGCTGCGGCGCCAGCACAAGATCCGGCCCGGCCAGGACAACGACTTCCAGATCCGCAACCAGACCGACATCCTCGCGACGCTGCAGCAGACCACCGACACGTTCAAGTACCTGTTGGCCGGGATCGCCGCGGTGAGCCTGCTCGTCGGCGGCATCGGGATCATGAACATCATGCTCGTGTCGGTCACCGAGCGCACGCGCGAGATCGGCGTCCGCAAGGCGCTCGGTGCCACGCGCTTCAACATCCTGTTCCAGTTCCTGGTCGAAGCGCTGGTGTTGTGCCTGCTGGGCGGCATGATCGGGGTGGTGCTCGGCTCCGGAGGCGCCATCGTGCTGTCGCGCATCGCGCACTGGAATACGCTGATCTCCCCGCTCGCCATCCTCCTCGCCTTCGTGTTCAGCGCCGCGGTAGGGCTGTTCTTCGGCATCTGGCCGGCACGGCGGGCGGCAGCGCTCGATCCGATCGTGGCGCTGAGATACGAATAGAACGCGGAACGCGGAAGTCGGAACGCGGAACAGAAGGACCGGCTGACGATTCGTAGGTCAGCCTCGAACGCTGACTCGCCTGTTCCGCGTTCCGACTTGTATCTTTGGCGCCATGTTCCCCCTCCTCCTCGCCCTCCAGAGCGTCGCCCCCGATTCCGGCCTCGTCTACAGCGGCGTCGCGAAGCGGCTCGACGCGCGGCTGCCGCGCTTCGAGGCCGAGGCGAAGATCGACGGCGTACTGGACGAGCCGATGTGGCGCCGGGCCGCCCGGCTGACGGGATTCTCCCAGTACCGCCCGGTGGACGGACGCCCCGCTGAGGACTCGACCGAGGTGCTGGTCTGGTACGCGCCCGACGCCATCTACTTCGGCATCCGCGCGTTCGAGCGGCACGGCAGCGTGGTGCGCGCCACGCTCGCCGACCGCGACAACATCGACGCGGACGACCACGTCGCGATCCTGCTCGATACCTATCTCGACCACCGCCGGGCCACGATGTTCGCCGTGAATCCCTTGGGCGTGCAGGAGGACGGCGTGTGGAGCGACGGCGTCGCCGCCGGCGCCGCCGGGGGCCCGAGCGCAGGCGGCAGGTTCGACGCGACCATCGACCTGAACCCGGACTACGTCTACGAATCGCGCGGCCGCGTGACCGAGCGGGGCTACGAGGTGGAAGTGCGGGTCCCCTTCAAGAGCCTGCGCTACCAGAGCGCCGACCCACAGGATTGGGGCATTCAGATCCTCCGCTCGGTGCAGCACTCGGGCTACGAGGAAACCTGGACCCCCGCGGTGCGCGCCAACGCGAGCTTTCTCATTCAGTCGGGCCGCCTCGTCGGCCTGGGGGCGCTGCGGCGCGGCCTGGTGCTCGACCTCACGCCCGAGTTCACCACCAAGGTGGACGGGGCGCCGACCACGCCGGGGTACGACTATCGCGGCACGCCCGAAGTCGCGGGCAACCTGCGGTGGGGCCTCACCCAGAACCTCGGGGCCACCGCCACGGCCAATCCGGATTTCTCACAGGTCGAAGCCGACGTGGGCCAGGTGACCTTGAACCAGCGGTTCGCCTTGTTCTACCCGGAGAAGCGACCGTTCTTCCTCGAGGGGCTCGAGCAGTTCGACACGCCCAACAGCCTCATCTACACCCGCCGCATCGTGCAGCCCGTGATCGGTGCCAAGCTCGCCGGCAAAGTCGGCGCTACCGGGATCGCTTACCTCGGCGCCGTCGACAACCGCGACCAGTCGGCCACGGGGGCGCACCCCATTTACAACATGCTGCGGCTGCGGCGCGACCTGGGACCGACGTCCACGCTGGGCGTGGCCTACACCGACCGCATCGATGGCGACGACTACAACCGCGTGCTGGGCGTCGACGCACACGTCGTGTGGCGCAAGATCTGGTTCTCGGAGGTGCAGGTCGCGAGCTCCTGGACTCGGGAACCGGGCGGGGGCCGCGCCGGAAAACTGTGGACCATCACGTTCGGCGACCGCACCGGTCGCGCCTACGGCAATCATTTCGAGCTGCTCGGCATCGAGCGGAGCTTCCAGGACACGAGCGGGTTCGTGAATCGCACCGATTTCGTCGCCGGCCGGACCTTCAACCGCTTCAGCTGGTACGGGCGCCCCGGTGCGCTGGTCGAGCAGTTCACCGCCATCGTCGGATTCGCCCCGATCTGGCGCTACGCGGACTTCGGTCGCCTGCACCGCACCATCGAGGACACGCTGCAGACCTTCTGGATCGCGAACCTGCGCGGCGGGTGGCAGGCGCAGGTCACGCTCAGGCTCGATCACTTCGGCTTCGAGGCCGCGGACTACACCGGCTATACGGTCGGCGCCACGCCCTTCGCCGTGCCGCACGACCTGTATCACCTCCCCGGCGGCGCGTTCATCGTGAACACGCCGAACCGCGCCGTGTCGGGCAGCGTGGTGGTGGGGTATTCGGCGGCCCCCATCTTTCCCGAAGCCTCCGAGGGCCGCCAGGTCGCCGTGACCACCGTCGCCGCGCTGCGGCCCACGCCCGCGCTCCGGCTCGAGGCGCGCTGGGTGCATCAGCGCCTGACCCGCGCGCGCGACGGCAGCCGCTTTCTCACGGCGAACATCCCCCGGCTCAAGCTCGAGTACCAGTTGACGCGCGCCATTTTCGTGCGCTACATCGGTCAGTACTTCGCCGAGGATCAGGTCGCTCTCGTCGACCCGCGTACCGGGCAACCGCTGCTCGTGAACGGCAGTCCGGCACACCCCGTGGTCACGAACGATTTCCGCAACGACCTGTTGTTCTCCTATAAGCCGACCCCGGGCACGGTCGTCTTCCTGGGCTACGGCGCATCGCTCACGGAAGCGGACGCGTTCCGGTTCCGCGACCTGTCCCGTACGGGGGACGGGTTCTTCCTGAAGTTGAGCTACTTGTTCCGCATGTAGGGTCGCAGGGCCGGATAGAACTGCTCCGCCTGGAGGCTTTGCTCGGCCAGCGCCTGTCGCACATCTTGTGCTCATGGCCGACGCATCGAACCTCGCCCAGCAGCTCGCCGCCGAAGACCGCACCAAAGAGCGCCAGTACGTTCTGTCGGGCACGCGGGGGCGCTGGAGGGTGCTCGGTCTCGGCGTCGTGCTGCTCACCGCCATCCGGCTCGCCGGCGTCGTGCCCGTCGCCTGGTCGTTCATCCTCGGGTTCACGGTCCTGTTCGCCGCGGTCAACTACGCGATGACCCGCGTCGCGCGATCGGGCGCGCTCCCCCCGTGGTACACGCACGCCACCATGGCAGTGAGCGCCGCCATGATCTCGGCGATCGTCTACGCCGTCGGGCCGACGGGGCATCTGCTGTACGTGGCCTACCTGATTGCCCCTCTCCAGGCCGCGCTCTACCTGGGCCGGAACGAGGCCTGGCAAGCGCTGGTCGTCAACCTGGCGGCGTTCGCGCTCGTCACGGGCATCCGCACCAGCCAGGGCGCACCCGGCTGGTCGTGGAGCGCGTCGCTCGAGGAGTCGCTGGTGCTGATCGTCACGGGCGCGGCGCTCGTGCCGATGCTGTCGCGCATCGTCGCGCGGCTGCGCGCCACGCGCACCACGTTCGCCCGGCTCGAGGCGGGCGACCTGACCGTGCGGGTGCCGGACGACGCTCCCGACGAGCTCGGGTATCTTGGCGTGAGCCTGAACCGGACCACCGACGGGATCGCCGCGATCGTGCGCCAGGTGCAGCGCCAGGGTCAGGAGCTCGCCGCGATGGCGCAGCAGCTGGCGGCAGCGGCGCACCACGTGCAGGTCGCATCGCAGGGGATCTCTACGAGCACGCACGGCCTCACCCGCGGCGCCGAGCGACAGCGCGAGCTCATCGGGCACGGGCGGGCCGACTCCGAGGCCGCCGCCGCCGTCGCCTCGCAGCTGCACGCCCGCGCCCAGGACGCCGAGCGCCAGATCGCCGGCGTGGCGCAACAGGCGCGCCGCCACGGTCAGGAGATCGCCCGGGCGAGCGAGCTGCTCGTCACCCTGGTGGATCACCTCGACCAGGTGTCGCGCGCCGCAGCCACGCTCGAGCTCGGCTCGCGCGAGACCGGCAAGCTGGTCGACGCGATCACGCGGATCGCGAGTCAAACCGATCTGCTCGCCCTGAACGCGGCGATCGAAGCGGCCCGGGCGGGCCAGCACGGGCTGGGCTTCCGCGTGGTGGCGGACGAGGTGCGCAAGCTCGCTGAGCAGAGCGCGCGCTCCGCCGAGGAGGTCCGCGCGCGTGTCCGTCAGACGCAGGACCAGATCACCCAGCTGCTCGCCGCCATGCAAGAAGGCCGCCGCACGGCACAGGGCGTGGGCGCGGTGTCCGCGGCCGTGCGCCAGGCGCTCGACGCGATTTTCGCCGACCTGAACGCGACGGTCCAGTCCGCCGCCGTTCTCGCGGGCGAGACCGAAGGCCAGACGGGCCGGATCCGTGAGGTGGTCCGGCGCATGGAAGAGGTCGCGGGGATCGCCGAGACGGCGGCGCAGGGGGCGCAGCGGACCTCGGCCGCGACCGAGCAGCAGATCGCCTCGCTCGGCGAGCTCACCACGACGTCGCAGCAGCTCGCCGTCGCCGCCGCGAAGCTGACCGAGACGATTCAGCAGTTCAACGTGAACGGCGCGAGCCTACCAACCCCGGAATAACGGCGCGTCCCCGAAGTCCCACAACACGAACGCGATCAGCCGCGGATGGCGGGGCTCCGGGCCCGTCGCCGGAAGCTCGGCGCCAAGCGAGCCCGCCACGTGCCCGAGCCGCGAGAGCTGGATCCATACCTGTGGGTAGAACGACAGCGAGCGCTCGCCCGTCGTCGGTACGGTCCAGCCGGCCTCGAGCATGGGCACGAAGCGCCCCAGCTCGTGGCCCGCGCCCACGCGATACGACATCCCGTCGAACCCGCCGTCTTCCCACGTGGCGACCACTTCGCTTTGCACCACGAGCGCGCGTCCGGGATTGGCGCCGAACGCGAGGAACGGCTCCACTTCCCACGCGTCCTGGCGGCCCAGGGGCGGCGTGGCCTCGAGCCCGAGACTCACGAGCGCGCGCCGCTCGAGACTGTGCCACAGGTTGTACTTGAGCGCGCCGGTCACGCCGTCGAATGCCCCCGGCTGCCCGTCCAGCGCCGTGCGAGCGCTGGCCTCGAGCTGGAACCGCTTGCCCAGGCGATGCTCGTAGATGTACTCCTGGCCGCGCGCTCGATCGGTGATGACGACTTCGTCTTCCGGATAAGCCTTTTCCACGAGGAACGCACGGGGGAAGTTCAGCTCACCCGGCGGCCAACCCAGCTCGCCGCACAGCGAGCGCGCGTAGCGCACGACGGCACGGATCTGGGCGGGAGTTCCGGCTTCTCCAAAGGCGGGCATGTCGAGCGACAGCCCGAATGCGGCCCCACCCTGCGTGACGACGTTCACCCAGCGATCTTCGGTCTCGGCGGTCGAGCCTTTGCACTCGTGCAGGTCCGCGGGCGGCACCTCGAGCCGGGTGGTCGCGGCGGGCGTGCCCCGGCCGCCCGCGCCGTGGCACGACTTGCACCACGCCGCGAACCGTGCGGCTCCAGAGTCCGACGGCCCCTGTACCATGGCCGCGAGAACGAGCACCATGCCCGCGAGCATCACGCGAGTCTCGCCAGCCGATGCAGCTCGGCGGCGGCCCGGTCGGCCTCGCGCACAATGTGGTCGACCGGCGCCGTGAGCAGCTCGTGTCCCAGCACGACCGGGCGGCCGTCGACGAACACGTCGCGCACGTCGCTGGCGCGCGCCGAATACACGATGAGCGACACCGGGTCGCCCAGGAACGGGTGAAGGTGCGGCTGCGACAGGTCCAGCACCACGAGATCGGCGCGCCGCCCTGGCGCGATGCGCCCGATCTCGTCCTCGAGGCCCAGGGCGCGGGCGCCGCCCAGCGTCGCGAGCTCGAGCACCTGCGCGGCGGGGAGCGCGTCGGCGCCGAGGCGCGGCTTCTGGATCAGGGCGGCGAGGCGCATTTCGGCGAAGGCATCGAGCCCGTTGTTGCAGGGGGCGCCGTCCGCGCCGATGGCCACACGGCAACCGGCGGCGAGCAGCTCGGGGATTTTCGCGACACCGCTCGCGAGCTTCAGGTTCGAAGAGGGACAGTGCACCACCGTGGTTCCCTGACGCGCCAGGCGATCCATCTCGTGGGTGTCGATCCAGACGCAGTGAGCGAGCGCGGCGCGGCGGCCCGCGATGCCGACCGAGTCCAGGTAAGCGATCTCCTCCAGGCCCGTGGTGCGCAACACCGTTTCGCGCTCCACGATCGTTTCCGCCGCGTGGGTGTGCAGCTGGGCATCGAAGCGTTCCGCCAGGTCGCTCGCGGCCCGGAGCAGGGGACCGGAGCAGCAGGGGACGAAGCGCGGGGCGAAGCACACGCGCAGCCGGCCCGCGGCGGCGCCGTGCCAGTGCTGGGCCAGCGCCACCGCGTCGGCCAGCGCGTCGTCGGTCGACTCGACCAAGTCGATCGGAGCGCCCTCGGGGTGCGCGTCCATCAGGCACTTGCCCACCGTGGCCCGGATGCCGATCCGCTCGAGCGCCCGGAACGCCGCCGCTGTGTGCCGCACGGTCTCCATGTCGAGGATCGCGGTGGTGCCGCCGAGCAGCAGCTCGGCCGCGCCGAGCAGGGCGGAGGCGTAGACGGTTTCTTCGGTATGAGCGGCCTCGAGCGGCCAGATGCGGCGTATCAACCAGTCCTCGAGCCGCAGGTCGTCGGCCAGCCCGCGGAACAGCGTCTGGCAGAGGTGCACGTGCGCCTGGATGAGACCCGGGATGACGAGGCAGCCGCTGCAGTCGCGTACCTGGGGTTGGGGGCGGGGCCCCTTCCCCCCTCCCTCGTCCCCCTTCCCCGCCTTCCCGATCGTCTCGATTCTCCCGTCGCTCACCGTCACATCCGCCCGCACCACGCGCCAGGCACCGTCGTGCAGCAGCACGTCGCCGCCGGCGAGCCGCAGGTCGTGCATGGGCTCTGCCGGGGGCGTCAGGTGGTGGCCCGCGGCGGCGCGCTGGTGGAGTCGTCGGGGAGGTCGAAGTAGGCGCGCAGCTCGTCCATCAGGTCCCCGTCCTCGTACACGCCCGTGAGGATCCGCTCGGGGCCGCCGGGATCGACCAGGAGGTAGCCATAGGGATAGTCCAGGCCCGACAGGAGAATGGTGCGCCGGGTGGCGTTGGGGAGCGAGACGTAGACGGTATCGGCGTTGGTGGCGACGAGCTGGATGCCGCTCGCCGCGAGGGCGGGCGCCACCTGCGCCGTGTAGTATTTCAGGTCGTCGAACGTGTCGGCCTGGTCGTCGCCCGAGAGCGTGTCGGCCGCGCGCAGCCAGAACAGCACGACGGTGGGCGTCGTGATCACCCGCGGCACGACGAGCGCGCTATCGGTCGAGTCGTGGGGCAGGAGCTGGGCGAGATCCACCGAATCGCTTTGCTGCGCGATTCTGCCCAAGGCCCGCGTGCGGCACGCGGCCAGGCACACGAGCGCCACCAGCGCGCCGGTTTTCATGCGGAGAAATATATTCCGGCCCGTGCAACGGCGGAGCAGTTCCACCCGGCAGGTGCTCGGGCCGTGCTCCGCGGCGTGCCGAGTGTGTGCGGATTATGCCGCCTGCGGATTATGGCTGATGGCTCGCAGCGTTTGCTCAATTGCTCCGAGGCTGTTCGGCTGCGGTAACCCGCGGGACACGAGGCCCTTGAGCTGGCTCGACCGGGCTCGAGCGGCGGCGTTATGTTGCAGGGTAGATCAGAATTGATGAACCAGATGACTGCGGATACTATGAGTTAGACAGCGCTGTTGACGCGAGGGCGCCATGTCCGGGTATATACTCGAGAGCAGCTACGAGAGGCACATATGGCTCATTGTCACCGTTTCCTGATCGGCGCCCTGGTGTTCGGGCCCGTGCTCACCAGTTGCGGACAGGTCACCAGTCCCGGCATCGAGGGTCGCTGGGCGGCGACCGGAATCGAGCTCACGCTTCAGCCCAACTCTGCGCAACTCCGGCTCGTTTGCATGGTGCCTGCCCAACTAGATCATGGCCTCCTGCCCGACTCAGCGGGCAACATCACCTTTTCGACACTTGCCCAGCCGATGGAGTTGCAGACTCCCTACCGTGCCGACTTCGTCGGGCACATCGTTGCGGATGCGTTAGTCGCTACGGTTACTCTTACGCGCAACGGGAGTAGCCCCGTCGTTCATAGCTATACGATGCTTCGTAACGGCGATTCCGGGTTGGGCAAGATTTACTGCGCTCTGTAACTCCTTGAACAGAAAGTGCTGCCTAACAAGCCCTTGAAGCCGCCGGGCCGGCGTTCAGAGGAAGCGGAGGTTTGCGCCGGACAGCCGGTACCGCAGCGCGGGACGCTTGCGCCGGCGGCGGCTCGCCCCGCAGCTTAAGCGCGATGCGTTAGGCAGCAAGCCAATGTCCCACCCGACACTCCCGCGGGAATTCCTGCTTCAGCTGCGAGAACTCGAGGCGGCATATCTCAAAGAAGACGATCCCATCCGCCAATCGGGGTTCTCAGGCGGGCCCCAGCGCTGGCGCTCGGAGCGCGAGCCGCTTCTTGAGCCGATCCGAGAGTCTGGTGACTTTCTCGACTTGGGATGCGCCAATGGCTACCTGCTGGAGTCGTTAGTCGCGTGGGCAGGGGAGCGTGCGATTCAGTTGACGCCGTTCGGTGTTGACCAGAGTCCCGGCCTTATTGAACTGGCACGTCGACGCCTCCCCCAGTATGCGGATCACTTCTACGTGGCCAATGCGTGGGAATGGCAGCCACCTCGCCGCTACCGATATGTGTACTCAGTGCACGATTGTGTGCCCGAGCAGTTTCTCCAGGCTTATGTGGTGCGCCTATTTGGTCACGTAGTGGCGCCAGGCGGGTCGCTGATTCTCGGCGCCTACGGTAGCCGCGCCCGAGGAGTCGAGCCGCTTGCCCTGCGAGAACGGCTGACTGCCTATGGTTTGGTCCCGGGTGGCGGCATCACGGTGGGGCAGCCGCCGATCTCTAGATTCGTTTGGCTTGCTGCCTAACACGCGGCTGAAGCTGACGCCGCCCGTCGTCAGTGGTAGAATTGCATTTGTGAATGTTCACCTTCGGCGGCACACCTTAGCCGCACCCCGTTAGGCGGCGTCCGATACGATATGAGCGCGTCTCTTGCCCGAAGATGTGCGACTCCGCTCTCTGCTGCGGTCTGCGCATTAGCGCTGATAGCCGTTCGGGGATCGGGGCAGGCTCCGCCGTCTGCGCGGGCGCAAGACGTCTGGCATTGGTTCGGTGGCTGTGCGGGTACTGACTCTCTGGTTCTCGAGTTTCATGTCGATGGCACAACGGTCTACAGCGCGACGTTCCCAGTCTGCCAGATGCGTCGCGCCGACATCCGTCCGGAGCCCCAGCAGCGCGTGCTGACGTTCCACTTCGACGCGGCACCCCATCGGTTCGGGAGTCAGTATCGAGCGCTTGAGCCCGAGCCGATCACCGGCAATGTCTGGGAGGCGGGTCGGCGGCAGACGGCGGTGGTGTTGGGCGTGTCGTTCGCCACTGCGGAACGCGTGCTGTTGAACACGCGTCATGCGGCGCGTCCCGATCGCCCGGCTCGGTCGGAGTGGATTCGGGGGCTTGAGCTGATCACGCGACCCGTCCGGCGGAAATGAGCGGACGCCGCCTAACAAAGCTGTCGGGCGTCCTTTTTGGGGAATCGGCCGTTCCCTCGCCGGCGCGCCGCGCGCGGGCGGGCGGTCCCTTGCGCCGGCGCGCACACCGCCCGCAGCGTAAGCGCGATCCGTGAGGCCGCTTTCAGGATCAGCGTGACTGAGAGAGATCGCTTTCAGGGGTGCCTGCTCGGCTTGGCGACCGGTGATGCCGTCGGTGCGACCCTCGAGTTTCAGCGCCCCGGCACGTTCCAGCCAATTGCTGACATGGTCGGCGGTGGTCCGTTCAACCTCAGGCCCGGGGAGTGGACGGACGACACGTCGATGGCGTTGTGTTTGGCCTCGAGCCTTGTGGAGTGCAACGGGTTTGACCCACGCGACCAAGTCGAGCGCTATTGCCGTTGGGCCCGCGAGGGCTACATGAGTAGCACGGGTAATTGTTTTGACATCGGGAACACTGTACGGGCGGCGCTTGCAGGCTACGAAGCTACTGGCGATCCCTTCAGTGGCTTGCTGAGCGTCGCCAGTGCGGGCAATGGATCAATCATGCGGCTTGCCCCCGTCGCCATGTACTACTTTCCCGACCGGCACGCGATCGAGTATTACGCAGGCGAGAGCTCCCGGACTACCCATGGGACGCAGGAGTGCGTAGAGGCCTGTCGGTTGCTTGGTGGCGTACTGGGCCGCGCGCTTTCTGGGCAGTCTAAGGAAGAAGTCCTCGCAAGCGGAAACTCCACGTTCCAGGCCCCCCGCATTGGGGCCATCGCACGTGGGCAGTATCGGCACAAGAGCGCCACCGAGATCCGCGGTGGAGGCTATGTGGTGGCCTCCTTGGAGGCGGCGCTCTGGTGTTTCGATCGCACGGACAGTTTTGAGTCGGCAGTCTTGTCCGCGGCAAATCTCGGTGACGACGCCGACACAACGGCTGCGGTATGCGGCCAGGTCGCAGGGGCCTACTATGGAGCCTCAAGCATACCGTCACGCTGGCTTGCGCGCCTAGCTCAGGAGCCCTTCATCCGGGAACTCGCAAGTCGGCTCCACCGAGCCACGAAAGCGGCC
>DATNOR010000120.1:0-16150 GCA_035601235.1 Gemmatimonadales bacterium
TCATTGCGGAAGTGGCCGAAGGGAACCGGAAGGACATCCGCAACGCGGTGGAGGCGGCGCACGCGGCGGCGGGATGGGCGCACGCGAGCGGCCACAACCGCGGGCAGATCCTCTACTATGTCGCCGAGAACCTGGCGGTGCGGGCGGCGCAGTTCGCCGGGCTGCTCGATGCCATGACGGCACAGGGCGAGGCGGCCGCCCGCAGCGAAGTGGAGGCCGCGGTGGCGCGACTGTTCTCGTACGCCGCGTGGGCCGACAAGTACGACGGCGCGGTGCATCAGACCCCGATCCGGGGTGTCACCCTGGCCATGAACGAGCCCATCGGGGTGATGGGAATCGCCTGCCCCGACGAGCATCCTCTGCTGGGGCTCGTGTCCCTGGTCGCCCCGGCGGTCGCGGTGGGCAACACTGTGATCGTGATCCCGTCGGAGGCACGGCCGCTCGCGGCCGCGGAGCTGTACACGGTGCTCGAGGCATCGGACGTCCCCGCCGGCGTGATCAACATCGTCACCGGAGCCAAAGACGCGCTGGCGAAGGTGCTGGCCGAGCACGACGACGTGGAGGCGGTGTGGTATTTCGGCACTCAGGCGGCCGGCGCCGACGTGGAGCGCGCGTCGGCGGGGAATATGAAGCGGACGTGGGTCGAGTGGGACATGCGGGACTGGAATGACGCTCGGGAGGGAGAAGGCAGGGAGTTCCTACGAGCGGCTACGCAGGTGAAGAACATCTGGATACCGTATGGGGAATAGGAAAAGGGGCCAGGACAGCACGTCCTAGCCCCTGTTCTCTTCATGCCGCCAGCCGTTTACCGTCGGCCGGCGCGGGTTTCGGCTTCGTCAACTTCCAGCGATTACAGATGGGACAGCCGAAATAGGTCCGGCCGAGCCAGTCGGTTTCATGTTGCTGCGGGTGGCGGCAGGGCCGGCGCGGCGCGGTTCGGCGAGCCTTCCTGCGCATACTCTCTTCCTCCGCTCGGGCTGCATCGGTCAGAACACCCGGGGCCGCCCGGCGGTTCCAGCGGACAGCTCAGCCGTCCGTCTTCACGATCGCCCACCCCAGGTTTGCCATCACCCGGACCAGCCAGCCCAGGCGGTCCAGGTCGACCGGCTTGCTGAGGAAGGCGTCGGCCGCGAGCGCCGCCAGGTGCTCGCGCTCCTCGTCGGAGGCGGTGAGGACCACGACGGCGAGCCCGCGCAGCTGGGGGTCCTCGCGGATCCGCAGCAGCACGTCGCGGCCGTCCAAGCCCGGGAGGTTCAAGTCGAGCAGCACGAGGTCGGGCCGGGGCGCGTCGTGGTACGGCGCCTGGCCGCGCAGGAACGCGAGCGCGTCGGTCCCCTTGCTTACGGTCCAGATCTGGTTTCGCACCTTGGCGCGGTCGAGCGCGCGGCGAGTCAGCTCGACGTCGTCGGGGTCGTCTTCGACGAGCAGGATATTGATGGGGCGTGAGGTATCGGGCATAGGCTCACCTGAGCGGAACTGCTAACGTCCCCGTCTTCGTCTCTGCGCCGATGGATACCGCCAGACCAGGGAGACGCAGACCGCCGTACGCAGAGGTAGCGGGTGCGTCCACGGCCAGAACGTAGCTGCCGGGGCTCGCGTACGGCAGACGGAATCGTCCCGTCGCGTCCGACCGAGCCGTTCCCAGCACGCCCCAGGTTGCTTCGTCGGTCGGGTAAGCGGGATTCACGACGAGGAGTGTGATGGAAGCGTCCGCGAGCGGGCCGGCGTTCGTGCCCACGACCGTGCCGCTTACGGACCCGGTCATCGCACTGTTGCGGACCTGTATGTAGCCCACATAGCCGAAGCCGGCGGCGGCGTTGGCAGGGTCATTCGCGTAGAAGCTGCGACCGAGGTCAAAATCGATCACGACCACAGCGCCCGTGTCGGTCACCTGGACTGGTGGATCGGTAAAGATGCCGAAGCTGAATCTTCCCGGGTAGCCATTCCAGTTGATACCCGGCGATGTGCGGCTGGTGAGCACGGTGCCATTCTTGAGGGTGATGCTGGAAGAATCGCCGTCGATCGTGACGGAGAACTGCACGTATGAGCCCGAGGGCAGGATGCCCTCACCCAGCTCCGCCGCCGACCCGTTGCCGAGCTCGAGCAAGTTGTACACCCGGTGCGGAGTCGCGATGGTACCCGGCCCGCCGGAGCCCAGCGTGTCGGGGTGGCTCGAGGCGGCGACGCTCACGATGTACACGTCGACTCGGGCTACCTGGTCGTAGGGGAACGGAGCGTCAATGAGAACAGCTTTGGTGGTCGCGGCCTTCGGTGTGTTGGTCGAGACGCCATGCTCTGAACATGCCGCGATCGAGACGACGGCGAAGATCCACCACGTGGCTTTCATCGGTTACCGAAGCTGCACGTGGCCGCAGCTCTCTGCAAGGAGTTCGCCTACGCTACCGCGGCTTGCCCCAGTGATTAGAAGCCTTGGTCGTGCATTACGACCCGCAGCTGCAGGACGGTCAGGGCCAGTCGGGCGACCAGGTCCGGGCCGGGATCGGTCGCGACGCGGGCGCGAACGCCCACCCACACGGTGGGTGTATTGAAGGCGGTGTCGTTCACCGAGCGCGTCGTGGCTGGCAACAGGGTATCGGTCTGCACGCCCGACACGGTGGCGTGGACGCCGACGTAGGGCTGGCCGGTGAAGAGACTGGCCTCGTCCTTGGCGAAGAAGACATCGAGGGCGACGGTCCCGCCGCCCTGCGTGCTCTCGAGGATCGCGCCGGCGGTGACCGCAACGGAGTCCACATTGCCCGGCCCGAAGCGCGATGGGAGCGTGAACGGCCGTGACACCGTGAGGTCCGTCTGCCCCACGCCGCCGGGGATGCTGAAGGAGAACGCGTCGAGGCTGTCCGGTCGCAGGAAGCTCAGGACATCAACGTTGAGGACGATGCGGGATGCCGCGCATGCCGCAAGGGCCACCGCCAACCACAACGTACCCAGTGCTGCCGCCCGCTTCATCACGCCTCCCCGCCGCAGTCGCCGTGCGGCCCAGCTGCCGAGTAGTTACCAACCTTCTCCTTATGGTACAAGGTCGGCTCATGAAAGCAATCGGCCCGAGATCTTTAGCGAGGCCGACACGGCTGATGCGTGGACGCAACAGCGAGGCGGGAGGTCACTGCTTCCAGTCAAGCGTTGAGTCGGGGCGCCGGGATTTGAACCCGGGACCTTCTGGTCCCAAAGCGAGTCAAGAACACAGCGAGTTACGACACAGTGTAGCATTCACGCGGTGCTCTGGGCAGCGGTGTCGTGACTCGAGTGTCAAGGAACTACTCACAATCGCACGAGACTCACAACACAACTCACAACCCGACGACCCTCTGGACCCAGTCCAGAGGGTCGAGGCTTGAGGGTTCACGTCGGTCAGGCTGCGCCGCGTTGCAAGGCGGCCACCACCGCGCGCGGATTGTGGGACGCGACACGCAGGAGCGCGCGTGCCGGCCCTTCCGGCACGCGGCGCCCCTGCTCCCAGTTGCGCAGCGTCGCCACGCTCACGCCGATCATCAGAGCGAACTCGCTCTGCGACTTCCCGAGCTTGCCCCGGACTGTCTTCACGTCGGCCGGGCGAAACGTGAACGTGCGGGACGGCCTCCGGGCCCCCCGGCGGATGCGGCCTGCCTGCCGCACACTGGCCACCAACTCCTTGAATGCTGCCTCTTTCATGGGAATTCCTCGCGTACGATTCGCCTCAGGATCTTCACCTGTGCAGGGGTGAGGTCGCTCTGCTCGTTCTTCGCGTACACGTAGAGCATATAAAATGCCTGTTCCTGCGGTGCCCAGTAGTAGATGAGCCGCAACCCGCCTCGCTTGCCCCGACCCTTTGCGCCCCACCGGAGCTTTCGGAGGCCTCCGGAGCCCGGAATGAGCGGCCCCTGCTCGGGCCGGAGCAACAACGCCAGCTGCACAGCCCGATACTGGTCGTGGTCGACGAGCCCGCGCAGCCGCGACGTGAAGACGGGGGTCTCGAGGAACCGCACCGATCACTATACGCCATTGGCGTATAGAGCGCAAGTCGCTGCGTGCGAAGCGGCAAACGTACTGATCAACAATCCAGCAGCCACGATCGCCGCCGGGGGTGGGACGGGAGTCCCCCTGTCTCACCCACCCGCGACCACACCCGGCGCTAGCCAGGGATCAGGGCGAGTGTGCAATTTTCGCCGCCGAATGTGTGCAATTTGAAGTCGCCGCCTACATGGAGACGCTGATGGCCGAGCGACGGGGGTTCTCGTTGGGCTTTGGCCAGCGTGTAGAGAGTGCGGCCGCGTATGGGGTTGCCCACCAACCACGAGTTGGGGTGCAGGGGTGTAGATGGGGTGCAGCACCGTTGCACCCCACGTGCAATGTTGGGGTGCAGGGATGCAAACCCATAGGGTTGCACCCCGTGCACCCTTGCACCCGAATCCGAGCCCGCGTGCGCGCGCTCGCGGCTGCGTTTCCCGCCCTGACGCGCGGGCACAGCACCGTTCCGCACGGGCCGCACGATAAATAGCGGCACAATTGTTGCGTCGTGGCAACACACCGCCAGGAAGAGGGGTCCATGCGGCTGCGAACACAACCATGACTTCCAACCCGCTCACGCGAACCGCGTGCTCTTTGGTTACTCTGGTCGCGCTATCCAGCTGCTCCGAGTTGCTCGGCCCCTCGCCTCAGCTGGGGACCTACGCACTGGCCAAGCTCAACGGCCAACCGGCACCCTTCATCCTGTCCGACGATCATTTTTCGGCAGGCAACCGCATCGTCGTCGAGCAGGTAGCCGATTCCATTCGTGTGGAATCCGATACGAGCCTAGTTCGGGGTCACGCCACGCGAACATCGTTCTATGCTCCAGACGGTACCTTACACGATTCCGGCACTACGACGTGGTCCAGCACCGCGAGCTACCACGTGAGCGGGACTCGCATGACCATAGTCTACCCGCGGCGGTTTCTTGGTGACTCGGTTCCCCCTGAAACCCTCTCCGTCGCAGCAGGCAACCTGATCATAGGGCACCGGATGGTCGGCGGGTGGTGTGAGACCGGCCCCCCCCTTGAGTGCCCGACGCCGCCGCGTTTACTCGAGTTCACGTACCAACGGCGGTAACCGTGCGTTCCCCGGAGTCAAGCTGCACCTGCTGCGTGATTTCAAACTGGTTTGTGCTGTAGGTGCGTGTGGCATCGTCGTAGTCGACCAAGCCAGCGTCGCGTAGCCGCTTCACGGCGCTCTTGAACGTGTTGGGGTTGCCGCCGTAGGCAGCCTTCCACGCTGCCCAGGGGTGGTGCCCCGTGCGGACCCGTAAGCACCGTGGTGACCCATGGTGCATGCTGGCCGCACGGCGAGGTCAGGCTTCTAAACGCACATGGCCGGCGCACGCCAACGCCGGCCGTTTCGCCAAGGAGACGCGATGTCCACCTGGTACCCGCGTGTGCTACTGCGCCACTACCTGGAACGAGGCTTGTCGAACACCGCGATCGCCGCGCGCGTGGGTCTGAGTCGTCGCACCGTGTATCGCTGGCTGGCGACCGGACCGCTGGACCGCGACCTCGACCCCACCACGGTGCGCTACCCGCCCCGGCGCTCCAAACCCGACCCCTACAAGCCGCCCATTGAGGAGCGGCTTCACGTATCCCGAGCTCACGGCCGTCCGGCTGTTCGGCGAGGTGCAGGCTGCGGGCTATCCGGAAAGCCTCAGGGTTATCCCGTGAAAGACGTCGCGGCAGCGGGAGGCTGGAAGGACGAAGGGACGATGCTCAAGTCCTACCAGCAAGCCGATCCCGAGACGATCCGCCAGGTGGTGCTGCACCCGACGCATCGGATGGTGAGCCAGTGAGCGGGGGAGCAACTCACAACACTACTCACAACACGTGGGACCGCGAGGAAACCGCCCCGGCACGGAAGTCGTTGCAGCGGCGATGATTCGGAGAGTCGGGGCGCCGGGATTTGAACCCGGGACCTTCTGGTCCCAAACCAGACGCGCTACCGGACTGCGCTACGCCCCGTCAATGCGATCACCTGGGCCAAGATAGTCGCCTCATCGGCCTGCTGGTAGCACTACTCTAACCAACCCAGCATCGGCACGTACATTCTCTCCTCCCAATCAGGTGGCCCCGATCAGAATTGTGCCCGGAGGAATATCCATGAACCGCCTTCTCAGACTCTCGGTTGCCGGTCTTCTTGTGTGTGCCGCGGCCTGCTACCACGCCACCATCGAAACGGGTCTCACCCCGTCTACAGTCGTCATTGAGAAGAGCTGGGCGTCGGTGTGGCTCTGGGGGCTGGTTTCGCCGAGCACCGTCGAAACCGCCAGTAAATGCCCTCACGGCGTGGCCAAGGTCGAGACCCAGCTGAGCTTTCTCAACCAGCTGGTCGACGCGCTCACCCTGGGCATCTACACACCCATGGCGATCAAGGTCACGTGTGCGCAGAGTGATCATGCGTCCGTGTCTCCGACAGCCCCAACAATCGACGTCGGGCCTCATGCAACGGCGGAACAGATCGGGAACGCCATTGGCCGTGCGGCTGAGCTGTCGCAGCGTGCCGGCGTACCGGTGTACATCGAGTACTAGAGAGCGGGCGGCGTAGCGGGAGCGATGCTGCGACATCGCTACCCCGCGCGCCGCACCAGGACCTCGACCAGCGCGCGGATGGCGCGCCCGCGGTGCGAGACGCGCTGCTTGGCCGGCAGCGGCGCCTCGCCGAACGACATCTCGAGATCGAGGGAGAAAAACAACGGGTCGTAGCCGAAGCCGCCGGTCCCGCGCGGCTCGGCGAGCACGCGCCCCTCGCACGTCGCCTCGACCAGCTGCGGCTTCGCGAGCGGGGTCTCGAGATACGCGACCACGCAGCGATAGCGCGCGGTGCGCTGCGCGTCGGGCACAGTCGCCAGGCGCTCGAGCAGCAGCGCGTTGTTCGCCGCGTCGCCGGCGCCCGCGCCGTGCATCTCCGCCCAGCGCGCCGAGAACACGCCGGGCGCGCCCTCGAGCGCATCGACCTCGAGCCCGGAATCCTCGGCCAGCGTCGGGACGTTGCCGCGCTTGGCGAAGTAGCGCGCCTTGGCCACGGCGTTCTCGGCGAAGCTGGTGCCGCGCTCCAGATCGGCTTCGTCCGGCAGCCGCTCGAGAAACTGGTCCACCGGGAAGGTCAACTCGAAGGGCAGGCCCTGGAACAGGTCGCGGATCTCGCGGATCTTGCCCTCGTTGCGGGTGGCGATGAGCAGCTTCCTCGACGCCGCGGGGGGAGACGTCACCGCGCGGCCCCGCCACGCAGCCGCGCCAGCAACTCGGTCGTCGAAACCCCCGCGACGAGCGGGACCCGCACCACGCGCCCGCCCCAGCCCTCCACCTCATCCGCTCCCACGATCGCGTCGCGCTTGTAATCCGCCCCCTTCACGAGGACGTCCGGTCGAAGCTGCTCGATCAGGGCCAGCGGACTGTCTTCGTCGAACACCACGACGCAGTCCACCGCCGCGAGCGCGGCGACGAGCCGGGCGCGCTCCCGCTCCGGCACCACCGGCCGCTCACCCCCGCTCCCCTTACCCAGCCGCCGCACGGAGGCGTCGCTGTTCACGCCCACGATCAGCGCGGCGCCCTCGGCGCGGGCGGCTTCGAGCAGGGCGACGTGCCCCACGTGCAGCAGATCGAACACGCCGTTGGTGAACACGACGGGGCCGGGGTGCTGCTGGCGCCAGCGCGCGGCCGCCTCCGCGGCCCGGATCTTCTCGGGCGTGCTCACCGGACGTTACAGCGGCTGGCTCGCCTTGGGATGGAACGTGAACTTGTGGGTGAACAGCGGGAGGGTGACGGTCTCGGCGTACTCGGTCTCGATCACGATCTCACGCGGCGACGCGCGGCGCGCGATCTTGATCTGCTGGGCCTCGGGCGGGAGGCCAATCTCCTGCGCGGCCGCCTGGATGCGGCGCCGGATCGTGCCGTCGTCCAGCGACGGCGCGAGCTGGGCCTGCGTCTGCATCTCGTCCAGCAGGCGGTAGTAGCGGAAAAACAGCTCCCCGATGTTGACGCCGTAGTACAGGGCCGCGACGAAGAGGAGCAGGGTGACGAGACAACCCAGCGAGCTCGTGCCCCGCCGGTTCACCACTGCGACTGCGCTCCGTCCACCAGGTCCCTCACCAGCTTCTGCAGCGCGATCTTGCGTCCGTCCGCTTCCTGGGGCGGCCGGTATTCCCCCACTTCGCTGAGGCCCTGCCGTTGCCACAGCGTCTTGCCTTCGCGCTGGTCCAGGATCTCGACGTCGAGCGTGATCGACACCTGGCGCTGCGTGACGTCGGTGCGTCCCTGCCCCGCCTGGAACGACAGGGGCACGTCGGGATCGTAGCGGGTCACCTTGCCCCGCACCACGGCGTCGGCGTTGTTCTCGCCGGCCGTGCGGAGCCCGAGCCGGCCCTGGAACGCCTCGAGCACCGCGTCGTTCACTTCTTTCGTGAGCGCCGGCTCGGCGGTCTGGTTGTCGAACGGCAGGATGGCGACCGTCTTGATGTTGGGCAGGCCGCCGCCCTTGAAGCTGTACAGGCAACCGGTCAGCGCGAGCGCGAGGGCGCTAGTGGCGCCTGCGCCACGTCGCCGAATCGAACGCCACCGTCGTGTCCACCGAGCCGATCGTGAACTCAAAACGCGCCGGGCCCTCCGGAAAGTCGATGCGGGCGCTGGCCGGCATCGCACGAACGTCCAACTCGGCGCGGCTGCGTGCCACGACCTTGCCCTGCCGCCGCCATTCCGCCTCGAGCACACGTCCACCGCCACTCCCCGGGGCCAGACGATAGTCGAGCGTGTCCTCACCCTGCACGAACCGCCAGATCCGCGCAGTATCCGCTCCCGGCACCACGATCCCGAACACGGCCGCGCCCACCGCCGGCGGCCGCACGATGCCGAGCCCCGCCCACAGCATCCGCACGGCCGGCACGAGCGAGCGGAAGTTCTTTTCCGGATCGGCCCACACCGTGGTGTCGCCGACCACGAGCGCCGCGCCCGCCCCCCAGTTGAACGGCCCGGCATAGTCGATGCGCAGCGAGTCCGGCGGCGCCGCCCGCACGGCGGCCCTGCCAGCGTAGCTCTTACCCGCGTCGCGATACTTCCAGCGGAAGCGGATCAGCGTGTGACGATGGGGCGCGGTCGCGGCCGCCCAGACCCTGGCACTGTCCCACTCCGCCGGTGCGAGCGGCATCGGCACGAGCGGCGGCAACGCGCGCGGGCAGCCGAGCAGCAGCGCACAGGCGCCAATGTAGAAGAGTGCTATCCGCCGGTCAAGCGGAAAACGTTGCCGCCTCAATAGTTAAACCCGAGCAACAGTCAGCGGTGGATGCTGCGAATGCGCTCACCCAGTGCCACACTCCCGAGGGTCGCGAGCCCCGAGATCACCCGGCCGAATACCGTGTACGTGCCGTCGAGATGCGGCTGCGGCGAGTGCGTGATGAAAAACTGGCTGCCACCCGTGTCGGGCCCCGACAGCGCCATTCCCACGGTGCCCGTTTCGTACCGCACCGGATTCAGCTCGTCGCGCAGCACGAAGCCGGGCCCGCCCCAGCCGTCCCCCCGCGGATCGCCGTCCTGCACCACGAAATTGGGGACGACCCGAAACATGCGGGAGCCGTCAAAGTAGTGCCGATCGACCAGCGCCAGAAAGGCCGCGACCGTGAGCGGCGCCTCGCCCGGGAAGAGCTCGACCACCAGCGCGCCGCGATCGGTCTCGATGGTCACGCGCGGCGACGCGTCGCCCCGGCGTACCGGCAGGAGATAGCGCCGCACGACGGCGCGGTAGTCGTCGAGCGACCGCCCCGTCGCGATCGGGGCCGCCGGTCCCCAGCGCGCCGCGGCGTCGGGGAGCTTCTCCGCGGCGAGCCGCCGGACCTGGTAATCGTCCGGGCGGGGCGTCCGGGCGACGAATCGGGTCGCCACCGTGTCCCGGCCCACCGGACCGGTGGCGGCGATGGCGCCGAGCGCGGCCAGCGCGGAGAGCCGGGCATCGTCGAACGTATCGGTCGCCGCGCGCTCATAGGCGGCCGCGAGCGGGTCCACGTCGGCCAACGCGGGATGGCGCGCGAGCAGGTCGGCGGCCGCGCTCCGCACCGCGGCGTCCGGATGCGCGAGCAGCGTCCGGGCGCGTGGGGCGAGGCTCGTGTCGCCCTCGGCCACGACCCGCCCGAGTGCCTGGAGCGCCTGCGCCACCACGCGGCCGTCGGAATCGGTCAGCTGGAGGTCGAGACGGGCGCGATCGCGCGCGGCGCCGAACGCTTCGGCGGCGACGCTGCGCCAGCGCCAGTCGCGGTCGCGTGCCAGCTCGGCCGCGGCGGCCACGCCGGCCGCGCTGTCCGCCTGGGCCAGGGCGATGCCCGCCTGGCGGCGCAAGGCGAAGCGGGGGCTCGCGAGCCTGGCCTCGAGTTGGGCCGCAGCGCGCGCGCCTCCCAATGCACCCAGGGTCGTCTCCGCTTGGACCGCGACGTTCACATCCCGGTCCGCGACGAGCGGGAGCGCGAGACCGACCAGCCCGCTGTCCTGGAACGAAGCGAGCGCCCGCAGCGCATTGACGCGGACGTGGCCGTCGCGATCGCCGAGCAGCGGCCGGATGCGGGCGATGACCTCCGGCGGAGCGATCTGAGCGCTGTCGCTCAAGGCGCGCGTCACGCCACGCAGCGCGACGGCGCGCACGTACGGCTCGCGATCGGCGAGCGCGCCCAGCAGGGTCGGAACGGCACGCGCGATGCGCAAGCGCGCGAGCGCGTACACCGCGTGGGCGCGCGCCGCGGGATCGGGGTCGCGGGCGAAGTCCGTCAAGCGGGCGACCGGCGCGCGGGTCCCCAGGCGCCACGCCTCGAGCAGCGCGACACGCTGCACCGCGGACGTGCCGACGCCGGCCGCGGTCTTCAGGTCGAGCAGGTCCGCCACGGCGCGCGCGCCCTCCTCCCCGCCGATCTTCGCGATGGCCGTCACGGCCTCGCATTGCGGCGCGCCGTCTCCGGTGCGCGCCAGCGCCGCGAGCGGCGCAACAGCACGCCCGTCTTTGAGCAACCCCAGCGCGAACGCGGCCGCCGCCTGCACGGCCGCACTCGAGTCCCGCAGCGCGGCGACGAGCAGTGCCACGGCGGCCGTGTCGCCGCTGCGGCCGGCCGCCAGGGCCGCCTGCCGCCGCACGAACGGGTCGGGAGCCCCGAGGGTCTCGCGCTCGAGCCCCGCATCGAAGGCGCGAGCATCCGCGGCGGCCAGGAGGCGCGCAAGGGCCTCCACTTCTCCCGCGTCGCCCTGGGCCGCGACGGGGCGCGCCGCGAGCAGCAACCCCACGAGCAGCACGCAAGAGCTAAAGGCGAACCGGATCCGGTGTCTGCTCGAGCAGGTCGAATACATGCGCGGGAAGGTGCGTGAGCGTGTGCTGGTGCGTGAGCGAGACGAGCGACGTCACACCGGTCGCCAGCAGCTCGCCGCTCTCCGCGCGGTCGACGGCATAGCCGAACGTGACGCGCCGCGAGGCCAACTCGCGTACCCAGCAGCGCACCCGCACCAGATCGTCGTAGCGCGCCGCGGCGCGGAACCGGACGTCGACCTCGGACACCGCGAGGTACACGCCCTGCTGCTCCAGCTCCTTGTACGTGACGCCGGTCTCGCGCATCAGCTCGGTGCGGGCGCGGTCGAACCAGATCAAGTAGTTGGCGTGGTAGACCACGCCCATCTGATCGGTCTCGGAGTAGTTGACGCGGAGCGTTATCGAGCTGATCACGCGGTGGAAAACATCCGCGGCGAGTCGGCAAAAGTCAAATACGACACGCGCTTGCGGGCGTTGCGCGGGATTCCTAGCTTGGGGCGTGCCCGCCCCAGCCGCGCGCGTGCTCGTCGTCGCCGACGCCCACCTGGGTCAGGTGCCACCCGCCGTCGTCATCGCGTTCCACCGCTTCCTCGATGCCGTACCCGATCTGGGCGACGCGCTCCTCATCAACGGCGATCTGTTCGACTTCTGGTTCGAGTACCGGGCGGTGATCCCGCGACGTCACTTCGGCACGATGGCCAAGCTCCAGAGTGTCCGGGCGCGCGACGTGGCCGTGACGCTGGTGGGCGGCAACCACGATCGCTGGGGCGGCGACTTTCTCACCAAGGACTTAGGGATAGCGTTCTACCCGGGCGAGGCCGAGATCGACGTCGCCGGACGCCGCGCCTTCGTCGCCCACGGCGACGGGCTGACCGAGCAACATTGGAGCGCCCGGCTCATGCACCGTGTGACCCGGCATGCCGCCACCATCCGGTTGTTCCGCGCGCTGCACCCCGATGTGGGGTTCTGGATCGCGCACCAGCTGTCGCGCAGGCTGGCGGACAACACGCGCGACCGCGCCGTGCTGGACCGGGCCGAGCGGGCGCAGGCCCGCTACGCCGAAGAGCTCTTGGCCCGGCGACCCGACCTGCAGCTGGCAATCCTCGCCCACACGCATCGACCGGCCCTGGCCCAGCTTCCGAACAGGAGGGCCTACCTCAATCCGGGGGCGTTTCTCGACGGGGGAAGGTACGCGGTGGTGACGCGCGACCGCGTGCAACTGGAGCGCTTCGGAGCGTGACGACACACGCCTCCCCTACGCGACGGGTGATCCTCGCCATCAGCGCGATGGCTGTGGTCGCGTGCTCGCGCGAGCGAGCGGCACCACGCGCGCCCGAGACCGCGCCAGAGGCGCCGTCCCGAAGTGTCCTGGCCGACTCGGACACCAAGGGCCCGCCAATCAACGACAGCCTGTTTGCCCTGATGGCGGCGATCGAGGACTCGTTACGCGTCCGGCCCGACGAGCCCGCGTCCGCACGGCTGTACCTGCAGCTCGGACGGCTCAAGAGCGGCCTCGGCGGCGGGGTGGCGTCCGGCTCGCCCATCGGGCGTTACCTACAGGCACATCCTGAAGAGTACCGGTACAACGACCCAGACGCTGACTACATCTACACCGGGTATCAGTTTCGAGAACTGGTCCGACGATTTCCGCAGAGCGAGTATGCGGACAGCGCCGCCTGGGCACTGACGCAGCTGCCCTGGGGCGGCGAGTGCGAAGGCTATGTGCCGTGTTACATCGGCCGGCAATTCGATCCGGTCGCGGACTTCCTGCGCCAATATCCGAAGTCCCCCTTCGCCTCAGACGGCGTGCGCTACGCCAACGAGGCCTTTACGACCGCGCTCGCGGACATCCCTGATCTCTCCGAGCCGAGCGAGGAGTTCCCACCGGACAAGGTTCAAGCCATGCTCGCGCGCTACGACACGATCGCGGAGGGCCTCCCTCCCCCGCTTCGAGCGAGCGCGGCCGTGACGATCGCGGATCTCTGGGCGAGATTCCTGCGCTACGACCGGGCGAGGGTGCTGTACCGTGAAGTCCTGGAGACGGCCGCACCGGGGGTCGACACATCCGACATCAGGCGCCGCCTGCATGCCCTGCCTGCAGGAGCGCTGCGGCTCCGGCCCGCAGAAGTCGTGAACGACAGGCGAGTGGAGCTGACGTGGGTGCGGCCGTCGACCGACACGGTCCAAGCCTATGTCGTCTACCGGGCGCGTTCCCGCGACAGCGAGGGTGAGCACCTCGCGCAGCTGACCCCAGCCGACGCTCCGGCATATAGCGACCGTACGGTTCGGCCCGGCACGGAGTACTGGTATCGCGTGAAGGCACGCACCGGCTCCGGCGAGCTCATCAGCAACCCAATCCACACAACCGTCGCGTCAGACTCGCTCGCTGCGCGGGCCATGGTTCTCAGTCCGGTCGATCATTTGCTGTACGTCTTCGGGTACCTGGAGAACCGCTTCCCGCGGGTGTATCAGGTGTCGCAAACGGGTGAGGTGCGGGCGATCTTCGACGGCGCCTTTTACGGCCTCGAGCGGTATGCGAAGGAGGACCATCGGTGGGACTCGTACGTCGACGAAGCGTGGTTCGTGGATGTCACGGGACAGCAATTCCTGCGCTTCCCGAGATCCTCTTCCGGCTTTGGTGACGACGTCCGGAAGGCTACTCACGCGGGCTGGGACCTCGTGTCCGTCGACACGGCGACGATGCCGTACTACGGCGTCGTCGTGGCGGTGGACGCGGCGGGACGGCAGATGTGGGTCGCGCAGGGCTCCAGGGCCTATGCCATCTCATGTGACCAGCAAGCGGGTCGGTGCTGGCAGGGCCGGGAGGGAGGCATCTGGGTGGTCGATGCGGCCGGGAAGACAATCAAGGAGATTACGCTGCCGCGGATTTCGTCGGTCGAAGCCGAATTCGTCACCGCTATCCAAGCAAACCCAATGGACCACTCCGCATGGGCATTTCTGTCTCGAAGGGGCGCGGTGATACGAGTAGACAGCTCGGGAGCGATCTCTCAGTCCCTCCAGCTCCAGTCGTACATCGGTGCGCCACCACCGCTCGCGCTCGACGTGCGCGGGGGATGGGTGTGGTCTGGCGCCGGAGGTCAGCTCATCAAAGTGGGGCTCGACGGGAAAGAGCTTGCGCGCCTCACGGCTTGGCGCGGCCCCATGCATTTGGCCCCCGACACCGCCACCGGAGCGTTGTGGGTGCTCGCCGGTTCTCGTCTCCTCCGACTGAACCGGGACGGCAAGCCGATCGTCGATGCCAGGCTTCCGGTGCGCTAGGACTCATCCCAGGGGCACCACTTCGACGATCTGCAGCTTCTCGCCCAGGAACCGGGCGCCGACTTTACGGAAATGCGGCTCGTCGTCCGAGACGACGAAGCGGTGTATGGCAACGGCATCGGGCGCCGTGGTCAGGCCGCCCTGGTCGAGCGCCGCCGCCGCCACCTTCGCCGTCTCCTCCGCACTGTCCACCAGCGTCACCCCCGGTCCGAGCACGCGCGCGAGCAGGGGCTTGAGCAGCGGGTAGTGGGTGCATCCGAGCACCAGGACGTCCACCCCGGCGCGCTGCAGCGGCTCGAGATACTGCCGCGCGATGAGCTCGGTCGCGGGGTGGTCGAACCATCCTTCCTCGACGAGGGGCACGAACAAGGGGCAGGCCTGGACGCACACGGGTGTCTCGGGCCGGAGCGCCTTGATGGCCCGCTCGTACGCACCGCTCGCAATGGTGCCCGCGGTCCCGATCACGCCGATCTTTCCGGACCGGGTCGCCGCCACCGCGGCGCGCGCTCCCGGCTCGATCACGCCGACCAGGGGGACCGGGCAGCGGGCGGAGAGGTACTCGAGCGCTTGCGCGCTGATGGTGTTGCAGGCCACGACCAGGGCTTTCACGCCGCGCCCGAGCAGGTACGCGAGGATCTCGCCCGCGTAGCGACGCACCGTGTCCGGCGACTTGGGGCCGTAGGGGACGCGCGCCGTGTCGCCGAAGTAGATCACGGATTCGTGCGGCAGGCGCTCGAACAGCGCGCGCGCCACCGTGAGGCCCCCGATCCCCGAGTCGAACACGCCGAGCGGAGCGCGGTTCACGGTCGCGGCACCGGCACGCTGAGTCCGACCCCCCCTGGAAACGCCCGGACTCTCAGATCCTTGGGGAAGTCCTGGAGGTGCGCCGACACGAACGCCTCCGCGCCGGAAAACAGATGGTTGAAGATCCACAGGACGAGCCAGTCCTGCACTTCCTGCCGCTTGGCTCCCACGCTCACGGACCCGGCCTCCCGCAGGTAGTGAAACTCCGACTGCGCCTTGAGGGTCATCATCGCACTGACGCCTTCCCACGTCGCGAACACGGCGCCGGCGACGGGCCGCCCGGTCACCGCCTGACCCCAGCCGGGCACGAGGAGCGAGCGCAAAAACGCGCCCATCGGCCGAACGCGGTGCGCGGTGTCGGTGGGCACGACGATCGCACCGGTGGTGACGATCGGCGCGTGAGTGGTATCGGGCACCTGAGCGGATAGACGGCTAGACGGATAGACGGCGAGCAGTACGAGACTCGCCGTCCAACCGCCTAACCGTCCAACCGTCTGTCTCATCGCGCCACCAGCACGTTCAGCCGTCCCGGCTCGACGCGCACCGTGCATTGGCGCGCGTCCGGCTCGCGCAGCTCGCCGTCCAGGTGCAGAACGAGCGGTCCCTCGAGCGAGCGCAACGTGATGCTGCGGGTTCGAAACAGGGCCACCTCCCGCATGGTAGCGTGGGTGCCGCGCATCACGCGCGGGACTGCGAGGAGAAAGCGCGCGAGCGAGACGCGCCGCACGACGCACACGTCCAACCGCCCGTCTCCGGGCAGCGCCGCCGGAGCGAAGCGATA
>DATNOR010000121.1:0-5503 GCA_035601235.1 Gemmatimonadales bacterium
GTGCGAAGGCTGGAAGCCGGGGTCCACGGCCGTGAGCCTGGCGAAGCTCCGCATCAGCAGACCCGACCCCGCCAGCAGCACGACGGCGAGCGCCACCTCGGCCACGGTCAGCGCGGCCCGTGTCCGCTGAAGCGACGCGCCACCGCTCGTACCGCGGCCGCCTTCCTTCAACGCGGACACGAGCTGCGCGCGTCCCGCTTGCAGCGCCGGCGCGAGACCGAAGAGCAGTCCGGTGAGCAGCGACACGCCCAGCGCGAACAGCAGCACCGGCGCGTTCACGTGACTGTCCGCGATCCGCGGCGCGCCCCTTTGCAGCGTCACCAGGATTCGCACGCCCGCCACGGCGATTCCCACGCCCAGCGCGCCCCCCGCGAGCGCCAGCACCACGCTCTCCGTCAGAACCTGCCGCACGATGCGTCCGCGCGCCGCACCGAGCGCCGTCCGCAGCGCGAACTCCCGCTGCCGCGCCGCAGAGCGCGACAGCACGAGGCTCGTCACGTTGGCGCACGCGATCAGCAGCACCAGCGCCACGGCGGCCATCAGGATCTGGAGCGCCGGTTTGATGAACCTCACCACCATGTCCATCATCGGCGCGCCCGCCGAGCCGATGCCCGCGTCCTCCTTGGGATATTCCGCGCGCAGCTCCGCGCTCACGCGCTGGAGATCCGACAGCGCCTGCTCCACCGTGACGCTCGACTTGAGACGTCCCACGGCGAACAGGTCCGCCTGCCCCCGGCGGTTGTAGGGGGCGTCTTTCGCAAATAGTCCCACCGGGACGACCACGTCCGGGTTCTGGTCGCCCGCGCGATACGACACGCGCACGTCCGGCGCGAGCACGCCCACCACCGTGTACGCCTGGTCGTCGAGCAGCAGCGTGCGGCCGAGCACCGAGCGGTCGCCGCCGAAGCGCGACTGGAAGAAGCCGTTGTCCAGCAGCGCGACGCGCGGCGAGCCCGGCGAGTCATCCGCCGGCGTCACGAGCCGGCCCAGCGCCGGCCGCACGCCGAGGAGCTGGAGATAGTTGCCGCTCACCAGCGCCCCGTCCACGCGCTCGGCGTCGCCCTGGCCCGTCATGGTGAACGACGCCCACGGGTAGTAGACCCCGATGTCCTCGAACCCGCGCTGCCGCTGCCGCCAGTCCTCGAAGTTGGGGTACGAGACGAGCGGGCGGTCGCTGCCCGGCCTCGTCTCCCACAGCATCACCAGCCGGTGCGGCTCGCGGTACGGCAGGGGCGCGAGCAGCACGCTGTTGATGACGCTGAAGATCGCGGTGTTGGCGCCGATGCCGAGCGCCAGGGTGATCACCGCGATGGCGGTGAATGCCGGCTGCCGCCGCAGCGAGCGCAGGGCAAAGCGCAGGTCCTGTTTCAGCACGATGAGATTCTCCTTGCGATGCGCGCGTCCCGCGCGGCGTTCGTCCGCGGAGCGGCAGTCGCGGCGGTACTGCTCCACGTCACCGAAGCGGCGCAACGCTTCCTCGCGCGCGGCCGCGGGGGTCCATCCGCGCGCGGTGAGGTACTCCATTTCCGCGTCCACGTGGAAGCGGAACTCCTGGTCGAGGTCGGCGTCGATGTCGCTCGGCCAGAAGCGCCGGTACCTGCGCCACGTAGGGACATGCACCGTCAGGCCGGCTGCGTGGTGGCGGTGAGGAGGCGGGTGACGGTCTGCACGTAGCGCTGCCACGCCGCCGTCTCGGTCTTCAGCCGCTGCCGGCCGGCGGTGGTGAGCCGGTAGAAGCGGGCGCGCTTCCCCTTGTCGGAGAGCCCCCACTCGCTGTCCACCAGCCCGCGCTCCTCGAGGCGGTGCAGGGCGACGTACAGGGAGCCGTCGGTGACCTCGAGCGTGCCGGACGTCGAGTCGCGGATGACGCGGGCGACGCCGTGCCCGTGCCGCGGGCCCCACGAGATCGCCTTCAGAACGAGGACGTCGAGCGTGCCCTGGAGGAGGTCGACCGGGGTGGCCATGGTATGTCCTGGAGTGTCTAGGACATGATAGGCCGGTTCCCTAGAATGTCAAGGAAATAACGAGCTCATCACCAGGAACTGTCACGCCGGGGTGGAGGAACAGGTCTACCTCCGCGGGCATCTGAGCCACTCAGGCCTCGGGTGGCGCGTGGCGAGCTGTGGCCGGGCGAGACCGTGCGACTCGGGCCACCGTCGAAGCAGTATGAGGCGGCCACGTTCGGCCCGCGCACGGTCGTGGTCGACGCGATGGTTGAGGGCATCGACCAACTGGACGCCGTCTCCGCCTTTGGTGTGAGCCTTCGCGAACTATCCGTCTTCCTCAGCCTGGTCAGGAGGCAGGAGGTTCGCTACGCCTCCCACGGAGGCCAGGAGTGGACTTGGGTACTCGGCCCGAGCGGACAGGCCGAGTGCGAGACTCGCACCCTCGGCTATGTCGAGAACGAGCGCCCCACCGCCATGCCTCCCAAGGGTCAAGCCGAACCAGTTCCGCTGATCCCGGTCCGTCGGCCTGATCTCGACTTACTCGGGATGGCGATTACGCTAGAAGACCGAGAGGTGAAGCTCCCGGCCGACACGGTGGAGCTGTGGCCACGGACGCCGTCCACTTGGGGCTCGCCGTCCATCCCGAGGGTCGCTCGGTGGCCGAGTAACCGCGGCCGCCTACGCGCCGTCACGATGCGCCCATGGGCGCCCAGCACGTACGCGACGCGATCCCCGACGATCCCGTCCGGACGGACATTCGCCCGTCCGAGCGGCTCCCCCGCCATGGATTTGACGGGGAAGCGCCCCAGCTCGGCCACGTGCATGGTATCCTCAGGCTACCTTCAGTTGCTTCGCGTCCCACCGCTGCGGCTGAAATGCCGCATCGAGCGGCGCGTTGGTGATCGCGTGGATGTAGTTGGCGAGCGTCTTCGCTGCGACGTGTCCCACGACCTCCAGGACCTGCGCTTTTGCGTACCCGGCCGCGAGGAATGCCGCCGTCTCTCCCTGTTGAACGAATCCCTTGTTGCGGACGACTGCGCGGGTGAATCTCACGAGGGCGTCGATCTTCGCATCCGAAACGGGCCCACCGGTGCGGACGGCATTGACGATTTCGGGGCGCGCCTTCAGCATCCCGGCGATCGTCGAATGCGCAGCCACGCAATAGGTGCAGGCGTTTTCGGTGCTCACCGCGATCTTGACCAGCTGCCGCTCGACGCCCGAGAGCGCGCCCTTGTCGAGCCCGGCGTCGAGCCCGAGGGCGCCTTGGAGCAGGGCCGGCGATTCCGCAAAGGTGGTGTACAGATTCGGGATGAAGCCGAGGGCCTTGTCTACCTGCTCGAGCAGAGGCTGAGCCGCTTCGGGGGCGTTGGCGATGGTGTACTGCGTGAACGTTGCCATGGGGCTGTGTCCTCCGGTCGAGAGTAGTTGACTGGAATGTAACCAGTAAAACGATATATTACAGGTAAGGTTCCCATTGGACTTTTTCTTCCTAGGCGGGCGGCTGGTCGTCGATCTCCTGAACACGGTGATCGTCCCAGACGGCCGCGTACGCGACTTGCTAAGCAGACGAGTGGATGTTGCGTCCTGGGGTGAAGCCGCCGGGGTGGTGGCGCGCCGCGACCTGAGGAACGCGGCCCGTGAGCCCGCTGGGCTACGGGCCTTCCGCGAGGCGCTGCGGCGCGGGCTCGTCGCTTGGGCCGCGGCCGGAACGCCTCCGCCGCGGCTGATCGCCCTGCTGAACAACCACCTGGCGCGGGACCCGGCGGTCACCGAGGTCAGCAGGAAGGGGCGCGACGTCGTCACGCGCGTACGATCGGCCGGCGGACGGCTCGAGCGGCTGTACGGGGCGGTCGCGCGATCGGCGGCGGAGCTGATCACGCAGGGCGATCCCCACCGGCTGCGCAAGTGCGCCGATCCAACGTGTTGCCTGATGTTCTACGACACGTCGAAATCCGGCCGGCGCCGCTGGTGCTCCATGCAGCTGTGTGGCGGCCGCGCCAAAGTGCGCGCGTTCCGGCGGCGCGTCGGTCGGCGGTCCGGGAACTCACCAGCTCGGGTGGCCGTTCGCTGAATCATGGTTCTCTTGGCCATCACCGGCAGCTTGCGGGCCGCCTCTTCCAACTCGCGGTTGCTAGACGCTGCGGCCGCCCTACGCCGCCGGCGTGCAGCTGATCCGTGAGGTCGGCCATCGTTCGTGATCAGACCATCCAGTCTTGGGGAGTCGTGGGCATCGACCGGGCGTAAAAGGGAGCGACCATGTGGGTTTTCAATTCCAGCACTAAGTGAAGGGCATAGTTGCTGGGCTACCCCATCGGCGGTACTCTCACGTGATGGGACCCCTTCGGTATTCCATCAACGTCACATTGGACGGGTGCTGCGATCATCGTGCAATGTTCGCGGACGAAGACTTGCATCGTCACGCGACCGAGAACCTCGACCGGGCCGATGCCCTCCTCTTTGGCCGGGTGACTTACGAAATGATGGAGGCAGCGTTCCGGCCACCGGTGCGGACGGGAGCGAGGCCTGATTGGATGGAACCCTTCGCCCGAACGATCGACGCGGCAAAGAAGTACGTCGTGTCGAGCACCCTGGACCGGGTCGATTGGAACGCGGAGCTCGTGCGCGGGGATCTAGGGAAGGCCGTTCAGCAGCTCAAGCGGGAGTCGGGTAAGGGACTGTTAATGGGAGGCGTGAAGCTCCCGCTGGCGTTGGCGGAGCTGGGATTGATCGATGAGTACGAGTTCGTGGTGCAGCCCAGGCTAGCGGGCCATGGGCCGACGTTGTTCGCGGGGCTATCGAAGCGTGTCGACTTGACGCTCGTGAGCCGGCTGGAGTTCGGCTCGGGGGCGGTGGCGATGCGGTATGAGCCGAGAAGGTAGAACAATGGGGTTCAGGGGGTCTGTGCATCAGGCGGGGATGTGGCTCCGGTTGAGCCGGTTCGTCGACTTTGTTAGTTTCCTGCGCAACTCGAGAGCGCTGGTTCCAATGTTTCTGGGTCTGAGATAGCCGATATGCGTGTCCTACGGAGCGATCGAAGATTGATTCTAGGCACCGCGCGAGCTGCCCTTAGGCGACCGCGCGCGGGGCTGCCACACACGTTTTCGCCCCGGTACACGGCGCGAACGGGATCGACCTGAGCGGGACCTGAGTCCGCTGTCTGGTCGCCCCGTCCGCGCGTGATGCCGGACGGGGCGATTGCATTTGAGGGACCGCCTTGAGCAGCGGTCAGCGGACCATGGAGAACACCAAGCAGCGATTCGAGAGACCGGGCCAGCCGGAGCCACCGGTTGACTACTTCCTCGTCGTGGCACACTTCGAGGAGTGGTATGTCAGCCGTGAGATGGCCCAGGCCATCGAGGCTTCGCTCAACCAGACGCCGGCGCCCCAGTGGGTCATGTTCGTGGACCTGACCGGCGCGCGGGTGCGCGTGCGTACGCGGTTGATCGAGTACATCTATCAGTGCACCGCCGAACAGCGGGCCCTGGCGCGTGCTTTCTATCGCGCTCGCAAGGCGGAGCGCAAGGCGGAAACGGACTGGGACGAGGACGAGTGAAGTG
>DATNOR010000122.1:0-30213 GCA_035601235.1 Gemmatimonadales bacterium
GGCTGCGGCGGCTGGGGCTGCGGAGTCGTGGGCTGCTGCGCCGCCGCGGCGATAGCGAACACGGCCAGGGCCAGAACGAGAGAGAGACGGGTCGTCTTCACGGGGTCCTCCGGGGTGAGTCGATGGTGATGAAGTGCGGCACGGTGCGCAACAGATCCTCGTTCGGGAGTGCGAGCAGGAAATCGGTGGGCGTTTTCAACCGGACCGTCGCGAGATCGGTCGGCACCGCGCGCCGGGCCAAGAGCAGCGCGAGGGCGACGCCGGCGAGCACGATCGCGGCGGCGCCGAGCGCCAGCGTACGGCGTCGCGGCGTCGTGGCTGCGCGGGCGCGGGCGGCGGCGAGCGTCGCGCGCAACGCCGGTGCGGCCGCCGCGTCTTCGCGGCGCAGCGCATGGAAGCGTTCCCCCAGGTCGTGATCGTCGTGCTCGGTCATTCCAGTTCCTCTTTCAGCAGCTTCCTGAGCGCGGCCTTGCCGCGCTCGTAGTGGGTGCGGGCGGTGCCGAGTGAGATTCCCACGACCTCCGCCGCCTCGGCGATCGTCAGGTCCTGGTAGAACACCAGGTGCAGCACCTCGCGCTGGCGGCGCGGCAGCGTGGCGAGAGCTGCTGTGAGCCGACGGGTCCCGTCCGCGCGCACCAGCTCGGTCACGGCGTCGGGCCGGCCGTCAGGGGTCGCGGCAACAAAGGCCAGTGGCAGCCATCTCCGCAGCACCGCGCGGCGGCGCTGCCCTGCCGCGGTGTAGCGCACCACCGAGAAAAGCCAAGTCCGAAAACTCGCCCGCCCGTCGAACCGCGCCCGCCCGTCCAGGATTTTCAGGTAGCTCGCCTGGAGCGCGTCCTCGGCGGCGGCGCGGTCGCCCGCGCAGCAGGCGAGCGCCCAACCGAAGGCCGCGGGGTGCAGCTGATCGAGCTCTCGTTCCAGCTGCAGGGCCTCGGGCGACATCGCGCGCTCGGTGGTGACAGGAATTAGTGTGTCGACGGGAGATGGTATATGACCGCGGACGGGAGCGCCCGGCATGTTCACCGCGAACATGACCGGCAACGTCGTGTTGACAGGCGACGCGAGGGGCTATTTCCTCGACAACGCCTGCGCTCTGCGGCTGTACGCGTAGGCGACCGCGAGGGTGATCAGAGCCAACACGAAGAACGAGCCCACCCGGTAGAGAGCTTCAAGGTTGGAAAGGTCGTAGAGCGCGATCTTCAATATCGCCAATCCCGCCACACCGAGCCCCGCACTCCGAACTGCTTTCTGCTCCAGCCAGAACCCGGCTCGCACCAAGGCCGCGGCGTAGAGCAGCCAGTACGCGCTCAACGCGAGATCCCCCGCGAGCCCGGCAGCTTCCCACGTTGGCGCGCGCGCCGCGAAAAACCGCTGGAGCTCCATCGAGCCCCCGCCGAGGATCGCGGCTCCGGTGAGCACCCAAAGCACCGTGTGCGCGTGCTCGGTCCCTCCGAGGGCCGGAACCGGGCGGCGCCATAACCTCGCCGAAAAGGCGGTCGCCAAGACATAGGAATAGAGGACCAGCGCCCAATCATCGGCGAAGGCACCCTGCTGTGTGCGGTACCCGGACGAGAACCAGAACAACTGCACGAACGCGAGCATGGCGAGCCACGGAGCGACGACGAGTCCACCAGGCTGCCCCAACCAACGAGCGCCCGCCACTGCACCCAGAGCGAGTCCACTCCACGCCAGGACGAGGACCAGGCCATGCCACTGTACGGCTGCGGCCAGGGCGAGCAATGCGAACGCCAAGGCGACGTGCGGCACCGAGCGGCGCGGCCATCCGGCTGCGGCGTACGCCACGGCGGCGATGGCCGGCGCCAGCGCCGGCCAGGAGCGCAGCGCGTCGGGGAAGTGAATGGGACTGACCAGCGCAAACGCGAGAGGTGACGCCAGAAAGATCACGCTCTCGACGCCCTCCGGGAGCGCAGCGATTGCCGGCGAATGGAGGGCGGTGACTGCGCGGTGCTGCCACCAGACGACCCCCGCCAGCGCGACCGCCACCGCCAACGCTAATGACCGCGTGCCCGTGCTCTGCACGGGCGCTTGGTGCAGGAACAGAGACAGCCAGGCGGCGGCCAACCCGAACGCTCGCGCTTCCAGCCATCTCGGCCCGGCCGTCGCCACGAGGGCGGCGGTGCCGCCGGCCGCCACGAACCAGAGCCCGACCGGCTCACCCAGGATCCCCCATGCCAGAAACATCCCGAACCCGAAGTAGCCCAGCAGCGCCACGTTGAAGCAGCGCCGCCACGACATTTGATGCGCCAACACACCCGAGCCAAGACCCACGACCTCGAGGTAGCCGAGGAGCAGCGCTGGTTGCGCAGCTCGGTCCGGAAGCACGATCGGAGCGAGGTAGGCGCCAACGGTCGCCAAGATCGCCAGTTCCTCGATGCGGTGACGCACAGCAAGAACCGCCACGGCGACGGTCACGCCGGTGAGCAACGCGAGACCAAGCTGGCGCCCGACGAGCGCGTACGGCCCCCCCGCCGCCCAAATCCCGAGATAGACCAGTCCGGCGCCAGCCGCGAGGATGCCGGCACCGTAGCGCCGCAGGCCCTGGGCGATCAGGCGGTCTCCCCAGACGCCGAGCCCGATACCGGCGAGTGCGGCCCCTACTACCCGGAGCCAGGGAGAAATCCAACCTCGGTCGAAGGCGTACTTCAAGAAGAATCCGCCCGCCGCGACGAGCGCTACGACACCCACGACCAACAATCCCCGCTGGCCGACCCATTGCTCGAGGTCGTTGACGCCCCTCGTGTCGGCTTCCTGCTCGACGGGCGGATCGGGGGCGGGTTCTGCACCCGGCCTGGTCCGCGGCTCTCGTCGCGACGACGTTGCCGACTCCACTCGCGAGCGGGGCTCCTCCTGCTGCGTGAGGGCTCCAGGGAGCAGGAGCTTTCGGACGATCGCCTCCAGGTGCTCGAGTCGCCGCTCCAGGCGCTCGATCGCTTCCCGTTCATCGGTCATGTGCGCCCCGCTCGAGACTGGTATCAGTGGTGAGAACCCGGCGACGGCGAGTCTCGCTGACCGGCGTCGACCTGCTATTGCTCATGTCGGGAGGTGCACCACAGCTTCGCAAGGTGGCGTAGGTCCAAACCAAACGCCGCCTGGCGGCATCAAAGTAACATCGAGTGACCATGCTGACATCTCTGCTGCTCGCCATCATCGTCGCGCTCGCGCCCACGTGGCCCCGACCAACGATCGCCTACACCCTCCGGTTCGATGCGGCGCATCTCGACGTGGCAGAGCTGGCCATCGAGCTGCGCCACGCGCCAACCAGCGTCAGTCTCGCAATGAGAGTGCACGCCGAATACGACGCGCGCTATTGGCGCTATGTCGACGGCTTCCAGATCGAGCACACCGCGAATGACGGCGCGGCGAGCGTGGTGCGTGAGGACAGCACGCTCTGGCGCGTCACGCTGCCCGGGGGGCACGGCGTGGTCCGCTACCGTGTGCACATTCAGGCGCCGCCGTCGGGCGTGCGTCGCGCCTGGCTGCCGTACGCGCGCCCCGACGGCGCGTTCATCAATAGCCCGGACTTCTTCCTCTATCTGCCCGACTTCCCGAACGCGCCGGCCACGGTTCATCTCGACGTCCCGCCCGGCTGGCGGGTCGCTACGGCGCTTCTGTCGGGCGGCGCTTCCGCCGAGCGTGCGGCGTTCGACGCGGCGACGCTCCTCGACTCCCCGATTCTGCTCGGCGCGCTCCACGACTGGTCCTTCGCGGAGCGCGGGACCACGTATCACGTGGTGTACTGGCCGCTCCCGGAGGCGGCACGCTTCGACAGCTCGGCGTTGGTCGACGAGATACATCGCCTGACGAAGGCCGCGCTGGACGTGTTCCCGCGCCGGCTACAACCGTCTCAGTTATCGCGCGCCCGAGCGGACGGCGGGACTGTGGTTCGGCGAAGGTGTGACGATCTACTATGCAGACGTGCTGCTGCGCCGCGCCGGACTGGCTGACCCGACGCACACCCGATTGGAACATCTCGCCGCCCTGTTGGAGCGCTACTACGCGTCGCCGGCGATCCAGCGCGTCTCGCCCGAGCGAGCGAGCCTCGCGTTCGGGGACTCGTGGAGCACCAACCCGGACGCCACCGGCGGCTACTACCTCCAGGGCGAGCTGCTTGGCGACGTGCTCGACGCGCGGCTCCGCGAGTCCACCGGCGAACGCCGCGGGTTGGACGACGTGATGAGGGCCCTGTTCCAGCGGGCCCAGGCGCCCGCCGATGGCGGCTTCACGTCAGGGAGCTTGGAGTCCGTGATCGATTCGATCTGTGCCTGCCGCATGGACGCGTTCTTCGCCGATCAGATCCGCGGCGCCGGGCCCAGCGACGTGACGCCGCTCGTCGCCCGGCTCGGGCTCCGTTTCGTGCTCGACTCGGTGCCTGCGACCGACAGCATCGGACAGCTCCTCCCTGATCTGCGGCTCAGTACCGACTTTGCCGCCCCCGCGGGCGTGCTGCGCGTGGTCGTCAACAATCCGGCCACCGCGTGGGCGATGGCGGGCCTTCGCAGCGCCGACGAGCTCGTCGCGCTCAATGGCGCTCCGGTCCGGACGTTCGCGGAGCTCGCGGCAACCCTACACGGCCTGCACATCGGCGACCGCGCGACCGTGGATATCCGCCGCGGCGGCCAGCCGATGCGTGTGACCGTCGCGGTCACCGGCTACAACCGGCCACGCGTGGGCTTCGTCGACGCCGCGGATGTCAGCCCCAAGCAACGCGCCCGCCGGCAAGCGTGGCTGGTTGGGCGCTAGGCGCTTGGCACCTTCGCTGGAGCCGCGAGTACCAGAGGCATTCTCCTTCCTCGAGGCCCACCATGTCACGCTCGTCCATGCATCGCACCGGGGCCGCGCTGCTCGCCGCCGGGGTCGCCGTCGCGTGTGTAGGCAGCCAGGTCCACCCCGTCGCGTCGCCGCAGCCGCTCGCGCCGGGCGTATCGACCGTAGACCGGATGACCGTCCGCACCGGGGAGCAGCAGGTGCAGGTCGACTCTCCCGTCGTCATCGCTCGTCGGGTGGAGCATATCGTGCAGGAGTCGGGGGGCTACCTGGAGCGCTCCAGCGGGAGCAGCAACGGGAACGCGCGGGTCGAGGCGAGGGTACCCGCGGCAGAGCTCGACGGCATCATGGATGAGGTCGCGGGGTTGGGGAAGGAAAAGCAGCGCCGCATCACCGGAACCGACGTCACCGACCAGTACACCGATCTCGAGGCGCGGCTCAGGAGCAGCATCGCCTTGCGCGACCGGCTGCAACAGCTGCTCGGCCGCGCCGCCACGCTCGACGAAGTGCTCGGCCTCGAGAAGCAGATCGCCCGGCTGCAGGCCGACATCGACGGGCTGCAAGCGCGGCTCGACCAGCTCAAGTCCCAGACCCAGCTCGCAGCGCTCAGCGTCAGCCTCGAGCGCAAACGGGTGCTCGGCCCGCTGGCGGTCGTGGCGCGCGGGATCGGGAAGCTCGCCTCCAAGCTGTTCATCATTCGCTAGTGGCTAGGCTCGCGCTAGTCCTTCTCGTGGCCGGATGCGCGCTCTGCCGCACCGCCACGGCCCAGAACGGGATTACCGCAGCCAACGTCCGCTCGCTCGTGCGGCAGCAGGTGGCCATCGACGGGACGGTCGACGCCGCGGCGATCTACCTCCGCGGCGTCTTCTTCGTCACCACGACGTACGGCAAGACGCTGGCGATCGACGCCGCCAGCGGCACGATCCGATGGGAGTACACACCTTCGGAGTACAGCTCGTGGGCGGGATCGTACCGCATGACGACCGCGACGCCCGTCGCCGATCCCGACCGGGCATACCTGTACGCGGCCTCGCCCGATGGCAGAATCCAGAAGCTCGCCGTCCGAGACGGCCGGGTCGTCTGGAGCACCGCGATCACCAGCCTCCCCCGGCGCGAGAAGATCGCGTCGCCGCTCAAGTATTTCCGCGGGCGCGTGATCGCCACCACCGGCGGCTACATCGGCGATGCGTCACCCTATCAGGGACACGTGGCGGTCCTGGACGCGGCGAGCGGCAAGCTGTTGCACGTGTGGAATTCACTGTGCAGCGACCGGCCGGGGTTACTGGCTCCGGCGAGCTGCTCCGCGAGCGGCTCCGCCATCTGGGGCCGCGCCGGGGCCGTGATCGACTCGACCACCGGGAGCATCTTCGTCGCGACCGGCAATGGGCCCTGGGACGGACGCAGCGACTGGGGGGACGCCGTGCTCGAGCTCGACTCGAGCGCCACCCAGCTGCTCGGCAACTACACGCCGGTCAACACCGCGGAGCTCGAGGCGAGCGACGCGGACTTGGGCTCGACGTCGCCTGTCCTGCTCGGCGGCAACCTGATCGTGCAGGGCGGGAAGGACGGATCGATCAGGCTGCTCGATTGGCGCCATATGAAAGGGACCACGCCGCATCGCGGCGGGGAGCGCCAGGTCATCCCATCGGGCGCGGCTCGCTTCACGGCGCCCGCGGTGCTGCGAACCGCGACGGCGACGTCGCTCTTCGCCGCCGACAACGGCGGCACCGCGGCCTGGACGCTCGTCGACGGCGAGCTGCGCCCACTGTGGCACAACGGGAACGCCGGCACGAGCCCCGTTGTCGCCGACGGTCTCTTGTTCGTGTACGACCCGGGCGGCGGACTCCGCGTGTACGACCCGGCGACCGGGCGCGAGCTTGTGAAACTCGAGTGTGGCGGCGGCCACTGGAACAGCCCCATCGTGGCGGACGGGAGGATCGCGCTACCGGAGGGGAACTCGAACGATCACGCCATAAGGGGGATCATCAATATCTGGCGGCTCCCGTGAGACGCCGCGGAGGGACGCGGAAGGGCGCAGAATGGCGAGGCAAAGCGCCGGTCTCCTGATGTTTCGCTTGAAGAACGGTGAGCTCGAGGTTCTCCTGGTGCACCCGGGCGGTCCGTTCTGGGCGAGGAAAGACGAAGGGGCCTGGTCGATTCCCAAGGGTGAGTTTCCGGCGGAAGAGGAGCCGCTGGCGGCCGCGCGGCGCGAGTTCGAGGAGGAGACCGGCTGTCGAGCCCAGGGCCCGTTCATCCCGCTGACGCCGGTCACGCAGCGCGGTGGCAAGGTCGTCCACGCCTGGGCGGTGGAAGGCGACTGTAACGCGACGCAGCTCCGCAGCAACGTGTTCTCGCTCGAATGGCCTCCCAAGTCCGGCAAGCGTCAGGAATTCCCCGAGGTCGACCGCGCCGAGTGGTTCGCGGTCCCGATGGCCCTCGAGAAGATCAATCCGGCGCAGCGCGCGTTGCTCACGGAGCTGGTGACGCTGCGCGGTTCCTCGGGCTGAGAGCCCCTCGCATTGCCGCTCGTTTTCCCGAGCCGTACTTTGAGACCCCATGGCCGACGTGCGGGAGCGTCTCGAGGGGGCCCTCGCCGAGCAGTACGCCATTGAACGTCAGCTCGGCGCCGGTGGGATGGCGACCGTGTACCTCGCCAGGGATCTCAAGCACGACCGTCACGTCGCCATGAAGGTGCTGCGCCCCGAGCTCGCCGCCGTGCTCGGGATCGATCGCTTCTTGAGTGAGATCCGGGTCACCGCCCACCTGCAGCATCCGCACATCCTGCCGCTGTTTGATTCCGGCCAGGCAGGCGGCCTGATCTACTACGTGATGCCCTACGTGGAGGGCGAGACGCTGCGGCGTCGGCTCGAGCGGGAGAAGCAGCTCCCGATTGACGAAGCCGTCGGCCTCACCGCCAACGTCGCCGCGGCGCTCGACTACGCGCATCGCCACGGCGTGGTCCACCGCGACATCAAGCCCGAGAATGTCCTGTTCCAGGACCACCAGGCGGTGGTGGCGGACTTCGGGATCGCACTCGCCGTCTCCGCAGCGGCGGGCTCGCGGCTCACCCAAACCGGGCTGTCGCTCGGCACGCCACAGTACATGAGCCCGGAACAGGCGACGGGAGACCGGCTCATCGACGCGCGCAGCGACATCTACTCGCTCGCCGCCGTCCTGTACGAGATGCTCGCCGGCGAGCCGCCGCACACCGGACCCACGGTCCAGTCGGTGCTCGCGAGGGTCGTGACGGACCGACCGCGACCGCTGCGACAACTACGGGAGTCGGTCCCACCGCACGTCGAGGCCGCGGTCGTGAAGGCGCTGGCCAAGGTGCGGGCGGACCGGTTCCAGACGGCAGCGCAGTTCGCCGAGGCGCTCGCGCGGCCGGGCGCGGCGTCTGCGCCGAGGCGTGTCGATCGGCTCGCCGCGCGGGACGTCGCGCCCTGGGCGATCGCCGGGCTCACGATCGGCCTCGCGCTCTGGGTCGCGCTGCGTCCGCGGCCCGAGCGCGGTGCGCGACCGGTGGCTCGCTTCACGCTGGCGTTGCCGCCGGGCGCGCCGCTGGCGGAGTTCTCGGCGGGCCCCACCGTGGCGTTGTCTCCGGACGGCTCGCGGATCGTCTACGTCAGCTCCACCACCACCGGTAACCAGCTGTTCAGCCGCAAACTCGACGAGCTCGAGCCCGTGGGTCTGGCCGGCACGCAAAACGCCCGCGGTCCGTTCTTCTCGCCGGACGGACGGTGGGTGGCGTACTTCTCTGGTGGCAAGCTCTACAAGCTTCCGCTGGCAGGGGGAGGGGGAGGGGGAGGAAGTTCCCCGGTCACGGTTGCCGACGTGCTCGGGCTGGTCCTGGGGGCGACGTGGGGAGAGAGCGACACCATCGTGTTTCGCTCGGACAAGGGACTGATGACGGTGGCCGCGGCGGGAGGCGAGCCGCGGCTGTTGCTCCAGGCCGACTCGAGCCGCGGCGAATCGTACCTGTTCCCCCACTACCTGCCGAACGCCAAGGCGCTGCTGCTCCAAATCCGATCCCAGGGGGTCGACCGGCTGGGGGCGCTCGCGCTCGCGACCGGCAAGCTCACGCGCTTCACGCAGCTGGGCAGCAACCCACGGTACGTATCCTCGGGCCATGTGGTCCTGGCCACGCGCAGCGGCACGCTGCTGGCGCTGCCGTTCGACCCATCGCGCCTCGCGATCACGGGGGCGGCGGTGCCTGTGGCGGATGGCGTCGTGGTCGGACCGGGCGGCGCCGCGCGGATGGGAATGTCCTTGGACGGCGCGTTCGCGTACGTGTCCGCACCGGCGGTGCTGCGCGAGCTCGTGATGGTCGACCGAGCCGGCGGCGCGCGGGTGCTGCCGGGCGAGCCGCAGGGCTACGCGGCGCCGCGGCTTTCGCCCGATGGCCGCCGTCTCGCGGTCGAGGTGGACGAGCCGGACCTGGTGAACGCGGACGTGTGGGTGTACGACATCGCGCGGCACAGCCGCACCCGGCTCACCTTCGATCAGGCGGGCCGCCGACCTATCTGGACGCCGGACGGCCGTCACATCGTCTACTCGCGCGGCCAGATCGGCGACGCGGACCTGTACTGGATTCCCGCCGATGGCACCGCCCCGGCCGAGTCGCTGCTGGTGGCGCCGGACGACCAGTGGGCCGGTGACGTCACGCCCGACGGCCGCACGCTGCTGTTTCGCTCCGGAGGCGGAGGGCCGCTCCGCTCGATCCGTGTCTTGCCGCTCGGGGGAGGAGCGCGCACACCCGAGTCGTTCCTCGCCGACCAGTTCGACAATCACTCGCCGTCGCTGTCACCGGATGGACACTGGGTCGCGTATGCCTCCAATGAGTCGGGGCGGCTCGAGGTGTACGTGCGGCCCTTCCCTGGACCGGGCGGCCGCTGGCAGGTCTCCCTCGACGGCGGGAGCGAGCCGCTGTGGGCGCCGAGTGGCCGCGAGCTGTTCTATCGGAACGGCACCAGGATGATGGTGGCCGCGATCGCCCCACTTCCCACGTTCACCGTGAGCGCCCGGCGCCAGCTGTTCGAGGGCAACTACCTGAGCGATCCCGTGTATCGCACCTACGACGTGACGCGGGACGGGCGGAGCTTCGTGTTGGTACGATCCCCCAAGCCGACGGGCGACTTCGTCGTGGTCTTGAACTGGTTTGACCAGTTGCGAGCGCGCTAAGGGCCAGCCCTGACCCCCTACCAGCTGCCCCGTTCCCCCAACGTCACGATCACCCGGCTGAGCCGGCCGGCCGCGTTGCGCCAGTTGCGCTGCACCGCCCGCCACGCCCCCTCCGCGCTCCCCGCCTCGATCTGCTCCACGATCTTCTCGTGCTCCTCGACCGAGCGGGCGATCTCGTCTACCAGCGCGCTGGTGTACAGCCGCACGTAGCGCTCCGCCTGTGGCTTGATCGCGTCGTGTAGCGCCAGGAGACGCAAGCCGGCCCCCGCTTCCACGTAGGCCCGGTGAAAGCTCGTGTCCAGATCGAAAATGCGCAGCGGATCGGGGCGCGCAGCCTCGGCCGCCTGCTCGAGCGCCCCGTTCAGCTGCCGCAGCTTGACCACGAGCCGACCACGCTCCGGCCGCTCGAGCCCCGCCGCATGTTGCGCCGCGAGCGCTTCGATCGCTCCGATGATCGCGAACAGGTCGCGCGCGTCGTCCTGCGTGAGCGGGGCCACCGTGAGGCGCTGCTCGCTGCCCCGCCCCACACCCACGATGTAGCCCTCCTGCTGCAGCCGGTGCAGGGCGCTCCGCACCGGTGTGCGACTCACCCCCAGCCGCTCCGCGATGTCGCTCTCGATCACGCGCGACCCCGGCGCCAGCCGGCCCCACACGATCAGCTCGCGCAGCTGCTGGTAGGCGCGCACGATGCGGTCGCCGCGTGCCCCCCGGACTACCGCGGGAGCCGGTTGCCGCACCTTTGCCTTGGTCGCTCTGGGATTACCCACGCGTGAGGCAACCTACCAGCGGACTTCCGCGCCCCGCAACAGTCATTCGGGTGGCCTACCGCCCCGGCCCCGGACCCCGGGCCCCAAGACCACGCGCCCCGGCTTCGCCCCCGTGTGCACGCCGTCGCGCAGCACCGCCACCCCGTTCACGAAGAGCTCGCGCACCCCGACAGACAGCTGGTTGGGTTGCTCGTAGGTCGCACGGTCGATGATCGTCGCCGGGTCGAACAGCACGACATCGGCGTACATCCCCTCGTTCAGCAGGCCACGGTCTCTGATGGAAAGCCGGGCCGCCACCGCTCCCGTCATCTTGCGAACCGCATCCTCGAGCGTCAGCAGCTTCTGCTCGCGCACGAACCGCCCCAGAATGCGGGGATAGTTGCCGTAGGCGCGCGGATGAGTCATCTGGCCCTGCATGCTGTCGGGATCGAGGCCCTCGGCGTCGGTCCCGAATTTCATCCACGGCTGCCGGATCTGCATCGCCACGTTCGAATCGGACGCGATGAACAACAGCTGGCCCAGCCGGTCATGCTCGGCGAGCGTCAGGTCGATGATCGCGTCGGGCCAGGTCTTGCCCATCGCGCGCGCGATCTGGCTCAAGCGCTGGCCTTCATAGCGCTTGAGCGAGTCGACCTTGAACCCCACTACTTCCACACCGTCGGGGGTGGCGCTCAGGCAGAGGTTCTCCCACGTCGCGTCGGGCCGCAGCATGTCGGCCACGATCGCCGTGCGCGTGGGGGCGTCGCCCAGCCGCTCCAGCAGCTTGCCGTCGGCGTGCGCCCCGGGCGGAATGCAGGACGAGAACCCGTTCGCTCCCGCCGTGTAGGCGTACTGGTCGGTCGCCACGTCCTGCCCCGCCGCGCGCGCCGAATCGATCTTCGCCACCACGAGCCGGGCCTTGGGCCAGTTCTTCACCCCCGCTGCCTTGAGATGATAGATCTCGACCGGCACGCCGCCGTCGCGCCCGATGGTGAGCGCCTCATCCACCGCCTCGAGCAGGCGGTCGCCCTCCGAGCGCATGTGGGTGATGTACACGCCGCCGTACGACGCCATCACCTTCGCTTCTTCCACGAGCTCGGCCGTCGAGGCATAGCTTCCCGGCGGATAGATCAGCGCGCTCGCCACGCCGAACGCGCCGTCTTCCATGGCCCGGCGCACCACCGCGCGCATCGTGTCGAGCTCCGCGGGAGTGGCCGGCCCTTCGGCTTGTCCCTTGGCGTAGGCGCGTACCGTGCCCGCCCCGATGAACGAGCCGAAGTTCACCGACGCATGGTGCTGTGCCATGGCGCCGAGCCAGGCGCCGAAGCCCCTCGGCCCCGCGAACGAGCGGAACAACCGCGCCAGGGCCGAGTCCGTCAGGCGATACATGGCCACGATTTTCTCGTTCGCCGGCGCGGGCGTCTCGCCCTCGCCCAGGATCATCGTGGTCACGCCCTGCGTCACCATGCTCAACACGCGACTGTCGCCCGCGAGCAGGGCCTCACCCGATTGCGCCTGGATGTCGATGAACCCCGGCGCCACCACCAGCCCGCGCGCGTCGATGTGGCGCGCCGCGCTCGCCCGGGCGAGCAAGCCCGCCGGCGTGATGCGGGCGATACGGTCGCCTTTGATGGCGACGTCGCCGTAATACCAGGGACTACCCGTGCCGTCCACCACCCGGCCGCCCTCGATCACCACGTCGTACGGGCCGGCGGCGGGCGTGGGCGTGCCGACCCCGGGCGCGTGCGCGCACCCGCCGACGAGCAGGACCAGCGGCAGCACGCGATGCAGCTGCATGGTTACCGTCCCGCCTGGCGGGTGGGCGGCGGCGTCGACCGCTTGAACTCGCCCACCTCCCGCACCTCCACGGAGGCGACTTTGCCTTCGTCATCCACGCTGAAGGTCAGGTAGCTCGCGCCCAGGCCGCGGTCGCGCCAGGTGGCCTTGAAGGTGTCGAAGTGCCAGTGGGTCAAGTCGCCGGTGAACGCGGGCCCCCATCGCGCCACCAGGTGATCTCCTTGCTCGGCGATCTCGATCGTGCCGTACAGGCTGTCCACGTAGCTGCCGGCGTAGCGCTCGAGCGGCAGCGAGGGATGCGTGTCGCGCACCCGCTTCGCCTCGAACGCCTTGTCGGTCGAGTCGCCGCGCGCTTCGGCCTTGCGTGTGGCCGCGAGCAGCACGGCGCTCCAGTCGCGCGGCGGCGCACCCAGGTACGCGTCGAGCGCGCGGTACAGAATGGCCGACGGGAAGCTGGTGCCGTCCAGGTTGCACAGCACCACCACGCCCACATGGGCTTCCGGTACGAGCCCGATCTCGGCGCGCATGCCGTCGATCGCGCCGCCGTGGCCCACGAACTGTTTGCCGTGGTAATCGCGCAGCAGCCAGCCGAGCCCGTACGAAAGGAAGTGCGTGTCGGGGAAGATGTCGCGCGAATCCTTGCTGATGCGGACCACCATCTGGGGCGAGTGCATCTCCTCGACCACCGAGTCGCTCAGCAGGCGGCGGCCGCCATAGGTGCCGCCCGCGAGCTGCAGCCGCAGCCATTGGGCCAGGTCCGCCACGCTCGAGTTGATCGAGCCCGCGGGCGCGATGTTGTCGATGTTGCGCCAGGGGATGACCCGTACGGTGTCGTCGATCTTCTTGTGGGGCGTCGCGACGTCGCCCGAGAGGGCCGTGACGCTGGTGTTGGTGCCGCTCATGCCGAGCGGCGTGAAAATCCGCGTCTTCAGGAAGTCGCCCCAGGACATCCCGCTCGCTGCGGCGACCACCTCGCCCGCCGCGAGGAACATGATGTTCTGGTAGCCGTACTTCGAGCGGAAGCTCCAGCCGGGCTTCAGGTAGCGGAGGTGGTGCAGCACCTCCGAGCGGTCGAGCCCCGATCCGTACCACACGAGATCGCCGCGCGGCAGGCCGCTGCGGTGCGTCAGCAGATCGCGCACCGTCAGTTCCCGCGTGACGTACGGGTCCGACAGCTCGAGCCAGGGGAGATACTTGGTGACGGGATCGTCCCACGCGACCTTGCCGGAATCGACCAGCATGGCGAGCGCCGCCGCGGTGAACGCCTTGGTGGTGGAGCCGATGGCGAACAGCGTGTGCGCGTCGACGCGGGCGGGCTTGCCCAGCTCGCGCACCCCGTAGCCCTTGCTGAACACCACGGAGTCGTTCCGGACCACAGCCACCGCCACCCCGGGCACGCGCCAGTCACGCAGCGCCTGCTCGACGTAGGCGTCGAACCCCTTGAGCGGCGGGGACTGCGTTTGTGCCGTGCGGGGGACTGCGCTCACGATTCCCAGCACGAGAACCAAGAACCTCTTCATCGGGACGCACTCGCGTTCGGGTTGTTGAACCGCTCGATGTCGGGAAGCGGCAGACACGTCGTGTTGCCGTAGGTTCCTCCCTTGGACGGATAGTTCGTCCCCGGTGCCGGGAGGAGCGGCAGATTGAATCGCTGCATGTCGTAGTTCCGGAATCCCTCGACGAACAACACGCGGCGCCGCTCATCCGCGATCAACTGTGTGATCGAGGCGGCGTCGGTCGGGCCGGTGTAGTGCGGCAGGCTCTGGGCGTCGCGCAGCGCGTTGATTATGGTGACCGCGTTGGCGCCGCCCTGCGCTTCGGCGACGATGAGCTGCGCTTCTTCGTAGTGCGCGATCGGGATCGGCGTGTCGCGGCTGGGGTATTTGGCCGGCTGATAGATCTTCTGGACGCCGTCCGCCGCTCGGGTGGGCGTCGAGTCGGCTTTGGATCGTGGGTCCAGGACGAACCCCGTGCTGTCTCCACCGGGCACGAACACCGTGGGCCCGACCCTCAGTCTCCGGGACATTGTGTCGACCGTGTAGAACCCGAAGAAGGTCGTGACCGCGTTCACGCGGTTGAAGCGACGGTTGTCGTCCGAGCTGGCGCTCGCGTCCAGCTCGAAGCCCGCGGGCACGAGCTGGGCGTCGGCGGCAGCGCCCGGCAGGTCACCCCGGAACAGGCGCACCCGTGCGCGCCCGACGAGGCCCGCGTTGACGACGCTCGCCAGCCCGGCCGTCGTGGCCTCGCCGATCGCCGTCGTGAATCGGTCCTCGGCCAGCGCGAACATGGCCGGCTGGTCGATCGGCGCCTGCAGGTCGAAGGCCGCCTGGCACATCGCCATGCCCATCAGGCTGTAGCTGAACCCGGCGTACAGGGCCGACCGGGCCATCAACGCGCCGCGGCCGGGCACCTGCTGATCGGTCCACGCCTGGAGCTTGGTCAACGCGTGGTCGGCGCTCCAGCGGGCGGTGGACATCGGGGTGTAGACGCCGGGGTTCTGGTTGCTGGTGCAGGGATTCGTGCCGTAGATGCCCCCCGGCTGGGTATTGGCGTCGCGCCGGTCGTAGGGCCAGGCGGCGGCGCCAAGCTGCGCGTCCGAGAACTCGTCCGAGATGATCGCCTCGACCACGACGAAGGACCCGATGCCGCACTCGAAGTCCCCGACGGCGCTGTTCACCATCAGCGACGCCTGCGCGGGGTCGTCGAACAGCTCCGCCGGCACGCGATCGGTGGCGTTCACATCCAGGAGCTGATTGCACGCCAGCAGCGCCGCCACCGCGATCGCCGCAGCCAGCCGGAAGAGAGGATTCCGTGTCATCGTCAGGGCTCCTCAGAAGCTCACGTGAGTCGTGAAGACGAAGGAAGCGAGCTGGGGCAGATTGGACTGTTCCAGGAAATTCGGTGTGCCCGACAGGAACATGTCCTCCGGATCGACGCCCGTGTATCCGGTCCAGGTGTGCAGGTTGCGCGCGGCGACGCTGAACGAGATGCTGCGCGCGCCGACGCGGGCGGCATAGCTCTCGGGCGCGTCGTAGCTCAGGGCGATCTCGCGCAGCTTGGCGAACTTCGCGTCGTTGATCACGAAGTCCCGAAGCGTGCCGTTGCTCTGCATCTGCGCGATCAGCCTGGGATCGTACTTCTGCGGCTCCATGTTCTCGAGGCAGGTGCGGAACACCTGGCAGCGCGCCCGCAGGTTGTTGTCGAGCTTCTTGTAGCCGCTCTTGAAGTCGATCATCATCGTGAGACGGAAGCGGTCGAGGAAACGGACGTTGGACGCGAACGAGCCTTCCAGGGACGGGACGGCGCGGCCCAGGTAGACGCGTGGCGCGACGATCAGGCCGTTGGCATTGAAGCACGGCGTCGCTCCGCCCCGGCCGTCGTCGCACATCACGTTGATGGCTCGCTTCGTCACCGCGTCGAAGTCCGCGCTCACCACCCGCTCCCGGAACCACGACCAGGGAGCGTAGCCGATCCGCTGCTGGATGTCCCCGAGTACGATCGTGGTATCCGTCCCTTTCAGCTTCACCACCTTCCCCGAGTTATGGGACAGGCTCAGGCTCACGTCCCAGCCGTAGCTCCGCCCGCCGACGAGCTGCGCTTTGACGAGCGTCTCGATGCCGCTGTTCCGGATCTCGCCGGCGTTCACGTACTGGTTCGTGCCCCCGAAGCCCGACGAGGGCGCGACGCCGCGGAGCAGGATCGCGTCGAGCGTGCGCGTGTTGTAGTAGGTGAAGTTGACACCCACCCGATCGGACCATAGGCCCGCATCGAACCCGAGCTCGATTTCCTTGCCCCGCTCGGGGCCCAGGTTCGGGTTGCCGATGGCCCCCGGCGTGAGCGCCGGCGTGCCGTTGGGGCCCGGCACGGGGTTGAGCGTGCGCAGGGCCGTGAAGATATCGGGCTGCACCCCCGACTCGCCGTACGCGCCGCGCACCTTGAGGGTGCTGATCAGCGCAGGTGCGTGCTGCTGAAAGAACGGCTCCTCGTTCAATACCCACGACAGGCTCGCCTTCGGGTAGGTGACCCACTTGATGTCCTTCCCGAACGAGCTGTTGTTGTCCACCCGCAGCGCAGCGGTCAGGAACAGGCGATTCTGCCAGCCGAACTGCTGCTGCGCGTAGAAGCCGACCGTGTTGTTGGCGAGACTCGAGTCGGAGGTCACCGGCTTCGTGGCGGCCGCGGAAACGGCTTCCAGCCCGGGCGCCGGGAAGAAGTCGCCCTCCGCTTTGATCCAAGAGAACTGTTTCTGGTAGTACTGCATGCCGAACGACGTCGCCGAATTGAGCCGCGGCGTCAGGTCGAACTTCAGGGTGCCGAGGTAGTCGTACGTGTTGTAGACGATGTCCCGCCGGTTCTGGTACTTCCAGCCGTCGGCGAACTGGCCCCAGAAAAAGCGCAGCGTGTCGTTCGTCAGGTACGGCAGCAGCTCTTGGTTCTTCTCCTGCGTGAAATCCGTGCCGACCACGACGCGGTGCGTCATCCATTTGAGCGGATGGTAGTTCAGCGTGACGCTCCCGGTGAAACGATTGATGTCCTGCCAGTCCTGCATCGAGCGGTCCGCCTCCGGTGGCGAGCTCTGGAAGCCCCGTGCCCAGCCGCAGGTCACAGGGTCGGCCCCAGGAACCTCGCCGCAGTATTGCGGGAGATTCTTGGGAGTCGAGAACCAGGAGCCCCATGTCGCGCCGCCGCACCCCGCCTCGCACGACAGCGTCGTGTTGCTCGAGATGTAGCCGACGCTCGTTTCGAGGTCGACCTTGGGACTGGGCGTGACCTGCAGATTCGAGCGCACGCTCGTCTGCCGCCGGGCGTTGTTCGGCTCGGCCCCCTGGTCGCGCGTCCAGCCGGCGGACGCGAAATAGCGCAGGATCCCGGCGCCGCCGCTCAAGCTCGCCGCATAGTCGTTGAGCGTGCCGGTGCGGAACACCGGCGTACCGCGGGCATTCTCCGTCTGGATGACGTTCACCGACCGGATGACGCCAAGGGTGTCGCGCCAGTAGTTCGTCGGAACCCGGCCCTCCGGGTCCATGAACCAGTTCCCCCCCTGCCGGACGGTGAAGCTGTAGCGCGTCCCGCTCGTGGCGCCCTTTTTGGTGATGATGTTGATCACGCCGCGCGCCGCCTCCGTGCCGTACAGCGTCGCGGCCGCCGGCCCTTTGAGAATCTCGACGCTCTCGATCTCCGCCGGATCGAAGTCGTTGAGGCGCGACACGACGCCCGAGCCGAAGGCCTGCACGGACATGCCGGTGCCGGTCTCGTTATTCACGCGCACCCCGTCCACGTAGATCAGGGGTTCGCCAGACAGGGAGAACGTGGACACCCCGCGCACGCGGATTTTGGCGCCGCTCCCGACCATCCCGGTCCCGGGCATCACCACCACGCCCGCCGCGCGGCCGTTGATGAGGCTCTGCACATCGGGGATGGGTGCGGCCGCCACCACGGCGTCGGCCTTGATCGTGGCGACGGAATTGCCCAGCGCACGCTGTTGCTGCCCGCCTGCCGTCCCCGTGACCACGATCTGGTCCAGCTCGATCGGCCGATCGGCGAGCGCCAGCCGGACGTCCGTGGCGCCGACCGGCACCGTCCGCGTCGCCAGACGATACCCGATCAGCCGCGCGATGAGCGTGACTTCAGTGCCGCTCACGCCCGTGAGCCGGAACCGACCCGACACATCGGTCGTCGCCGTCTTCCCCGGCTGGTCCGCGATGCTAACCTGGACGTCCGCGAGGGGACCCTGGGAAGCCTGGGCAACGACCATACCCGCGACCTCGCCTTCCTCCTGCTGTTGCGCGATCGCCGGTGCCGCGACGAGCGCGAGCAGGGCGACGGTGTTCGACATGACGTGCGACACGGCCTACCTCCTCCGGATTGACGGTCCCGTACAGCGAAACCCGGTCCTCCTGCTCACGGCACGGCGTCGTATGCCGCCGCCGCGATCTCACCCACCGCCTGCGCGATGGTGCGCTCGATGGCACCCTGCTCGGCCGACACCGGCACGTTGTTCGCGTACACGGCGAACGCGAGACGCCGGCCCCCCACGGTCGTCACGTAGCCCGCGAGCCCCTTGCCGTTCACCATCAGCGCGCGGTTCAGATGGTCCACCTCCACGTACGTGCCCGTCTTGGCCTGCACATGACCGGCGGCGGGTGAATCGGGCTGCACCTTCCACAGGGTGCCGTCGCGGCCCAATACCGGCAGCGCGGCGAGGTAGGCCGGGAAATACGGCCGGCTGGCCATGTAGGCGAGGAATCGCACCATGAACTCGGGCGCGAAGTGCGCCGCTCCACCGGCCCCGTCGCCCTGCGACGCGCCGCTCAGGTCGAGCCCGGCGCGCTCGAGCAGGTCATGCTCGAGCTTGAACCCCGCCTTGGCCGAGCCGTCGTGCGCGAGGACTCCGCTCAGGATGAACGGCATCATCGATGCGTGCAGGTTCTGGCTCACCTTGAGCGTGACCTTCGCCTCCTCGGTGAGCGGCGGCGACACGTGCTCGGCCACCAGGTTGTCGGGCGTGTAGGCCGAGGCCAGCGCCTTGAAGTCGTGCCGCACGCCGGCGGGGCTCACCACCACGCGCACGCCCCGCGCCTTGAGCGCTTCCACCAGCACGACCTCGGCGAACCGGCTGGGCTGCGGCACCGCGTAGCTGAAGAGCCACGCCGGTTTACCGGCGGGGAACCGCCCCGCCACGGTCACCGTGTGTGACCCGTCGGGGGCGGCCGAGTCCGAGGCCCAGCGCATCTCCGGTGTCGAGTCCGCCGGTGCAGTGGTCGCCTGATTGACGAAGCGTACGTACCCGGTGACGGGGGACGGCGTCACCGTCACCGGAGCGCCCGGCGCGGCACCGGGAGCGATCGTCACGTCCACGAGATTGTCGTTCACCGCCACCGGCGAGATCACCACGCCGGTGCCCAGCTCGCGCTCGCCTTCGGGAAACAGACTGATGTCGATCAGCACGTGCCCCTTCACCCGGGTGATGTGGCGCGCCGCGACCTGATCGGCCAGCTCGTGGATCACGAGCAGCGGATCGCCCGGCACGGCCTTGGTGTCGGGGCTGCCGTCGTAGGCGTGGTCCTGGTTCTCGAAGGCGAGCGTGCCGTCGGGGCGGATGCGTCCCGAGAGGTTGGGGTCGCCGCTCGCCACCAGCACGAGGTCGCCGTCCAGCGTGCCATCCTTGCGGATCGGACCAGTGCGATACAGGCGCGTGTGGAATCGATAGTCCGGGCCCAAGAGCTCCAAGCCGGTCCCTTCGGTGACGAGCTTCGTCGTCGAGCCGGGGACGAACAGCTTGTCGGCGTTGAGGGTGAACAGCGGCGTGTGCGAGTCGAGATCGTAGAACGCGACGCCGAAGCTCGAGCGGCGGTACTCGGGCCGACTGATCACCTGCTGGACGCGCTCGGCGAGCGTGGCGGGGACGGGTCCCGGGAGCGTTTGTCCGCGCCCTTGCGCGGTGAGGGGTGCGAAACCGAGGACCACGAGCCACGGCGCGGCGACGGCCGTTCGATGCATGAGCGCGCTTCCCGAGCGAGGAGAGGGCTATAATGTGTACAAAGTCGTGTGCAACGCAAGCCGCCCAAACGTTGCCGGGACGGCCCCGATTGTATACTTTGCCGCATACCTGAATGGACCGTCCCCTCCCCGCCGCCCCGCCCGACGGCCTGCACATCCGTCACCTCTCTACCCACGAAGACTTCGTCGGCTGCGTCGCCCTGCAGGAGGAAACCTGGGGCGCCGACTTCAGCGAGCGCGTTCCCGCCGCTATCCTCAAGGTCAGCCAGCGGCTGGGCGGGGTGACGGCGGGCGCGTTCGACGCCCGGGACCAGCTCGTCGGCTTCGTGTTCGGCATGACCGGCGTCGAAAACGGCCGGCTGGTCCACTGGTCCGACATGCTCGCCGTGCGACCGGAGCTGCGCGACCGCGGCATCGGCAGGCGACTCAAACAGTTTCAGCGCGAGACGCTGCTCGCCATGGGCGTGGGGCTCGTGTACTGGACGTTCGACCCGCTCGTCGCCCGCAACGCGCACCTCAACTTCAACCGGCTGGGCGTGCGGGTATCGGAGTACGTGATCGACATGTACGGCAGCGACACCGACAGCGCTCTGCATCGGGGCCTCGGCACCGATCGGTTCATCGTAGCCTGGGAGATCGCCACGCCCGGTATCACCGACACGCCACACCAACCCGAGGCGAAGAGTACGGCGCGCGTGGTGAATGCGTCGGACGGTGACGGCGTGCCCACCATGCCGCAGCTGCGCGATGGGCCGCCCGCGCGGCCGCTGCGCGTCGAGATCCCGTTGGAAATCGACAAAGTGCAGCAGCACTCGCTCGCGCTCGCCGGCCGCTGGCGCGCGACCACCCGCGCGGCGTTCACCTGGGCCCTGGAGCACGGCTACCACGTGGCGGGGTTTTATCGTGATGCCCCGGCCGGGCGCGGCTACTACGTGCTGGCCCGCACGCGCTGATGCTCTCGGTCGAGCGGATCACCCTGCGCGAGATCCGGCTCCCGCTCAAGGAGCCGTTCCGCATCTCGTCCGGTCTCGTGAGCGAGCGGCGCATCTGCCTGCTGCAATTGACGTCGTCCGACGGCGTCACCGGCTGGTCCGAATGCGTCGCCGGCGAGCAGCCCAACTACTCCGACGAGACGATCGACACGGCGTGGCTCGCGATTCGCGCCTGGGTCGCGCCCCGCATCTTGAAGCAGGAGCTCGAGGGACCGGAGATCGTCCATGCCATCCTGGAGCGCGACTTTCGCGGCCACCGCATGGCGAAAGCCGCGGTCGAGATGGGATGCTGGGAGCTCGCCGCGCGGGTGTGCGGCCGTTCGCTCTCGTCCTTCCTGGGCGGCACGCGCGAGCGGATCGTCACGGGCATCTCGCTCGGGATCCAGGCGAGCCCCGAGGCGCTGGTGCGCCGGGCGCGCGCCGCGCTCGAGCAGGGATACCAGAAGATCAAACTGAAGATCGCGCCGGGCGCGGACGTGCCCTACGTGCGCGCCGTGCGCGAGGCGCTCGGCCCCCAGGTCCACCTGATGGTCGATGCCAACTCGGCCTACACGCTGGACGACGCCGAGCACTTGCGGCAGCTCGATGCGTTCGACCTCTTGATGATCGAGCAGCCCCTGGGGCGCGACGACCTGGTGCGCCATGCGGCACTGCAGCGACGCTTGAAGACCCCCCTCTGTCTCGATGAATCCATCACCGACGTGGAGCGGGCCGAGGACATGATCACGCTGCAGAGCGGCCGCATCGTGAACATCAAGCCGGGACGGGTGGGCGGGTTCGCCCAGTCCATCGCGATTCACGATCTCTGCCAGCGGCACGGCATCCCAGTGTGGTGCGGCGGCATGCTGGAGAGCGGCATCGGGCGCGCTCACAACGTGGCGCTCGCGTCGCTGCCCAACTTCTCCCTCCCCGGCGACCTCTCCCCCAGCGCGCGCTACTGGGAGCGCGATATCGTGACACCGGAGTGGACCATGGATTCGGACGGCAGGGTCCGCGTGCCGCGCGACGCGCCGGGCATGGGGGTCGAGGTGGACTTGGATCGCGTCGAGAACCTCACGGTGCGCCGCGAAGTGCTCGGGTGACTCGTCTCGACCAGCTGTTCCCCCAGGCGCTGCGACAGACGCTGGTCGAGCTGCGGCGCGACTTGCACCGCCACCCGGAGCTGTCGGGCAAGGAGCAGCGCACGGCGGAGGCGCTGCACGCGGCACTGGCGCAGCTCGCGCCCGGCCGCCTCGAGCGCGTGGCCGGCACCGGCGTCGTAGCGCGGATCCGCGGCCGCGACTCGAGCCGCGCCCCGGTCGCCGTGCGCGGCGACATCGACGCGCTGCCGATCTCCGAGGAGACGGGCCTCCCTTTCGCCTCCGAGCACCCCGGCGTGATGCACGCCTGCGGGCACGACGTGCACGCGACCTGGGCGGTGGGCGCCGCGCATCTCCTGACGGCGTGTCCCGCCGCGGGCGACGTGCTGATCGTGCTGCAGCCGGCCGAGGAGACCGGCCGCGGGGCGCAGGCCGTGCTCGAGTCGGGAGCGCTCGACGGCGTGGCGGCCATCTTCGGCGCCCATGTCGACCGGCGCTTCGCCGTGGGCGAAGTCGTGGCCCAGGAGGGGCCGCTCGCGGCCTCGGCCGACAGCTTCGAGATCAGGCTCTTGGGCAGCGGTGCGCACGCCGCCCGGCCGCACGAGGCCGCCGACCCGATCGTCGGCGCCGGAGCGCTCATCGGCGCGCTCCAGACGATCGTTGCGCGCCGGGTGAATCCCGCTTATCCGGCGGTGGTCAGCATCGGCAGCGTGCACGCCGGCTCGGCGCCCAATGTGATCCCGGATCGCGCCACGCTCACGGGGACATTGCGCGCCACCGATCCCGACACGCGCCGCCGGTTGGTCGAGGAGGTGCGCCACATCGCGCAAGCCACGGCGGCCCTGCACCGGCTGCGCGGGGAGGTCTCGATCGAGCTCGGCCCGCCCCCGCTCGTGAATCCTCCAGGGCCCGCCGCCTGGGCGCGCCGCGCCGCCGGTGCGGTGCTCGGCGATGCGGCCGTCGTTCCGTTGGGCTTCGTCAACATGGGGGGTGAAGACTTCGCCGCGTACCTCGAGCGCATGCCGGGATGCTTTCTCAGGATCGGCGCGCGCGAGCCCGGGGGCGAGCCGATCCCCGCGCACTCGCCGCGGTTTTACGCGGCCGAGGAGAGCATCTTCGTCGGGGCGGCGGTGCTCGCCGAAGCGGCGCGCGTGGCGTCGGAGGCGGGCTAGTCCTTCACCACCTGCACCTCTATAGAGGATGGCCATCGCGCCGACCGATACACCCGGACCGTCGCCGGGCGATAGTCTGATGCGCGCGCCTCGAAGATACTCGGCACGAACGTCTGCGGATTGCGATCGATCAACGGAAACCAGCTGCTCTGCACCTGCACCATGATCCGGTGCCCTTTGAGAAAGCGGTAATCCTGGCTGTGCAGGTCGATCGTGAGTGGCGTCACCTGGTTCGGCGTGAGCGGTGCGGGCGTTACGAAGCTCGAGCGGAAGCGCGCCCGTAGCACATCGTTCGCCACCATCAGCTCCCAGCCCGCGAGCTTCGGATCCTTGGGGTACTGCTCCGGATAGACGTCGATCAACTTCACGATCCAGTCGCCGTCCGTACCCGTGGTAGCAACGAACAGCCTGGCAGTGATGGCGCCGGCGATCGTCACGTCCTCGGTGAGCGGCTCCGTCTGCCAGGTCAGGACGTCGGGGCGTTCGTCTACGAAGCGCTGATCCTCGACGAGCCAGGTCGGCCACCCGGAGCCTTGTGGTGAATACGTGGCGGGGATCGGACGGTGGCGGTACGGCACCGGGTGGGCGGGGTCGGAGACATAGCTATCGAAGGCGTTTGCCCCCGTCGGGGCTTCGAACGAGAGCCGGCCGCCGGGCTGAAAGTACAGCCGCTCGGTCGTCCCCTGTCGCGGCGGCCACGCGTCCCAGGAGCGCCACTGATTGGCGCCCGCCTCGAAGGTGATGGCCTCCGGTTGCCTGGGCTCGTCCCGATCCTTCAGGAAATGCGCGAACCAGGGCGCGAGGATGCTGTCCTGGAAGTATCGGGATGCGGGGCTCCCGAAGTCGATGGCGCCCAGCTTGTCCCCCGCCGGGCCGGCCCAGCCGCCGTGATTCCACGGCCCCACCACGAGCGAGTTGACGTGTCCGGTGTCGTGCGGCTCGAGCAGCTCGTAGATCTTCAGGGGGCCATAGAAGTCTTCCTGGTCCCACCATCCCGCCACGGTGAGCGTGGGCACAGTGACGCGGGTGAGGTAAGGAGCGGCGCCCTGCCGCTGCCAGAACGCGTCGTAGTTGGGGTGCGCCACGAAGTCGTTCCAGGTGGGAATCTTCCCGTGCAAGTGCTTGGAATTGACGTTGGCGAGCGGCCCGAGATCGAGGTACCACTGGAAGGTGTCGTAGCGGTCGAACTCGAACGTCTCCTGCTGCTTCGACGTCTCCATTCTTGCCGCGTACTCGAAGCCGTAGCTCAAGCGGAACGCGCCGTTATGGTGGAAGTCGTCGCCCAGGAACATGTCGGCGGGCGATGCCTGCGGCGACGCGGCCTTGAGCGCCGGGTGCGGGTCGAGCATCGCCATGAGGGTGAGCCAGCCGGGATACGATATGCCGAGCATTCCCACGCGGCCGTTGTTGTTGGGCACGTGCGCGAGCAGCCAGTCGATCGTGTCGTACGCGTCGGTGCTTTCGTCGATCGCCTTCGGGTCGCCCCGCTGGCGGGGCGGTCGGAGCATGACGAACTGGCCCTCCGACGTATAGCGCCCGCGGATGTCCTGGAACGCGAAGCTGTAGCCGTCGGCGGCGAACGCCCGGTAATAGCCGCGCAGCGCGTTGCCGGCGTGGGCGATGCCGTAGGGCGTGCGCGTGAAGATGATCGGTAGCGGGCCGCGGGCGTCTCTGGGCACCAAGATCGTGGTATGGAGCTTGACTCCGTCGCGCGCGGGGATCATGACCTCGATGAGGTCGAAGCCCGGGGCGGAATCGGGTTGCTGCGCCGCGAGCGGAGCTGCAAGCCAGGGAAGGACGAGGAACAGCAGGAGTCGCATTGGTGACCTCGAGCTGGAGAATTGACTGACCCCGGGCGCAAGCCCGGGGATCACGGAGCTCTAACCGCTAGAGGACCACGTCGCCCCCGGGATCGGTGTTCCGCAGCCGGGCGAGTCGTTCGCGGGCCTCCGCCAGCCGCCGCTCGCGCTCCGCGTTATCGATGGTGCAGCTCGACCAGTCGGGCCCATGGTCGGAGAGCCCCACTCGCAGCACCATCCCCTCCCGCACCCGCACGCGCAGCGCATTGCGACGCACGTCGACCCCTACGCCGTCGTCTCCGACCAGCACGGCGATGTCCCCCTCGATCCGGTCGACCGTGTAGAACGCTTCCCGCTCGCTCATAGACCTCGAAGCCTTTGGCCTTGGCCTTGTCCTCGACTACAGCCGGGGCATATTGCACCACAACCCGAGACAGCAGGTGGACCGTGAGCCGGATGGCGACGAGCAGGACGCGGCGCGAGTGGTTGCGGATGATGTCGGCTGTGGGCGCCGGCGTGCTGGTGGACGGGCTGCTTCCCCGCCGGCTGGCGTACGCGGCAGCTGGCCAGCAGGATCCCCTGGCGGCGTTTCGAGCGCAGCTCGGCGCCATCCCCATACAGGCACAGCCGCTCGCCGAGAACCTCACGCTGCTCTCCGGTCCCGGCGGCAACGTGGTGGTGCTGCGCGGCCCCGACGGCATGGTCGTGGTGGACACGTTCGTGGCGCCGGCGTGGCCCAAGTTCCAGGAGTCGCTCAAGGGACTCGGGCCTGCTCCGGTGAAGTTCGTGATCGATACGCACTGGCACCTCGATCACACCGACAACAACGCCCCGCTCCGCGCCGGCGGTGCGACGCTGGTGGCGCACGAAAACACCAAGCTGCGGATGACCCAGCCGCACCACCTCGCCGTGCTCGAGCTGGACTTGCCGCCCTCGCCGACCGACGCCCTGCCGCAGCGAGTCTTCAAGGACGGATACACGCTCGAGGCGAACGGCGAGCGGCTGGCGGTGACGCACGTTCCGCCGGCGCACACGGACACCGACGTGTTCGTGCGGTTCGAGAAGGCCAACGTGCTGCACACCGGCGACGTGTTTTTCAATGGCAGGTATCCCTACATCGACGGCTCCACCGGCGGCCGGATCGACGGGATGATCGCGGGGGCGGACCAGCTGCTGAGCCTGGCGGACACCACAACCAAGATCGTCCCGGGACACGGCGCTCTCGCCACCAAGGCCGAGCTCGCGAAATATCGCGACATGCTCTCCACGGCCGCGGACCGGGTACGGAAGCTCAAGGCGTCCGGGAAAACCCTCGAGCAAGCGATCGCAGCCAAGCCCTTCGTCGATCTCGATGCGGAGTGGGGCAAGGGCAGGTTCAACGGTGACACGTTCGTCAAGGTCGTCTACCTGACTCTGTAGCGAGTCAGCGGCGACCGTAGACACGGACGATCGCTTTGCCCGGTCCGCCACCCGGGAGCCTATGATAGAAGAAGTTGATCCAGCGAATGACTCGCGCGCCGCCGGGCAGGGCGACGACGCGGCTGTGGAGGCTGCCGGCGAAGGAGAATCGGCCAGGGGGGGAGAAGGTCTTGCCGTCCGCGAACGTGATCGTGACGTCGAACAGCTCCAGGTCGCCGCCCTCCACGAGGAAGCGGATGCGCTTGAACCGGCCCTCGCCCGCGGTCCGGATGATATCGCGGTCTCCCCCAGAGCCTACCACCCGTGAGCCGAGGTGAACCCATTGCTGCTGGACGACGGCCGCTGGGGGCGCGGGCAGGGCGAACAGCATGATCGCGACGAGGGCGGTGCGCAGCAAGGTCGCTCCTGGTGGCTGCAGTCACCGGACGTAAACGCCGGGAGCATGCCGGCCGCAAGTTGGTTGACTCCGTAGCCACGCCCGGCGTAGGTTGACTCGACCGACCGCTGGAGCTGCGACGTGACCCATGCGACCATGAATCGGCGGGAGTTCCTGGAGACCGGCGTGGCGGCCGGCGCATCCCTGCTGATCGGGTTCCATCTCCCCGCATTCGACCGCAACGCCACCCAGTCATTCAAGCCCAACGCGTGGATCGAGATCAAGGCCGACGGCGCGGTGACCATCTGGACCGGCCGCTCCGAAATGGGCCAGGGCGTGAAGACCGCGATGCCGATGATCGTGGCCGAGGAGCTCGAGGCCGATTGGACGCGGGTGCAAGTGGCGCAAGCAGACGCCGACCCGGCGTACGGCGACCAGTTCACCGTTGGCAGCCGCAGCGTGCGCTCCGGGTTCGAGCCGCTGCGCCAGGCGGGCGCCGCGGCGCGCGAGATGTTGATCGGCGCGGCGGCGCTCACCTGGAAGGTGCCGCGCCAGGGGTGCCGCGCGCGGAACGGGATGGTGGAGCATGTTGCCACCGGTCGGCGGCTTGGCTACGGCGACCTGGCGGGGCTCGCCGCTACTCTTCCGGTGCCAGCCGATCCACCGCTCAAGCCCCCAGCGGAGTTCCGCATCCTCGGCACCCGCGTGCCGCGCGTCGACACACCGGACAAAGTCAGCGGCGAGGCGCGCTACGGGATCGATGTGCGGGTTCCCGGCATGGTGTACGCCGCGGTGGCGCGCTGTCCGGTATTCGGCGGGCGGGTGAAATCGTTCGATCCCGCCCCGGCGCTCGCGGTGCCGGGCGTGCGGCGCGTGCTGCAGATCTCGAGTGGAGTGGCGGTGGTGGCCGATCGCACCTGGGCCGCGTTCCAGGGGAAACAGGCCCTCAAGGTCGAGTGGGACGAGGGGAAGGTGGCGCAGTGGAGCAGTGACGGCATCTGGCGCGCGTTCGCCGCCGCGGTGGAGCGCTCCGGAGACGTAGTCCGCACGGTGGGCGACGTGGACGCGGGGCTCAAGGGCGCCGCGCGCACCGTCGAGGCGACCTACCAGGCGCCCTATCTCGCGCACGCCTGCATGGAGCCGATGAACTGCACCGCGCAGGTGCGTGGCACCGCTTGCGAGATCTGGGCGCCCACGCAGAACCCTCAGGGCATCGAGCGGGCGGCGGCAAAGCTGACGGGCCTCTCGCCCGAGGCGATCACCGTGCATGTGACCTATCTGGGCGGCGGCTTCGGGCGGCGCGGCGGGCCCATGGACTACGCGACCGAGGCAGTAGAACTGGCAAAGCAGATCGACGCCCCGGTCCAGGTCGTGTGGACGCGGGAAGACGACATTCAGAACGCGCTGTATCGTCCCGCCACCTACAACGTGCTGCGCGGCGGGCTCGACGCGCGCGGCGCGCCGGTGGCGTGGAGCCATCGCCTCGTCGGCCCCGAGGGCGGGTCATTCCTGCTCACGCGCGGGGCGGACGAGCTGATCTACCCGGTGCCCCATTTTCGTCTCGAGCGGGTGATCGAAGACCCCGGCGTACCAGTCGCGCCGTGGCGCGGCGTGGGCCCGTCGCAGAACGGCTGGGTGGTGGAGAGCTTCGTGGACGAGCTGGCGCACGCCGCGGGCAAGGATCCGTACGCGTATCGCCGCGAGCTGGTGGCGGGCCACCCACGGCTCGTCCAGGTGCTCGACCTCGCGGCGGAGCGCGCGGGTTGGAGCTCGGCGCCGCCCGCCGGGCAGGCTCGCGGGATCGCGCTGTGGCAGTTCGGTGACACGTTTCTCGCCCAGGTGGCGGAAGTGTCAGTAGCGTCGGACGGCGCCGTGCGCGTGCACCGCGTGGTGTGCGCGATCGACTGCGGTGTGGTGGTCAATCCGGCCGGAGTCGAGGCGCAGGTGCAGGGCGCGATTATCTACGGCCTGACGGCGGCGCTGTACGGCGAGATCACCATCGATCGGGGCCGCGTGGCGCAAAGCAACTTCACCGACTACCGTATGCTCGGCCTGGCGGACAGCCCGGAGATCGCGGTGCATCTCGTGCGCAGCGACGCGGCGCCGGGAGGCGTGGGCGAGGCGGGGCTGCCGCCCATCGCGCCGGCGGTGTGCAACGCGATCTTCGCGGGGACGGGGAAGCGGATCCGGAGGCTACCGATCGGACGGGTGGCTTAGACTCCCCGGGCTTGCGCCCGGGGTCAGCCGAGCGTAGACGCCCGGGGGTCGGTTTTGCGCAGCCGCTCGAGCCGTTCGCGGACCGGAGCGCCGCGCCATCGTCCCCGACCAGCACGGCGATGTCTCCCTTTATCCGGTCGACTGTGTAAAACGCTTCCCGCTCGGTCATAACGCAGGGAGACTAGAGGATCGCGCTCAGCGTGCAGGTGAAGCCGGGCATGACGTCCTCGCCGTCGAAGGCGCCATCGGTATCTACGGATGCGTCGCTGCCATCGGCCCGGTAGACGCGGGCACGCCGGCGGGCAGGGTCGACGACCCACACCAGCCGGGTTCCGGCGCTCAACCAGTCTGCGACCTTCGCCAGGACCTCACCCGGCCGGTCGTCGGGTGAGAGGACTTCGACGACGAGATCGGGGGCGAGCCGTGCAAATCCAGCGGGCGGTGGGTCCGGGAGCCGCTCGCGACGGATGAACGCGGCGTCGGGCGCACGCACGGTATCGGGATCGCTGGCCAGCGTGAAACCGGTCTCGGCGGCCACGACCTGGCCGAGGTCTTGTGCATCAGCGTAGTCCATCAGGATCTTTGCGAGCCGGGCGGCCACAGCACCGTGGCGATACCCCGCCGGCTCCTTGACGATGAGCACACCCTTCACCAGCTCGACGCGTTTGTCGGGCAGGCGGAGGCGCTCCAGCTGGTCTGCCGTCACCAACGTTGGCGTCATGGGGTGAACGTACTGGCGGTCGCGGGCCATGGTCAAGCGAATGTGACCGGTCGCGTCAACCACGCATCAACGCGCCGATATCGGCTTCCCTAGAATCCCAGCCAATAATTCACCTTCAAGAGAACGACATTCGACGACGGGCCCTGAAACAGCGCCCCGGCGTCATCCCTGAAGTCGATCTGGCCGCGCTCCAGCTGCGACGACCCATTGCGAGTCCAGACAAGAAACAGCGTCGAGCCGGGGCGGTACTCCCAACGCAGGACGACATTCCCGCGCAGTGAGCGCAGTGTGGAGCTCGGATCGTTGATCAGGAACTTGGGCGAGGGCCCGGTCGGCCCGTCCGGGTCGATCCAGTGTTGCTGCGGTGCGCCAGCCGGCACGGAATCGGTGCCGACGTCGACTCCATAGATCACTTTCCGGAGCTGGCGG